>NZ_JBBGZP010000006.1:0-209136 GCF_037572605.1 Acinetobacter sp. MYb191 | reverse complement strand
TAATTATTTATAAACAAAAATGTAAGTTGTAAATATTAAAAAAGTAAATTTATTAATATAAAAAGGTAAATATTGAAATTCAATTTAGTAAGATGCTTTTTAAAAGCCTGCGCAAAAATAGAGACACTGCTGCATCAGCTTGGTTCATCTCGGTGCATAAACCTTGTTATAAAAAATAAAGTCATAAAAAAAGGGCACACTGCCCTTTTTTAAATCCCATCACTTGTTATTGATACATGGGTTGATTGTCGTTTAAACGAATAATGCCTTTAATGGCACGATACACAATCCACACCCACGACAACCCAATCACAGACACGCAGAAGGTTGAAGCACCGAGTGCGACACCTGCGAAAGCGGTGGCATTTTCACCCGTAAAGAATAAGAAAATAAATGGCACAAAGGCAATCACGTTCCAAATCAAATACCACCAAAAGGTGCGAATCTGCCAAGTAAAATGGCTCTCAAAAATGGAACCACGCACAGAGCCACGCTTCACATAATTAATCACTAAAGCAATGATCGCTAAAATCCCTGCGGAAAAAATCGCAACGATATACAAAATATAAAGAATAAAAGTCAGACTACGATTCGGATCTTGATCGACTGAATAATTCATATTGTCCCTCATAAAGTGGGCTTGAACTTTAAATAGGCAAACTATTGAAAGGAGAAATAAGCCATAAAATTAAAAGAATATTGAATAGAATTGTACAAAAGTAAATCTTTCTAAACGGTTGTTTTTGTGTTTTATGTCGTAGCTTTTGCTGCGCTAACCATGCTGCAGGCCATCCCCCTAAAAATGAAAGGAGATGTAATGTATTTTCAGGTACACGGCGCTGCCCATTTTGTGCAGCTTCTTTATCTTGCGCATAGAACCAATAACTGGCCGCATTCATCAGACTAATCAACAGCAGCACTAATCCACTCAAACGTCCCATGAATACCAATAGCGCCAAAAACACGATGTATGCCACCGACGCAATTTGCATTGGACTCCAGCGTTGACCCTGTTCGGTCTTTTTCGGTGAGACTTTTGAGGTACGACTCTTTTGGGTTTGTGATGCTTTTAAATAACTGACTTGCTGTGCACGATAACGCCCTTGCGCATCCACAAGCACGTTGTATTCCAACGCACAGCCTAAAATAGGACGAGGACCTTGCCGTGCAAAGTCCTTGATATGTAAAAACACGCGATCTTTGCTGTCATCGTTGGGCTGAATAAAGCCATAGCCTTTTTCATCGAACCATTCAACGAGTCGTCCTTGGTCACGCATTTTTCTTTCCTATTTAAACAGTTACAAACTTTAAGCGGTCAATCACCATATTACGCATTTCGGCAGGATTTTTCTGCAAAATGTCCTCCCCCGTACGGCCTTGTTCAGCATTTTTTTTCGCCACTTGTAAACGCATCATCCAAAAACGCGCAGCAGCCATTGCCAGATACAACTCGAGGCAAGATTTTTCATCAGTCGTTAAAGGACGAATGCTTTCATAGGCGTTTAAGAATGCGATGGCCTTGTCTTCATTTAAGTGCACACTTGGATATTCGGTACAGAAGTCATTCAGGGTAATCGCAATATCAAACAAGAACTCATCTTTATTCAGTTCATAAAAGTCTAAAATGCCTTTGAGCTGATTGCCCTCAAACAAAGTGTTATCACGGAATAAATCCGAGTGGATAAAGCCCTTAGGACGATTCGGATAAACCGCCGATAATGCATCATACAAACCCAACAACTTACTCAGCAGTGCTTGATCCGCCTCACTTAATGTCGGTTTCATCTGTAAGGCTACAGCGAGCCAGTAGTCATGGTCACGGTATTCTGCACGCTCCAGTGGAAAATCTTGCAGTGCGACATGCATTTGCGCTTGTGCAATTGCAATCGCCTCGGCTTGTTCAAGGGTCGCAGGCATGGGATGTTTGCCCATCATCCGTGGAGCAATTTGCGCAGGTTTATCTTTTAAACTATGAATGGCTTTGCCTGAATGACTTAAGGGTACAGGAACTGCTAAACCAGCCTGACCTAAATGCTCAAGTACAGGAACTAACTCGCCTGCACCCTGTTCATCCATTTCTTCAAATACAGTCAATACATACTGCACAGCATTTTCACACACAATAAAATAGTTCGTATTTTGAATACCGCCTTGAATTGGGATCAGATCGATTACCTCAAGTCCATAAGGTGCGGCAAACGCCTGAACTTCCTGTAAAGTCAAAGTGGTATAAACCGACATATAAAACCTGCAAAAAAACTTACATAAGTTTGATAGAATACCCGCTCCGACTATTAAGGTGTAGCATCTAAGTCGCGAAGTTTCATAATCGGCTGTTATTTTTGGAAAAAATTATGCTAGCTAAACGTATTATTCCTTGCCTCGACGTAGACAACGGTCGTGTAGTGAAAGGTGTTCAATTCCTTGATATTCGTGATGCAGGTGACCCAGTAGAAGTAGCACGTCGATATAACGAACAAGGTGCTGATGAAATTACCTTCTTAGACATTACCGCAACTTCGAATGGTCGCGACACGACTTATCGTACTGTTGAACGTATGGCTGAAACGGTTTTTGTTCCCTTAACGGTCGGTGGTGGCGTTCGCAAAGTTGAAGACATTCGTCTCTTACTCAATGCTGGCGCGGACAAAGTTAGCATTAACTCAGCAGCGGTGTTTAACCCAGAATTTGTACAAGAAGCATCGCAACGCTTTGGCGCACAGTGTATTGTGGTTGCCATTGATGCAAAAAAAACGGGCGAGAATAAATGGGAAATTTTTACCCATGGCGGCCGTAAACCAACCGGTATTGATGCGATTGAATGGTCCGTAAAAATGGCCGACTTTGGTGCAGGTGAACTGCTGATTACCTCGATGGATGCCGATGGTACTAAAGCAGGTTATGACCTTGAGCTGATGCGTCAAATCAATGACCGCGTGACAATTCCAACCATTGCTTCGGGCGGTGTCGGAAACTTACAACACTTGGCCGATGGTATTTTAAAAGGTGGTGCAGACGCTGTACTGGCTGCTTCAATTTTCCACTTTGGACAACACACCATTCCTGAAGCGAAGAAATACCTTGCAGAGCAAGGCATTGAAATGCGTCTATAAACAGACCATAACCGTAAAACCTATGAAAAGAGTGCTTTCGAGTACTCTTTTTATCATTTTAAAGATGAGAAAAAATGTATCACTTAGAACTAATCTTATTTATTTGTGGTCTATTGATCTGTTTTGTTTTCATCCTGTTGATGGAGAAATATGCTGACCGCCCTTTCGGTATGCTGGCCGTACTGCTACTCCTTGGTTTATGCCTGTTTAGCTATATCAGCTTCTACAAATATCAGTTTAAACAGTATTATGAAAAAGCGCTGATTGCACCTGATCAAATTCGGGCTTGTGGTATTTTTACACAATGGTCGGAGGTCACCCATTATCGACGGCACAACATCAGTACTGAAAAAGTGTTTTACTTTCAGAGTGATCGACAAGCTTTTTTATTTAGCAATAGTCCACGTGCCAGACAAAGCTTCCCTGATCTCAAAACCTTAAACATCAACGAGCATGTCTGCTTTCAGTTTTCCCCGGACTATACCGATGAAATGGATCGCTATATTTTAACGGGCTTTAAAAAGCAGACGAATTAAATGGCTCAATTACGCTGTACTTCGGCACAGCTGAGCTAATGCTAAGTCGGACAGTACTATCGCTTCTATTACGCAGCAAATGTTAAAGTTTAGAATGCTCGCTGGCTCTCGACCGAACTTATGCTCTCAATTTTTGAGATAAAAAAAAGGGAGTCTTGCGACTCCCTATAAACCTAGAATAACTACAACATTGTCTTGTTAAACTGGAAAATGAAAAATGACGTACTAGTGCTCATGAGATGATTTCATCTCATCAACAGCTTTACTATAGAATGTTCAAATGACGAAATATTGACAATACATACCAATATTATTGACAAATCACGACATAAATACCTATTCAGTTATCCTGCAACCGTTTCCGCCGTCTGCACTGAATTCAATGTAATCGCTTCAGGTGCCTTAACCCATTTTGCAGGGAAGACTTGATTGACCCACTGGGTGAGCTTATCCGACACCACTTGGGGTAAAGCAATACCCAACGGATTTTGCTCTTGCAAATCCAGCGAGGAAATGACCCGCGTTCCCAAAATATAATCAAACCACGGCTTGGTCACACACCAGTTGGCATCCTGATTGGAGTTCATATGATGGTCATAATGCCAAGGAATCTTACGCATTGCCCAGTCTGGCTCTAAGTGCGCACGGCGGTGGATGTAGTAATAATTTCCCGCACTGTACAGCACAGACAAAGTCATGCCTTTGGAGACAGGATAAAATAACGTTCCAAACACACCTGCCACGACAGCGAGTGACACGATTTCATTTTTAGTGCGCCAGTTGCTCCAACCTTCAACATAACCATGATCATGAAACGTGGTTTTACGTACTTCTCGGTGATGCTCCCAATGCGATTTCATGCTGTCAGGCACGGGGCTATAGCGTGGCTTTCCAGCACGGTGTGTTCCATGCAAAATATATTTATGTGCAACCCACTCAAACGCATTGGCAACCACCAGTCCTGCGACAAAACCCTTCCACATGGCAAATTCCTCCTATATTCAGATTGAATATAATGTGGAAACTATGCTAAATATTGACCCTAGCATTCAAATTCATTGACAAATTACGACAAGAACAATAGAGCCAATAAATGCAACATTTCAAAGATTACACAGGTTCTGTCTACGGTGGACTGGGGCATTTACTCTATGCCTATTGCCAAGCCGTGGGCTACCCAATTTCTGAACAGCTTGAAAAAGCACAGAACTTAGAACGTTTTGATTATGCCCTGTGGTTAGAGTTACTGAATGATCTTGACAGCCATCTGCACATCCCTGCGCTCGGACTTGAGATTGCAAAGTATGTACAGCCCAAGCATTTAGGCATTTTGGGCTATATTGCGCTGTCCTGCGAAAATTTAGGCGAGGCGCTCACCCGTTATCATGACTTTCACCGTCTCATTTATGATGGCAGCTCGCTATATGTTGCAGTTGAAGGTGAAAATCTATGCTTTGGTTGGGTGGAGATGCCGATTGAACTGACCACACAACTCAGCAATGAAGTGGCGATGGCGCTGATCATTCAGTTTATGAAGCACTTTGTCGCCCATGACGACATCCAGCTTAGTGAGGTTCATTTTACTCACCCTATACCGAAAAATACGGCACTGTATGAGCAATACTTTAATTGTAAAGTTCGCTTCTCTCAAAGCCGGCCAATGATGATGATTCCCCTCAGTGAATTATCCATGCCCTTTCAGCAAGGTGATCAAACCCTGCAAAAATTGCTCTTACAGCAAGCCGAAGCCTTACTGGAAAAACTTCCTAACTCTACTCACATCGACCAGCGCTTACAGCATGCGATTTTAACTGGGCTACAAAAAAACCAGTATCAAATTGAACATACTGCTCGGCAACTAAATTTTTCAGTCCGACAGCTGCAACGTTACTTACAACAACAAGGCACGACCTACCAACAGCGGATGCAAGAAGTCCGACGCATCTTGGCGGAGCAATACTTAAGAGATCCTCACCTAAGCTTACAGGAAATTGCACTGTTGTTGAGTTACTCTGAACAAAGTGCTTTTCAACGTGCCTTTAAACACTGGACTCAAGTCACACCTCAGCAGTGGCGTATTCAGCATTTTCACTAAAATCTGATCTGTTTGATCCACGTCATCAGGATGTCATGCTTTTTTTGTTAAATTGATTGAAAAACAAGCATTTTCTCGTTAAATATAAAGTTCTACGCGAATAAAACATCAATAACTACAAAAGGCGCATTATGAATAAATATCTTGCTGAATTCATCGGAACGTTTTGGTTGGTCTTCGGAGGCTGTGGCAGTGCCATTTTTGCAGCAGCTTTTCCCGAGTTAGGCATCGGCTTTCTTGGCGTTGCTCTTGCCTTTGGTTTAACCGTTTTAACCGGTGCCTTTGCACTTGGACATATCTCTGGCGGTCACTTTAACCCTGCGGTCAGTGTGGGCTTATGGGTCGGTGGACGCTTTGATACCAAAGATCTGATCCCCTATGTGGTCTCCCAAGTGGTCGGTGCAGTTTTAGCCGCTTGGGTTTTATACCTGATTGTCCAAGGACAAGCTGGTTTTGCTGGTACAGGAGGCTTTGCGACCAATGGTTATGCCGAACTGTCACCAGGAAAATACTCCTTAATCTCCGCTTTAATGATTGAAATTGTACTGACCGCAATGTTCTTGATCGTGATTATGGGCGCCACAGACAAACGTGCGCCTGCTGGTTTCGCGCCAATTGCGATTGGTTTAGCTTTGACCTTGATTCACCTGATCAGTATTCCAGTGACCAACACCTCGGTTAACCCTGCACGAAGTACAGGTGTTGCAATATTTGCTGAAACAGCCGCGTTAAGCCAACTCTGGTTATTCTGGGTTGCTCCGATTGTCGGTGCCATTATCGGCGCTATTATTTATAAAATTTTAGAAAAAGAGGATTAATTTTTTCTCTATCCATTAATAACAAAGCCCACAATCTGTGGGCTTTTCTTATTGTTCCACATGGAACATAGATAGGCTTATGTTATAAAAATGGATTGTCAATTTCACCCGACTGCAGATGTTCAATTTTCTCAGGAAGCTGAGCTTCACTTTCAAGCTGTTGCACAATGGCATTCAGATACGCCAGCAATGCTTTGGCCGCAGCTAAACCAGCTTGGTCTTTGGTGAGTTGTAAATTGCCATAAATACTGACGCAGTCCGTGTCATTTTCAAGGGTCAAATCATGAATGGCATGGGACTCGTTACCTTGTACAAAAGGTTTAAACATTTTATTTTTACTCTTGTTTGTTTTTCAGGCATTGTGCACTGCAGTCGAATGTCTATACATCCAACTGCATAGAACTTTAACGTAACAGCTGCAAAATATATTGCAATAAGGCGTCGACCAATTGTTTCACAATCGCATCTTGATCCGCCGCATCAATACCCGTGCCCTTTGTTACGGTGCTACCACTACTCGACTGAGTAGAGCCCGATTTAAAGTTTTTTTGTAAGGCTTTGAGCTGCTCGGATGAAACCTCTTCTGCACACTGACTTTCCGCATCCCAATGTGAGTATTGAATTGCACTACTAGCTTTTACCGCCGTTGCTGTCAACGGTAGTTTATAGGTATTACGTTTTTGCTCTTCTGTCAGTTGCGGAAATAAATTCACACCCAACTGCTCTTCCAAATAGCAGACGCTGACAATTCTTACCTGCTGTGAATTATCATTCGGTGCGTAATAAGCGCCGATTGCACCCGTTTTTGGCATATAGACCGCTTTGTAAACCGCACTCGGAACAATCACTCCCTGACCAATGGTCTTGAGCTTTTTGCCCTGAAATACTGGCCCAGTCACCACAAAAACATCTAGCTTCTGCTTAGTCACAAGCGCCCGTGTGGCTTCTTCCAATTCACGCCACACTTGCTGATTATTTTTAGGGGCTTGCGGCACCATGTTGGCCAAAGAAAAACTGTCGAATTGTGCGGCTTTGTTGGGCATATCAGCATTCGGTGCCATATGTCCACGGTCATAGCCTGAACCACGGTAGTCCGACAATGTCGCTCGATGTTCGGTTGCAACATTATTTTCTTCGTGAAAACTATCTTCACGTGGAATTTTTTGGCTCAGGCGCTGTAGCGTTAGGGCCTCTGCAACCCAGAGAGGGGTTTTCGAAATGCCCGAATACATCACATTAAAACCGTTAAAGCACAGCGCATAACTGTGTTTACTTAAACTTTCTTTGAGTAAATAAGGCGGAATTTCCCGATAAAATTGTTCTAAACAGGCTGAATTTGAGCTTGGGCTTAAAGACACGTATTGCTGAATTTTTTCTTGACCAAAGGCAATTGCAAAACTTCCCGTTGCCACCAATCCTAAAATCACTTTCAGGCCATTTTGATTAAACATGTTAAAGACTGACTTACCTGAACTACTTTTCTTCTTCGCCATCACAACTACAATAAACATCGGTTTTTCACGAGCTTAACAATCAGCGTATACGAAGTATATCGCTCGAGTTCTATTCGCATAACAATTAAACAAAACACCATATTTAGATGATTTTGCATGTAACAAAATGTCTTTTTTGTAGAGTTTTTCTACGGCAACGTGATGCGATTGCGTATCTTTGATTGCTGTCGCTTCAAAAAATATGCCAAGGTAAAAATGAATCGAACGAAATAATACATGCAATTTACGGAGTTCTTATGCATTCTAAGATTTTAGCTTCTCTTGGTTTAATCGGCACAGTGATAAGTGCTTCAGCCTTCGCCGAGCCACCTATCCAACCGGGTGACACCTTAGAAAGTCTCTCTCAAGCCAAAGTCACTACTACTGTTAATGGTCAACCTGGTTCTATTCAAGAACTCGTAAGCTCAGGGCAAATTAAATTGCTTGATCCAAATGCAGCACCTATCAGTCCAGCGGGCCAAGGTGTACCCAATGACCAAGCAGTGATGCCAACAGCACCACAGAATGAAGCTCCTGTTCAACAGGCCGCACCTGATACCACAGCGCAACAAGACGTCGCTGCGACTCCAACAGAGCAACATCCGCTGGTACCAAATGCAGAACTCTCAGCACAACAAGCTGAAGCGGCGTTAAATGATGCTGTCGCACCCACGGCAAATGCAGACATGAATGCTGCCCCTGCTGCTGCACCTCAATTAGATTCATCAGCAGAAGCACCCGTCAATGCGGTTGAGCCTGATTCACTGCCATCACCTGATGCCCCTGCACAGGCACTTCCTGACGCTTCAGCAGAACAGCCTGTCCAAGCGATGCCTGAAGCACCTGTAAATGATCCAATGAACTAAGACTTCAGCTGATTTATCCTCCAAAAAAAACCAGCATATGCGCTGGTTTTTTTATTGATGTTTTAAATCTCGATCTGACTACCGAGTTCAACCACACGGTTTGGTGGAATCTGATAGAAGTCACTCACAGGACTGGTATTCCTTTGCATTGAGATAAAAAGCTTTTCACGCCACGGCGCCATACCATCGCCCACGGTACTGATAATCCGTTCACGCGATACGAAGAAGCTGATCTGCATTAAGTTATATTCCAAATCAATCGCTTGATACACCGCTTCAAGTGCTTGTGGAATGTTCATTTCATCTTTAAAGCCATAGTACAATTCAAGACGATAGAAATGCTGATTCATGGTTTCGACATGGAAGCGATTGGACTCTTCCACATAAGGAACATCTTGAATTTTAACGGTGAGAATAATGTTCTTTTGATGCAGTACTTTATTGTGCTTCATATTGTGCAACATCGCATGTGGCACAACGGTTGGTGTTCCAGTTAAAAAGACGGCCTCGCCTTCAACCCAATTGGCTTGATCACCAATACTTTGTACAAATAAATCGAGTGGCAGCGTATCTTGCTGAAGCTTGGCAAAAGTTAACTCGCGACCTTGTTTCCATGTCATTAATAACATGAATGCAATACCGCCAATCAGCAATGGAACCCAACCGCCCGATAATACTTTAAGTGAGGTCGCGCTCACCAAGACCAAATCTAAAACAAGGAATGGAATAATCAGCAACACCAGTTTTGGCATACTCCATTTCCATGTATAACGAATAAATACCGCAATCAATAAGGTGTCACACAACATGGTCATGGTGACCGCCAGACCATAGGCATGCGAAAGCTGTGAGCTGGTTTGGAAGATTAAAATTAAGACAATAATCGATGCCAACAATATCCAGTTCAATAAAGGTACATAAATCTGCCCCTGTTCCGAGTCTGAAGTATGTTTCACATTTAAACGTGGTAAATAGCCCAGTTGAATGGCCTGACGCGCTAAAGAGAAGACGCCTGAAATTACGGCCTGTGAAGCAATAACGGCGGCCATAGTGGCCAAGAAGATCATTGGGTACAAGCCCCACTCCGGCACCAACAGGTAAAATGGATTTTCGATCGCAGTCGGATCACGCAAGAGCAATGCACCTTGTCCTGCATAATTAAGCAGTAAACACGGCAAAACCACAATAAACCAAGCCAAACGAATCGGCACAGGACCAAAATGTCCCATATCTGCGTACAGGGCTTCGCCACCTGTGACGGTCAACACTACAGCACCCATAATGAAAAAGGCCATTAAAGGGTTGGTCACGATAAACTGAAATGCCCAATGTGGGCTCAGCATGCCCAAAACCAAAGGCGTTTGAATAATGCTCGAAATTCCAAGAATACCGAGAGAGAAGAACCACAATAAGGTCAGTGGGCCAAAGAACTTACCGACAAAGGCTGTCCCATACTTTTGCATGACAAATACAGCAGTGACGATACTAATTGCAATCGGCACAATATAAGGGTCAAGTGCATCGGTTGCGATGGATAAGCCTTCTACGGCAGATAAGACTGAAATGGCTGGGGTGATGATCCCATCCCCAAAAAATAGTGAAGCCCCAATAAAGCCAATCGAAATTAACAGTAATTTTTTCCGATGGCTAAAATTGGTATTGCGCAAATTGAGTGCAAGCAAAGCCATAATCCCGCCTTCACCATTGTTATCTGCACGCATGACAATTGCAGAATATTTAATGGTAATGACCATGGTCATGGTCCAGAAGATAATGGACAAAATACCCAATACGTTTGCAGGGGTGATGCCCAAGCCATGCGCAGCGTGGAAGGATTCTTTCAATGCATAGAGTGGACTGGTTCCAATATCCCCAAACACGACCCCTAATGCTGCCAAGGTCATCGCAGGCAAGGCGGCTTTTTTTGCAGTACTTTGCATAAGCTTGTCTTCAATTATCGACACTATTTTTGCGAATCATATCATTGAGCTAAAACTTTTGCTCGAATTCAATTGTTTCACCTTGTCGATGGCTATGTTTTTCGATATTATCCTCCGCCATGGTGAAGTGTCCGAGTGGCTGAAGGAGCACGCCTGGAAAGTGTGTAAACGTTTATAGCGTTTCGAGGGTTCGAATCCCTCTTTCACCGCCAAAATTTTAAAGACCTTAATCGGAAGATTAAGGTCTTTTTTTATGCTGAACACTCTTATTTAGACTTGGCACAAAGTCTGCTTCATAAAAACGACTCTTCACAAAACAGGATAATTTGCACCACAAAGTGAAATTTTTATTCAAAAATAAACACTTGAACCTGATTCAAACTTGAGCTAAAACAATTTCTAAGGGAGGTTAAAATAAATCATCAATGATCATCTAGATGCAATGTTTATGAAGCACAATTCATTTGCGGTATATAACTAGCGAAACACTAAATTGACCAATAAAACTGCTATTCGGGAGTCAGAATGAATAACAGCACCAATTATGTCAAACAAATTAAAAACGCTAAACGAGGCGGTTATACCCCAACCCTTGCAAAGGATGTCAACAAACATAAAATTCAAAAAGCAATTCGTCTGATTGAACAATGGAGAACGCTGGCCAATGAACTCAAACCTCAAATGCAACTCGACATGGCTTTTACGTTGGAAGAATGTGCCCAAGACCTCGATCAAATTTTAAGGAGCAAATAAGTTCCATGTTTTCACTTCACCCTATTTAAAAACAGTTTCATCACAGCCCCCGAATTTTATTCTTAGCTTTCACCCACCCTTTGGTGGGTGAAGTTTGCACAAACAATCATGTGCATTTCAATCGCTCACTTTTTAGCTTGCGTTTTCAATAAAATCCGCTATTATTCTCACCACGTTGCCGGCATAGCTCAGTTGGTAGAGCAACTGACTTGTAATCAGTAGGTCCACAGTTCGAATCCGTGTGCCGGCACCATTTTATACTTAGCCTCGCTTTTTAGTGAGGCTTTGTTGTTTCTGGCCCTTTGGTTTTTTATTTCATTTTAAATGTCTTTCATTGCCGTAATTTGAACATAGCGCACGATGCCCTGTTCAAATAATTTTTGGCAGAGCTTAGCCGTCATTTTAATTTTGAAATGATCCAAATTTTGAGCGGCCTGTTGGACTAAATGCACATGATAATAACGAGAAAACCCCGCCAAAACTGCATCTGATAAATCTTCAATAGCAACCTGCTGATAGCCTTGCGCTTCTATCGAATGCTTCAAATTCGTCTCTAACTGAAGATGTTCCAAATGAACATCGGCTGCTTTTAACAGCATTTTCAGTTGAAGCTTCTCAAAACGATTTAAATTCAAAAATGCATCACTCAACATCAGATAGTGAAAACCGATGCGCCCTTTTAAATTTAAAACAGAATGAGTTGATCTTAGAAATGAATTTAAATCACTGTGATAAGCGGCATCGAGGCAAAACACCACATCAAAAGGTGCTGAAAATAGCTTTGAATTTAAATTTAAAAATGACGTTTGAATGATGTGTATCTTTGAATTTAAAGTGTGTTGTATGCGCTGGACACATTCGGCTTGTAACTCAACCGCACAAAGTTGCTGAACATGGTAATGCTGCTGCCACAGCAATAGACTTGCACCCTGTCCACAGCCCAAGTCTAAAACACGGTCATTTGATTTTAGCTGTAATCGATCAGCAAGATGCGTTGCCAGTGTTTGGCAAGCCTCAGGATAGGATGACCTTGCATCATCCCAATAGCCAAGATTGCTCCAAGCCAGTACAGCGTGATCTCCCAATTGTTTTGCATCAATTGCATATTTATGTTTGGGCAGATGTCGCTGTAAGGTTTGAAGCCATTTCATGCTTTAGTAGCCGAGTTGTGGGGCAACCTCAACTTTAGGTTTTAATCCAACAAACGGCAATGGTGCACCGAAAATTTCTGCAATATGCATTGCTGAAGTGACGGCAGACTCTAAAATAGGCAGACCATCGCACGACCATGAACCACAGAAGAAGACTTTTCGGTTAGCACTCTTATGGCGTTGTTGTAACTCTTTATTCAAAGCCACAGTTTGCGAGTCCACCACCGCACGGGTCAAAGTTACAGTTGAAATCACTTTTTTCGGGTCAATCTCGGTCACAGGCTGCCACGTTTGGAACACGGCATTTTTACCGACCAGACTTGGTTCAACTGAATTGAGCCAAACCGTAAACTGTTGACGGGTAAACTTACGGTCCATCATATAGCTCAATACCGACCAGTCTTTACGCTTAGGTGGCATCACGGAAGGATCAGTATGAATCACCAGCTGACCTTGCTCAAAACGGAACTGTTTTAACAGAGCAATATCATCTGCAAACTGAACAGGATCTAAAAACTCTTCAATTTTTGTGGTTGGCGTTGCCACCACTACACGGTCAAACAGTTGCTGTTCGCCCTTATTATTTTCAACCAAAACCTTGTCACCTTGTTCAGTGACTTTACTAATAGCAGATCCGCTTTGGATATTGATGTTTTCAATCAATTTATCGACCAAGGCAGGTGTTCCCCCTTGTATACGCAATAAAGCATCACCATCCGTCAACTGACGTAAAAAGATCAACAGCGGTTTCGCTGGCCATTCGCCGATGGTTTTTGGATTACAGGTACAGATGGTGTAGAGCACAGGCATTACTGCGCCATGCCAAAACACTTCTTCAATGTCATGCTGGTTGATAAATTCAGCCAAGGTAATGTCTTGATCTTTAGATTTGAAGAATTTAGCAATCGCGGTTTTAAGCTGCAACATACCTTTAACCAAGCGCCATCCATACTGCTGCAGGCCTTTGCGGTTATTGATAATCGGGAAATTGCCAATGCGGCTACGCGTAGTGGTTAACCATGTTTCTGTACGGTCTTCAAACAACCAACTACACGCCATATAGGTGCGTACTGGATACGTTTTAATGCCTAAATAAGTCGCAAGACTTAAGGTGTTTTTCCATAAGTGTGGGTTCATGACACGTAACGGAGCATCAATCAGACCACCTTCAAACTCTGTACTGTGACTATCCATTCCTCGCCCAGTCAGTGCTTCGAAAATAGTAATATTATGCCCAGCATCCTTTAGAATTCTTGCGGTAGCAAGACCGGCCATGCCGCTACCAATAACTGCAATATCCAAAATTATGATCCGTCAGTCTGACTTATATTGACTGAAATTATGACCTAATGTCGAAAAAATAGGGCTATTAAAAAATACCAGAATCACATTTTTTCATGTGCCGCAGCAGTAGGACGATATCTGCTTAAATTACATTTCATTACACTAAAAAGCCACTTAAATAAGCACAGGTTTTTTATACATTTTATTTTAAATAAAAATATAAACCTTTTAAAAACAAAGTATATAAATTAACTATTTTTATAACATCTGTTTTACAAACTGGCGAAAAAGCGCTAAGATGCGCCCCGCATAAAAACGATAATTACATCACATAATAATTCATGACCAACTATGCAAAACAAGAAGACTACAGCGCCTAAAAAATCCCTACCCTTGACCGAGTAGGGATTTCTTCTTTTTAGCGACAAGATTTTAGTCCACCACAGCAACAGGGATTTCACCAAACTTGCCACGATTAAAATCGTCAAAGGCTTGCACAATTTCTTGCTTGCTGTTCATCACAAATGGACCATAACCTTGAATTGGCTCATTTAGTGGTTCACCAGTCAACACCAAGAACTTAGTGTCTTGCAGCGCTTGTAGTTGAATTGCAGCTTCGCCATCTTGAGCAAACATCACAATCGAACTATCCACCACTTTTTGCGTGCCATTAATCAACACTTCACCACTGAGCACCACCACAATCGCGTTATGCGTGACAGGCACATGGATAAAAGTTTCATACTCTGCTTTTAATTCACCATCCCAAACATTGACGGGGCTATACGTTTGAGCAGGGCCATGATGACCACCAAACTCACCCGCAATCACGCGGAGATGTCCAGCATTATCATCCATTTCAATACGTGGGATATCCGCCACAGTCAAAGCTTGATAACGTGGTGTAGTCATTTTATCTTTGGCTGGCAAATTCACCCAAAGCTGCACCATTTCAAACAGACCACCATGCTCAGCAAAGGCTGGAGAATGAAACTCTTCATGTACCACACCAGAACCTGCAGTCATCCACTGTACATCGCCAGTATTGATGGTACCGCCGCCGCCGCTAGAGTCTTTGTGCGTCACTTCACCACTATAGGCTATGGTGACTGTTTCAAAGCCACGATGCGGGTGTGAACCCACACCACGTTGCGATGTGGTTGGATCAAATTTGTAAGGTGCAGCATAGTCCAAAAGTAGAAACGGACTAATCGCTTGTCCTAAGCGGTCATATGAGAAGAGGTTTTTGACAGGAAAACCATCACCCACCCAATGCATGTCTTGATTACGATAAACACCGATTACTTTTTTCATCTTGGAACTCCTATATCGATAGGATGAATATGCAATCTATACTACCCCTTTCCTCAGCCGTCTTATAGCACTGCGCTAGTACACACAATCACACGAATAGGACAATCTCGTTAAAATCATCTCACCTGCATAAAAACCAATTTAAAAACAAAGCCATTATTTATTTTTATGGCATATTTTTGCTCAAATTTTCCTATTTTTAAGATTAAGCATCTCGTTTGGCTTATTTTATTGTCTCATTTTCCTACCTATGATGATGTTCAAGCTCAAGGCACTAACCTTCTTACTGATGGCCTTGAGACTCGACTGATAATCACAACGAGGACAGAAAAATGGCGAAACCTTATATTCGTTTAGACAAAGATAATGCAGCGGTTCTTTTGGTTGACCACCAAGCGGGTCTCCTTTCATTGGTCCGTGACATTGACCCAGACAAATTTAAAAACAATGTGCTGGCACTGGCTGCTGCCGCGAAATATTTTAATCTTCCCACCATTCTGACCACTAGTTTTGAAGAGGGTCCAAACGGCCCTTTGGTCCCTGAATTGGTCGAAATGTTCCCCGATGCACCCTATATTGCACGCCCAGGGCAAATCAACGCATGGGACAATGAAGACTTTGTTCAAGCCGTAAAAGCCACAGGTAAAAAACAATTGATTATTGCGGGTGTAGTAACTGAAGTCTGTGTGGCCTTCCCTGCACTGTCGGCACTGGAAGAAGAGTTTGATGTCTTTGTGATTACCGATGCATCGGGAACCTTTAACCCCATCACCCGTGATGCAGCATGGGATCGTATGTCTCAGGCAGGCGCACAGCTGATGTCATGGTTTGGTGCAGCTTGCGAATTACACCGCGACTGGCGTAATGATATTGAAGGCCTCGGTTCACTCTTTGCAGCGCATATTCCAGACTATAAAAACCTGATTCAAAGCTATAGCAAAAATACAGCACAAAAATAATCAGACCTCAGCACAAGCGATCTTCGGATCGCTTTTTTGTCGTGCGCAATCGTTAGCGATGATACAGTATCAGATCATCCACCACAGACTGCCTTCGGTCAAAAATCAATACAGGCTTGAACCCATCATGCATTCATTTGACGACTATTATTATTTTTATCTTGTGGTCAAACACGGCGGTTTCAGTGCTGCAAGCGATGCCTCGAACATCACCAAGTCTAAGCTTAGTCGCCGCATTTTAGACCTTGAAGCCAAGTACAACGTGACCCTGATTCAGCGTTCAACACGACATTTTAAAGTCACCCCTTTGGGACAAGAGCTGTTTGAAGAATGTCGTCAAATCATTCAGCAAGTCGAAAGTGCACACAATGTTTTACTGAAACAGAAAAGTGAACCGCAAGGTTTAATCAAGATCAGCTGCCCTTCTGTGATGATGCGCTATCAAGTGCGAAGTTTACTCAATCATTTTTTAAAACAATATCCCAAAGTCCAAGTGGAAATGGAGCTGACCAGCCGTCGTGTCGATGTCTTGCATGATGACATTGATCTTGCCATTCGGACCAATTTTAGCGCCAATGAAGACTCGAGCATTGTGGTCCGTGATGTGGTCAAAACCACGCATTGTTTGGTGGCCAGTCCTGATCTGTTACAGGGCCGTGAAATTCAATTTGCCACCGAGCTGAATGACTTTCCGACGCTCGTACTGGGGGTACAAAAGTCTGATTATCAATGGTTATTGCATCATACCCAGAGTGATGAACAGATCGTGATTCCTTTAGAACCACGGGTCAAAAGTAATGATGTCGCAGGCGTGTATTACTCGGCTCTGGATGGACTCGGCATTGCCAACCTGCCTTACTTAACGGTAGAGGCAGATATTGCTTCAGGTCGCCTGATTCACATTTTGCCTGACTGGTGTTCCAATATTGGAACCGTACAGTTGGTCTATGCTTCACGTAAAGGACAACGTTTGGTCATGGAAAAACTGATTGAGCATTTGATTCAGGGTTTAAGAGACTTTGCCAGTACCAACAAGGGTTACCATCTCTAGAACCGAAAAGAACCCACATAAAAAAAATCAGCCACTTGGGCTGATTTTGTACAGGCATCATGCTCATGACTCAACACAATGCAACTATCGAGATGGGTTTAGATTTTACCAACCAAGTCTATTGACGGCGCAAGGGTTGCTTCGCCTTCTTTCCATTTTGCAGGACATACTTCGCCTGGGTGCGCATGTACATATTGTGCTGCTTTCACTTTGCGTAATAGTTCAGACGCATCGCGACCAATACCGCCAGCATTAATTTCAATAATTTGAATTTTACCTTCAGGATCAATCACAAAAGTACCACGGTCTGCTAGACCTTCAGTTTCAATCAGCACGTCAAAGTTTTTAGACAAAGTCCAGGTTGGATCGCCAATCAATGGATACTGAATTTTACCAATCACATCTGACGTGTCGTGCCATGCTTTATGAGTAAAGTGGGTATCAGTCGATACACCATAAATTTCCACACCGAGTTTTTGAAATTCAGCATAGTGATCAGCTAAATCGCCCAATTCTGTTGGACACACAAAGGTGAAATCAGCAGGATAGAAAAATACGACAGACCATCGGCCTTTTAAGTTTTGCTCAGACAACTCAATGAACTCACCATTTTGGTAAGCTGTTGCATTAAACGCCTTAACTTCAGTATTGATTAAACTCATGTATTTGTCCTCAAAAGATTTGTGAGAGTGCTTAAGTGATGAAGCGAGAATACGCACAAATTCAAAATTGGTAAAACAGTAAGTTTTTATTATTTCTATCGGATTTTTAGATTTATTATTTCCCGACACTGTTGCCCGATTTTCACCATCTTGTGGTCTAAATGAAAACCTTTCGATTTTTCAAATGGGCTCAATACAGTCAAATCTAGAGTCAAGCCGAGGAAAATCTATGATTTGGGAGGGCATTTCCAAGCGTTGATGTTCAATACAAAGTGAATTTAAGCCGTTTCGGTCTGCCCGACCTGATGATAAGCACGATTAAAATAAACCAAACTTTGCTCATGCTGGCTTTGTTGAATCGCGACAATACGGCACATAAAAACCGTATGTGTTCCCACTTCTTGAATGTCATCAATTTCACAGTCAAAATTGACTAAAGCATCCTTTAAAACAGGCGCGCCCGTTTCTAGCTCTGTCCAAATACCATGTTTAAAACGCTCTTCAGACGTCATTTTAGATGCAAAGACATTCGAAATATGCTGATGTTGTGCGCCCAACACATTCACAGTGAGGATTTTATTATCGACAAAATGTGCATGTGAACGCGATGCTTTATTCATACAGACCAATAATGTCGGTGGTGTATCCGTCACACTGCATACGGCAGATGCTGTGAATCCATGACGATCAGCCATGCCTGCCGTAGTTACGACACTCACTGCACTGGTTAACAAAGACATTGCATCTCTAAAGTCTGTTGCTTCAATCATCATTTTATTCCTCAGTAGAACGGACACATGCTTTGACTCAGATAAAAGCTACCCATTTCTGATCAAATGGATAGCCCTTTCACATCACGCGCTTGCTGCGTATGAAGCCGAAAGTTCTTTACGAATAATTTCTGCACCTGCGCTTAAGGCATTCAGCTTACCACGTGCTACTTCACGTGCTAAAGGAGCCATACCACAGTTGGTAGATGGATAAAGCTTATCTGCATCGACAAACTGGAGTGCTTTACGTAGCGTATTCGCAACTTCTTCAGGCGTTTCAATGGTGTTGGTTGCCACATCAATCGCACCGACCATGACTTTTTTACCGCGAATCAGTTCAATCAGATCCATTGGCACACGTGAGTTTTGACATTCAAGTGAGATGATATCAACTTTAGATTGTTGCAGTTTAGGGAATGCTTCTTCGTATTGACGCCACTCTGAACCCAAGGTCTTTTTCCAATCTGTATTGGCTTTGATACCATAGCCATAACAAATATGAACCGCAGTTTCACATTTCAAACCTTCAAGTGCGCGCTCAAGCGTTGCAACACCCCAATCATTCACTTCATCAAAGAACACATTAAATGCAGGTTCATCGAACTGAATAATATCCACGCCAGCAGCTTCTAACTCACGTGCTTCTTGATTGAGAATTTTGGCAAATTCCCAAGCCAGTTTTTCACGGCTTTTGTAGTGACCATCATACAACGTGTCAATCATGGTCATCGGGCCAGGCAGCGCCCATTTAATCGGTTGCGTGGTTTGGCTGCGTAAAAACTTAGCATCTTCAACAAAAACAGGCTTTTGACGGCTTACTGCACCTACTACTGAGGGTACGCTCGCATCATAACGATTACGGATACGAACCGTTTCGCGTTTCTCAAAATCAACGCCATCCAGATGTTCAATAAAGGTGGTGACAAAATGTTGGCGGGTTTGTTCGCCATCACTGACGATATCAATCCCTGCATGTTGTTGCTCTTGTAATGACAAACGTAAAGCATCTTGTTTTGCTTCAAGTAATGCCTCACCCTCTAATTTCCAAGGTGACCAAAGTTTCTCAGGCTCAGCAAGCCAAGAAGGTTTCGGCAAACTGCCCGCAGTTGATGTTGGTAATAAAATGGCCATTTTAAATCTCTATTTCAATATTCTATTTCAGTTAAATTAAGCAGCGTTGCTTTCTACGGTATAATTCGCAGCCCATTGTTCAAGGATGTCTTGATAAGGCTTAATAAAGTTCTCTTCCGTCCATTTACCTTGCTTAACCGCGAGCTGACCACGTTCAACACGGTCATAGACAATTTGTGTCAAGGAGTAATCTGGATACTCTAGGCTGGCCTGATAGACTTGGGACGCTGATGAATTTGCATTGTAAATTTCAGGGCGATAAATCTTTTGGAAGGTTTCCATGGTGCTAATCGCACTGATCAGTTCAAAATCGGTGTAATCACGCAGTAAATCACCCGCAAAATAGAATGCTAAAGGTGCAGCGCTACCTTTCGGCATAAAGAAGCGAACCTGTAAGCCCATTTTATGGAAATACTCATCGGTACGTGAGTATTCATCTTGTTTATACTCAACACCTAGAACAGGATGCTCATTGGCTGTACGGTGATACTTCTTCGCCGTTGAAACACTCAAACAAATCACAGGCTGTTGATTAAACTCTGCTTTAAACGTCTCTGAGTTCACCAAATATTGATACAGCTTGCCATGTAGATCACCAAAACCTTCAGGTGCATACGACGTCGAATTCTCTTTATTATGTTCTTTCAGCACCACGCTAAAATCGTAGTCACGTACATAAGACGAGAAGCTATTGCCAATCATGCCTTCAATACGCTGATGGGTATGATGATCATTAATCGTGCTTTTCAACATTTCAATAATTGGGAAAGTTTGACCATTCCCCTCAATGTCTAAATTTGCAGAAATAATATCGATTTCAAGCGAATAACGATCACCATTCGGGTTATCTGTTTGTGCTAAGGCATTGAAACGATTATTAATCATACGAAGTGTATTACGTAGATTCTGCTCACGACTTTCACCGCGCGCCAAGTTAGCGAAGTTCGTCGTTAGACGTGTGTTATCTGCTGGTTGATAGTTTTCATCAAAACGAATGCGTTTAATTGAACATGCAAACTCTGTACTCATGGCGATCTGTTACCCTATATTTCTGCGATAAAACTGAATTTCTTTCATGCTCTTTCTAGACTGTCCAATTTTCTTTTTGGATCTTTCTAGCGAATCGTCTTTCCAGCTTTCTCAGCTTTTTTCTGATCGTCAGGCTAAGAAGCAACGATGAATATGATCTATCGTTAAGAGCGTGGTTTAATTTATACCTGAATGATCACATGAATAAAAATGATTTAATCTCACACAAAAGTGAACTAAATTCATGTTTAGAAATTCTGTCGCTTTAACAATGAATTGCGCATAGATAATTTTTTGTGGATGTACGAAAGGAAAGAATGAAAACATCAAGCCCTTGTGCATGAGCTGTGAAAAGTCATGATATTGCTAAATCAACGTCATCAACACGCTACCTCTCTATTTTAATTATCTATTTATATCAGCAACTTAAATTCATGAGCTGATTATTAAAATATTAGATAAAACGGGCAATTCAATGGTTTTGTCCGTGGGAAAATTATGAGCGAAAGCTTGGTTTTGAGTTCGTGCATTCATTAACTTTGACTTCGCTTTCTGACCTTGGCTCTTCCTCACAGAATCAGGAAATTTAATATCTTTCCTATCACCAATCAGAATTAAAAAAACAAACATTCGGTCGTTATATTAAGAACAGCTCACCTATATCAAGTAAAACTAAAGAATCATCTCATGCATTTTTTGCATAACTGAATTAAAAATTGCATTGTCGTTTTTTTTAAAAAAAAGTAACACTTGCCACAGTTAAATCCCCAATCGACGATTTAGCACTCAATATCTAAAGCAATGCCTATATAAATTGATCAACATGGAATGTCATCAATGCCTTGCTATATCAGGCCAAAAGTTGATGAAAAGAAGATTAAAGAAGGAACGATAAGTATGAAGCAGAAGAAATTACTGAAATATATTCTGATTGCCATGATCTCAGGAATACTGATTGGTTGGGCCTTTCATAGCACTTTAACAACTGCACAAACCACAGAACTTGCCGCCTATTTTAAAATTGTGACCGATGTATTCTTAAGATTAATTAAAATGATTATTGCACCCTTAGTGTTTGCAACAATCGTTTCCGGTCTTGTCTCGATGGGAAAATCTTCTTCTTTGGGATCAATTACCTTAAAGGCCATGAGTTGGTTCATTGGTGCATCATTTATTTCACTTTTACTGGGCATGGGCTTAGCCAATTTATTCCAACCTGGCGCTGGGATGAATCTCACCGTCCCTCAAACAGCGGTTGATATCGGTGTCAGTGCGACAAGTCTGAGCTTAGAAAGCTTCATTACGCATATCTTCCCGCGTAGTTTTGCTGAAGCCATGGCCAATAATGAGATATTACAGATTTTGGTTTTTTCAATTTTCTTTGGTTCTGCACTGGCCTATGTTCAACATCAAAGTGAAGTGACCGTCATTGGCAAAATAATTGATGAACTCTGCAAGGTCATGTTCCGAATTACAGATTATGTCATGGCATTTGCCCCTATTGCCGTTTTTGCTGCCATTGCTTCCGCGATTACTATCCAAGGCCCTAAACTGATTATCGATTATAGTATTTTCATTGGACAGTTCTATGTGGGATTACTGGTGCTTTGGACTCTCCTGATTGCATTCGGCTATATCTTCTTGAAAAAAGACATTTTTAGATTGATGCGAATTGTGCGTGAACCCACCATGTTGGCATTTGCCACCGCAAGTAGTGAATCGGCTTATCCAAAAACCATGGAAGCTTTGGATAAATTCGGTGTGCCTAAACGTATTACCAGTTTCGTTCTCCCTTTAGGTTATTCTTTCAACCTCGACGGATCGATGATGTATATGGCATTTGCCGTGTTGTTTATTGCACAAGCCTACAACATTGATTTAAGTTTTTCTCAGCAAGCGCTCATACTCTTTACCCTCATGATTACGAGTAAAGGAATTGCAGGTGTTTCACGGGCATCCATTGTGGTGATTGCCTCAACACTGGCTATGTTCAAGCTTCCTGAAGCCGGTATTCTATTAATTTTAGCGATTGATCAGTTTTTAGATATGGGCCGTACGGCAACCAATGTGATTGGAAATAGTATTGCAACTGCCGTGATTGCACGTACTGAGGGCAATAAAGATGAGCTTACGGAGCAAGAAGGTATCATGGTGAACAACCTTCCTCCCGCAAACCAATTGGCCGATAATAGTTAAAATTATTTATAGAGAAAATAAAAGGTGATTTTTAAATAGTAAGTAAAGTCCTTTATTTACTATTCATAAAATCACCATATTTATTATTAACAATATTTTTCACAATGATTAACTAAAATAATTCATAAAATCCAATTATTTATTTTTCTGAATTAAAATATTCCAAATATAATTAATTCGATTTGAAAATGACATTTCACGCTTAACCAGATAGACATCTTGAAATAAATAATACTGATTACCATCCAGTACTTTTAATTTATTTTCTTGAATTTCTCTTTCAACCAATAATTTGGGCAGCCATGCCACACCCAAACCTTGCAACACCAACTCTTTTAAATCACCAGCATTATCCGTCTCATATAAAGTTCTATAATCCAACTTATTTTCAATCGCTTCATCCACACAGTTTCTTAAATATGCTTGTTTACTATAAGACAACAAAGGAAAAGACTGATCGAGTGAATATTTGGCAGTCCCGTCATGATCTAAGGCCGTCACTGGGAGGATTTCCATTTCAACAATTTTATGAAATTCGAATAAAGAACGATCGAATTGTTCTAATGTCTTTTGATCACAATAACTGATTAAAAAATCACACGAGCCATCTTTTAATAAGCGCATCCCCTGTTTGAAATTTGAGGCAATAATCTCCAATTTTAAGTCCGTCATATCCATCGATAACTCATGAATAAAGCGGGGGAAAAACTGGGTAATGAGCGAGTGTGACACTGCAAACTTGACGGTTAACTCATCATGTTTCACATTCTTTTCTAAATATTTTATTGTTGTAGTGAGTTGATTTTGTATGTTTTTTGCCGAAGCCAGTAAAACTTGGCCTGCTTCTGTGAAATCAATATTTTTACTATATCTTTTCAAAATTTGGAAACCAAGTGAGTTTTCAATATTCTGAATTCTGCGCGTAAAGGCAGACTGCGTGACATGTCGTAGAGCTGCTGCTTGAGATATCGATTTTTCTTGCTCTAACGCAAGTAAATCTTCAATCCATCGAATTTCTAAAGTCATAACTCATTCTTCACTCATCCTTTGATCAATTATAATCTATTATGCAAAAAATGCATGTAGTAATATATTTTTACATTAGAAAAAAAACCGTGTGCACTTTAATATCAGTTTATTCGAGATTAGAGTCTATTTAAATGAACATTAAGATTAACACACGCGTTGAAAAGGATTTATTAGGACAGAAAGAAATTCCTGCTCATTGCTATTATGGCGTACAAACTTTAAGAGCTTTAGAGAACTTTAATTTAAGTCCAAATAAACTAAATCAATTCCCTGTTTTTATTAATGCCCTTGCAATGGTTAAAGCTGCATGCGCAGAAGCCAATTTTAAACTCAATAAACTTGAAGAAAATAAATACAATGCCATTCAGTATGCATGTGAACAAATTATTAATTATAAGTATCATGACCAATTTCCAATTGATATGATTCAAGGTGGTGCGGGAACATCCACCAATATGAATATCAATGAAGTACTGGCTAATATTGGATTAGAACATTTAGATCATTTAAAAGGAGAATATCAATATTTACATCCAAATAATGATATTAATATGTCTCAATCAACCAATGATGTCTATCCAACAGCAATTAAAGTGGGTTTAATTTTTGCAATAGAGCAATTGAATAGCCCGTTTCAAAATTTAATTCAAAGTTTTAAGAATAAATCAGATGAGTTTTCGCATATCTTAAAAATGGGTCGTACCCAATTGCAAGATGCCG
Source organism: Acinetobacter sp. MYb191 (assembly GCF_037572605.1). Taxonomy (NCBI): domain Bacteria; kingdom Pseudomonadati; phylum Pseudomonadota; class Gammaproteobacteria; order Moraxellales; family Moraxellaceae; genus Acinetobacter; species Acinetobacter sp. MYb191. Next base: position 184,226 of record NZ_JBBGZP010000006.1, on the reverse strand, counting down.
TTCCAATGACCTTGGGTCAAGAATTTGGCGCATTTGCAAATACCTTACAAAATGATTTAAACAAGCTCAATGACATCATGCCGTCTGCTTTAAGTGTTGTAAATTTGGGCGGAACGGCAATTGGAACAGGCATCAATACCGAAGTTAAGTATCGTGAATATGCCATCGCAGCATTGTCTGAAATTACGCAAAAGCAGATCAGCAGTTCACCTGATTTAATCGAAGCAACCTCAGATATGGGTGATTTCGTTTTATTATCGAGCTTCTTAAAACGTACCGCGACTAAACTCTCAAAAATTGCCAATGACCTGCGCTTGCTGTCTAGTGGTCCTCGCACAGGTCTGAATGAAATCCATTTAGAACCGCGTCAACCGGGCAGCTCAATTATGCCAGGCAAAGTGAACCCTGTTATTCCAGAAGCAATGAATTTAGTGTGTTTTCAAGTCATTGCAAATGATTTGGCCATTACTTTGGCGGCCGAAGCAGGTCAGTTACAGCTCAATGCGATGGAGCCACTAATTGCTTTTAAATTGTTCGAGTCGATCGATTTGTTGGGTAAAGCTATGCAAATGTTCCAACATAAATGTATTGAAAACATCCGTGCCAATGCTGAACACTGTCAGGCAAATGTAGATAATTCAATCGGCATTATTACTGCACTCAACCCATATTTGGGCTATGAAACAACGACTCGTATTGCAAAACAAGCCAATGAAACTGGTCAAAGTGTATTGGCTTTAATTAAAGCTGAAAACCTATTGTCTGACCAACTTTTGGCTGATGTGCTATCGATCAAAAATATGGTTCATCCTCAGCAATCTTTATCATGATTTATTAGCATTTCGTATTTTTAAAAAGGGATCTCATCAGAGGTCCCTTTTTTATAGAAAGGAAAAGTATGCTATGTCACTCGTATTAGCTGAACATTTTTATTCTATAAAGCTCTTTTTAAAATACAAAATTTGCCTAGTCATAAAAAAGAACTTGATATAAATCAAGTTCTTTTTTACTTCATACAACATTTACTTATTGCACAAGTCAGAACGGAAGATCATCATCCATATCTGCTGGTGCTGCCGCAGGCGCTGACTGAGGTGCCGCCTTTGGTGCAAAACCGCTTGGGTTATTGTTCGCATAACCACTTTGTTGGTTGTTGCTATTACCCGCTGCAGGATTGCCGCCATAACCACCTTGGTTGTTGTTATTGTTATAACCACCACCTTGGTTATTGTTGAAACGTGGTTGTGCATAACCATCATTTCCGCCTTGCATTTGCTCACCTTGCTGACGATTATTGTCGAGCATCTGCATTTGCTCACCACGAATTTCCGTTGTGTAGCGTTCTTGACCATTTTGATCTGTCCACTGACGAGTACGCAGTGAACCCTCAATATAAACTTTCGAACCTTTACGTAAGTATTGTTGCGCAATTTCACCTAGACGGTTGTGTAACACAATACGGTGCCATTCGGTTTGCTCTTTACGCTCACCTGTGCTTTTGTCTGTCCAAGAGTCGCTCGTTGCAATTGAAAACTGTGTCAACGAACCACCGTTTGGAAAAGTTTTCGTCTCTGGATCTCGGCCTAATGTGCCCACTAAAATAACTTTATTTACACCGCGCATCTGATGTTTACTTCCTATCTATTTCTATTATTTACTTTATAAGAGTTATGCTTAAATGGCTACCTCTTTCCCCAACAACTGCGTTAAATCTTGTCGCGTAGCATCATCTATTTGCTGCTTATCGACTTTTACATACGCTACTTGCTGATCAGACATCACCACGACCTCTTCAATACCACGAATCGCTAAAAGCTGTGAAGTCCATTCGTCCGTTTGTTTATGTTCAGGTAAACGCAATACCATCGAAGACAAATAACGTGGTTGTGCCAAGCCAAAACTAATCAATAACCAAACAATCGCCAGTCCAGTCAGGATGCTCCAACCCAAGGCAGTATTGTTTAACAACAACAACTGACCACCTGTGACACCACCAAAGAATGCGCCTAAAAACTGGCTACTAGCATTGACGCCCATCGCAGTCGCTTTGGACTGAATCGGTGCAGCTTTCGATAACCATGACGGCAACAACGCTTCCATGACATTAAAGGCAATAAAGAATAAGCCCAAACCTGTCAGCAAAATATACTTCGACTCAAAGCCAAAAATTAGGATGCCTAAGCCTAAAATAATGCCGCCAATGGCAGTTAAAAAGATGCCTCGCATTTTGCGATATTTTTCAGCCAACACAATACTTGGAAAGGCAAAAAATAGGCTAATCACCAACAACGGTAAATACACCCAGCCATGCGAATTTAGTGGAATTTTTGCAAAATCGATAAGCTGTGATGGGACATAAATAAACATTGCTGTCAGCAATAAATGTAAGCTAAACACCGACACATGCAGACGGTTCAGATCACCCATTTTTAAGACTTGTTTGAGCTGAGCCAAATAACCTTGCTGATAATTACGATGATGGCGGGTGACTTTTGGCACCAAAAACAGCATCGAAATGGCCGCCAAGCCCATGATAGTCGTTACCCAGAATAATCCTGAAATCCCCACTAAACCGGTAAGCCACGGCCCCAAACTAAAAGCGACAGCAAAAGAAACCCCGATACTCATGCCCATGGTTGCCATGGCTTTCATACGGTTTTCTTCACGGGTAACATCCGCCAGTAGTGCCATCACCACTGCAGACACTGCTCCGCCACCTGCAATGGCACGGCCGATAATCACCCCATAAATGGTGTCGGACATCGCGGCAATTGCACCACCTAAAGCAAACAGAAGTAGTCCAAAAACCACCAAAGGCTTACGACTATAACGGTCAGCAATCAAGCTGAAAGGAATCTGTAAAATGGCCTGTGTTAAACCATAAATCCCCACAGCCAAACCGAGCAACGCAGGTGTTGCATATTCATAGGTCTGCCCTGCCACAGAAAATACAGGGATGATCATGAACAAACCCAACATGCGTAAGGCAAAAATACTGCTTAAGGCAAAAGTTGAACGACGTTCTAAAGCATTCATCATAAACGAGGACAGACTGTATTGAATTAATCTTGGATCAAGATTATAGGCTATTCAATCCGACTAGCGGCATGAATTTTATGTTTAATAAAAGCCTTCATGATCTGAAAAACAAAAAGCGCAGCCTGAGCTGCGCTTTTCTTCGGTTTAAAGCAATCTGCTTTAAGCGGCTTGATGTTTTTTGTATTGAATAGATGCAATAACAGCCCAAACAATAAAGGCTACACCAATTAAACCCGTGACAACTTCTGGTACATGTAGACCTGTACCACTTGCCAGCATAATGAATGCTAAAGCACCAATCGCGTAGTGTGCGCCATGCTCAAGGAAGACATAGGCATCCAAGGTGCCTTTTTCGACCAAGTAAATGGTCATCGAACGCACGAAGATCGCACCAATCGCGAGACCCAGCATAATAATTACGACATCTGAAGTAATGGCAAATGCACCAATTACACCGTCAAAACTGAACGATGCATCAAGTACTTCTAGGTATAAGAAACCACCGATACCTGCTTTGACCACGCCTGTAGTTGCGCCATTGGCATCATGCGTAACCGCATTGCCGTCTTCATCAACTTCAGGTTCACCGCCCAACAAATGGCTTAAGACTTGTACACCAATATAAACCACGATGCCCCAAATTCCCGCCATGGTCACCACCAGACGTTTAGCTTCATCGACATTGGCCGCCATCACCAAAAGTGCAATCAGTGCAAGGAAGACCGACATTGCAGGAACATTGGCTAAGTTGGTCAAACGACGTTCTAACCAGCGGAACCAGTGTGTATCTTTCTCTTCATCTAAGAAGAAGTTTAAGAACACGAGTAACAAGAATGCACCACCAAACGCAGCAATTTCAGGGTGATGATCCATCAGACGTTGCGAGTAGGTTTTTGGATCATTCAAAGCCAGTTGTACGACTTCAACAAAGCCCATATCTGCAGTTACAGCCACAATTGCGACAGGGAAGATTAAACGCATACCAAATACAGCGACTAAAATACCCACAGTCAGGAACAAGGTTTTCCAGAAATGATCCCAACCACGTAACACGGATGCATTGACTACGGCATTATCGAAAGATAGTGAGACTTCCATCACCGCTAAAATTGCAGTAATGGTCAAAGCAGTAAACATGGTCTTTAAACCCGCTTCTGGTCCATGGGTAAAACCCCAGTACGCAGACAACGCAAGACACACGATCGTAAAAATGATAGAGAAACCAAAATGTTTCATCATGACAGATCGACCTATAAAAAATTTGGAGATGAACGAAAACTAAAAAACAGGTTGAGTTTTATGGCCGCAATTATGACGCTTTTTGAGTCTGAAACCAAAACATCTTCGTTAATTTTTACTTATCTCACCGATGTACGGAGATGGATTGTTGTTCCGAGCAAACTGTTGTTATAGTCTTGCCCATATTTTGGCTTCCCTCAGGATCTAATCATGGCTTTTTCTCAAGACGTTTGGCAACGTAATGTCGACTTATATCAAAAAACACTGGCCTTGCCTTTTAACCAAGAATTGGCCTCAGGCACACTTAATAAAGAAGCGTTTTGTCATTATGTGATTCAAGATGCACACTACTTGGTGGCTTATGGTCGTGCTTTAGCGGTGTGTGGTGCCAAAGCTTATGAGGCCGATGACATTATTCAGTTTAGCCAAGGGGCTAAAGAAGCGATTGTGGTGGAACGCAGTTTGCATGATGGCTTTATGAAAAATTTTGATATTTCAAAACAACAGTTTGAAGAAACACCTCTGACTTTGGCATGTCACCATTACACTTCATTTCTAACGGCAACAGCATGGTCTGAAAGCTACCCTGTGGTGTTAGCAGCGCTCTTACCTTGTTTTTGGATTTATGCTGAAGTCGGTAAAGACATTGTGGGTAACTCTATCGCCAACAATCCATACCAAGCCTGGATCGATACTTACGCAGGTGAAGAGTTCAACCAAGCGGTGCGTAATGTAATTGCAACCATCGATAAAGTGGCTGCGCGTTGCGATGCAGACACCATTGAGAAAATGCATAAAGCCTACCGTAAAGGGGCTGAACTCGAATGGTTGTTCTGGGACAGCGCTTATAAACAGCAACAATGGCTCGGTTTAGATCACGCTTAAAAGCGTACATGATCCAAAAAGCCCTGAACCCTTCAGGGCTTTTTATTAACCGAATATCGTATTTTTTCAGATGGCGCGATTGCTATTTTAAGCATTTAAAACTAAACTTTAATAATGATAATAATTATCATTTGCATAATTAACTTTCGAGGGCCGTTCTCATGCATCCTGATACTCTAGGTACTGAAGCCATTCGTGCATTTTTTACCGTACAATGCTGCTGGCTAAATAACGAAGAAATATACCTTGAAAAAGGCTGTTTACACTGCGGTTCTGCCGCGACCTACCTCATTTATTATACCAATCCACATATTCAAAAATTGATGTTGGCTTTTATTAAAAAATATCATTGTGTTTTAAGTCGAGAACAAGACTTACTCGACCTGCCAGACTTTGAAGATGACTACAACGCCTTCTTACAAACTCTTGAGCATGAAGTCAATTTCTATGCCCGTCTCCATCATGACATTATCCGTCCCTTTGCTTTTGAGACGCTCGATTCAATCTTTGAACGTCGTTATGCGCTAGCATGCTAAATACTGCAACCATGACAATACTCTATCCCTGAAGGCGTACGGCAAACAAAAAATAGTACAGCCATGATTCAACTTTTGCACTACGCCGAATGGGAGATCCACTCTTTTTTACGCAACTTATAAATACCTTCCAGTTTTCAGCCACAGCCAATGTCGATACGTTGAGACTTGTTTCAACACTGAAATCTAGCTACAGTCTAGCAGCATCACTTTTCTTTTGGCCGACATGATTTGTCGCTATAAAATCATGTTTAACACTTGAATAAAGCATAAGTCGTTATCATATACCTCCTTCATCTGCACAATTTCGAGATAGTTTTATGAGCCAAAGTCATATCCGTATTCGAGGCGCACGTACCCATAACTTAAAAAATGTGAACCTTGATATTCCCCGCGACAAATTCGTGGTGATCACGGGACTTTCTGGTTCAGGTAAGTCATCGCTTGCATTTGATACGCTGTACGCCGAAGGCCAGCGTCGTTATGTCGAATCACTCTCGGCCTATGCGCGCCAGTTCCTATCACAAATGGAAAAACCTGAAGTTGATTCAATTGAAGGCTTAAGCCCAGCGATTGCAATTGAACAGAAATCGACCAGCCATAACCCACGTTCTACGGTGGGAACCATTACCGAAATTTATGACTATTTACGTCTACTCTACGCACGTGTCGGCACGCCATTTTGCCCAGAGCATGATTTGCCGATGGTCGCACAGACCGTATCGGAAATGGTAGATGCAGTAAAAGGATTGGATGAAGGGACAGCACTGATGCTGCTTGCACCAGTGGTACGTGAACGTAAAGGCGAATATTCCAACCTGTTTGAACAATTACAAAGTCAAGGTTTTGTACGGGCGCGCGTCGATGGTGAGATTGTTGATCTAGACCCAATTCCAGAACTCGATAAAAAGAAAAAACACACCATTGAAGTGGTGGTGGATCGTTTTAAAGTCCGTGATGACCTCGGCAATCGTATTGCAGAATCTTTTGAAACTGCTCTACGTTTGGGCGGTGATATTGCCATTCTCTCGTGGATGAACGGTGAACACCCAGATCGGGTTTTTTCGGCTAAACACTCATGTCCTGAATGTGACCGCGCCGTTGCAGAACTTGAGCCACGTTTATTTTCATTTAACAATCCCTTTGGTGCCTGTCCAACCTGTGATGGTTTAGGGACCCGTAGCCATTTTAGTGCTGAAAAACTCATTCCAAGCCCTGAGGTTTCCATTAGCCAAGGTGCAATTCGTGGTTGGGACAGACAACGTCCGTACTACTACAGCATGATTGAGAAAGTAGCAGCGCATTTTGGTTTTTCTTTGGATACCCCGTGGAATGAACTGGATGCCGATACCAAAAAGAAATTTCTCTACGGCACAGGCAAAGAAAAAGTTGATTTAAGTTATATCGATGAACGTGGTCGCAAACATAATCGTGTGCAACCTTTTGAAGGAATTTTGCCGCATTTAGAACGTCGTTACCGCGAAACTGAGAGTAACTATGTTCGTGATGATTTGGCACAGTATTTATCCAATGCGGCATGTGATGCCTGCGGTGGATCACGTCTAAATGAAATTTCACGCCATGTTCGAGTGAAAGACAAAACTATTGCTCAAATTACCAAAATGTCGATTGGTGATGCTGAAAGCTATTATCAAGACTTAAACCTCAGCGGTGCAAAAGGTGAAATTGCCGATAAGATTTTTAAAGAAATCCGTGAGCGCTTACATTTCTTAGTCTCAGTGGGTTTGAATTATTTAAGTCTATCTCGTTCAGCAGAAACCTTGTCTGGTGGTGAAGCGCAACGTATTCGTTTAGCTTCGCAAATCGGTGCAGGTTTGATGGGTGTAATGTATGTCCTCGATGAACCATCCATTGGTCTGCATCAGCGTGATAATGACCGCTTGCTTGAAACTTTAGTCCGCCTAAGGGACTTAGGCAACACAGTATTAGTAGTTGAGCATGATGAAGATGCGATTCGTGCAGCAGATCATATTATCGATATTGGTCCTGGTGCTGGTATTCATGGTGGTCATGTGATTGCTGAAGGAACTTATGATGAAATCCTTGCCAATAATGAATCACTTACAGGTCAGTATTTATCAGGTAAATTGAAAATTGAAGTGCCGAAAAAGCGCACTGAACCGCCAAAGCCTGAAGAACAAATTAAATTGATGGGTGCTGCGGGTCATAACCTACAAAATGTGGATTTAACCATTCCTTTGGGTGTGATGACCTGTGTGACGGGTGTGTCTGGTTCAGGTAAATCTACGCTGATTAACCGTACTTTATTGCCTTTGGCAGCAACACAGCTGAATGGTGCGACCACTTTAACCGCTGAAAAGTTTGATTCAATTGATGGTCTGCAATTCCTTGATAAAGTGGTTGATATTGACCAAAGCCCGATTGGTCGTACACCTCGTTCTAACCCTGCAACCTATACGGGTTTGTTTACCCCGATTCGTGAATTATTTGCACAAACACCTGAAGCCAAAGCACGTGGTTATGCTGCGGGACGTTTCTCTTTTAACGTGAAAGGTGGTCGTTGTGAAGCCTGTGAAGGTGACGGTATGATCAAAGTGGCAATGCACTTTTTACCTGATATGTATGTGCCTTGTGATAATTGTCATGGTGAACGTTATAACCGTGAAACTTTAGAAGTGGGTTATAAAGGTAAGAATATTTCCGATGTTCTCAATATGACTGTTGAAGATGCCATGCATTTCTTTGATGCTATTCCAGTGATTCATCGCCGTTTGGAAACACTGAATCAAGTCGGTTTGGGCTATATTCGTTTAGGTCAGTCAGCAACGACACTGTCAGGTGGTGAAGCGCAGCGTGTGAAATTGGCACGTGAATTGGCAAAACGTGATACAGGTAAAACGCTGTATATTTTGGATGAACCAACTACTGGTCTACATTTCCATGACATTGCTAAACTGTTAGATATCCTTCATGAGCTACGCAATAAGGGCAATACCATTGTGGTGATTGAGCATAATTTGGATGTGATCAAAACTGCTGACTGGGTGATTGATTTGGGCCCTGAAGGTGGTGCAGGTGGCGGGATGATTATTGCAGAAGGTACACCTGAGCATGTAGTGAAATCTAAAGTTTCACATACAGCGAAGTTTTTGAAGCCGTTGTTGAAGTAACCTAGCCATGGGAAACCAACCGTTTAAATTGGTTTCCCATAGGTCCTCGACCTTCAGCCCCCTCAGATTTTATTAAAATTATTGGTGGAGGCTCCAGGAGTTGCCTGAAAAAACTGTAGAGCCAATTTAGCATAAGGAACAAAAAAATGACAACTTTAATTTGTTGGGCAGGTGCAGATTCTCGTAATATTGCTTCTTTATATATTGCCTCTGATAGTCGCATTTCATGGGCTACACCTGAAATTGCATATGACTGTGGGCAAAAACTATTTTTTAGTCAAAAACATCTTCATGCTTTTGGCTTTAGTGGTGATGTTACTTGTGCATCACAACTTTTGCATTCTTTGATCTTACAAATAGATAATGATTACCTTAAAGAAAGTATCTCGAATAAAGACAATGTGGAAAAAATTCAACAACATTTACAAAAATGCTTTCTCGAATATCCTGTTCAATTGAAGAGTAAAATTAAAAAATCTTTGAACATTGTACATATTAGCCGAATAAATAATGGAACACGTGTCACTGATATTGATTTTTATGTAAATATTTTTAAATTTTCTTCTAATGATAGATGTATTGTAGATATTAAAGACTTATCACCAAAATCACAACTTTTGCATGCAAGTGGTACAGGAAGTATTGCCTTCTCTGATTTAGACTATCAATGGAGTAAATTCGATCCAGAAAACTTGAGAACTTCTAGAAGCTTTTTCAGTGCATTTTGTTCATCATTAAATGAAAAAAGAGATCCTTTTTCTGGGGGATCACCTCAATTACTTGGTTTATACCGGCAGGGTCCAGTTCAAAATTTTGGAATAATTTGGAATAATAAAAAATATTTAGGTGGAGTAGAAGTAGAAAGTTTGGATAATTTAGAATGGCGTAATGAAACATTTGAAAGATGTGATCCTAAAACAAAAGCAGTATTAAATAATGCACAAAAACAACCTAACTTATTGGCTATCAAAAAAACTAAATAACAGTATCTAATCTCATTTTTAACATTATGCTCGAAGTAGTTTTTGCAAACGGCTTCTTTTTTCTTGAATATTCATAATTATCTCGTAAAAACTTATACTTACTCTTTAGAAAAACTATTTTCCATAAAAGCCCAAATAGGCAATCCAATAAAAGCTATTCAAAACCCCTAATCCCCTCTGCCAACTTCGCCAACTCTCTATCATCCGCTCGCTGAAAATCATGTGAAGAAATATAACCTTCGTATTGGTCAAAATATTTATCAACATTCGAGTTCACAGCTTGCCAGTTTTCATGCACTTGTTTAGTACCATGCATTGGAAATAACTTAGCGTGAACATGATCCACACCAAAACCTTCAAATACCATTGCGGTACGCCCAACGTCTTCAAAAAAGCCATCTAACTTTTTCGCAACTTGCTTGGTATATAGCATCAATTCAGTTAAAACATCATCATCTAAATCAAATGCATAACTTGAATAATGCTTTTTGGGGATAACCACTGTTGTACCCAAAGTATTGGGAAATATCGTGAGAAATGCCATAAATTCATCATTACTATCAATAATATGGCAAGGTATTTCATTTCGTGTCATCTGACAAAAAATACAGTCTGTTCTCATTTCCCCCTCATTTATTCTTTTGTACTGTTATTTAATTTACTTCTTTATTTTGATCTAATTCTTTCAAATATAATATGACTCATTCACTTCATCGACTGAATAAGCCACAACCTTATTTTTACCCTGCTCTTTGGCTTGAAACAAAGCACGATCGGCTTTTTCTAACAATGCCATCCAACTGGTCGCACTAATTGCCACCCCAATACTAATACTAACTTTCAAATCAGGGCAGCGTACATTATCAACTGACTTCGCTTCATAAATCTCAGAACGAATCTTTTCCGCAATTTTTAAAGCGCGCTCCATTCCAACATTTTCAATCAGCACAATAAATTCGTCACCACCGTAACGTACCAACAAGTCAGAAGTCCGAATATTTTCTTTTAATTTTTCAGCCACAAACTGAATCACCTGATCCCCCATCAGATGTCCATATACATCGTTGACCTGTTTAAAATGATCAATGTCGATCACCATTAAACAAGTCTCCGAAAACTGAGTCGGCTGATTTTCCAAAAGTTTAATGTATTCATTCAACGCATAACGGTTTGCAACCCCGGTTAATGAATCCAAATGCGCAATATTCTTGAGTCGAAACTCCAACGCATCTCGCTGCTGAAGCGTCTGTTTTAACTGCTGAATTGCTGTAAATAAAGAATACATATTGGCGGGTTGATCTTTGGTATCCATCGGGTTGGGGCGAATACTGGAATGGGATAAATCAAACAGAATTTCACGCGCTTGAATGAGTGGACTAAACACTCTCTTACGCGCATAGATCATGGTAAACAGTGCCGCAAAAATTGAAATGAGTGAAATACCCACCGTTGTGAGCAAAATATTTTGTGCTTTATGCTTTTCAATGATGGCTTTTTCAACGCTATATTTGAGTAAATAATTTTGCAATTCCACCACGGTCGAAAATTTATCAACGATTGCTTCAGTTAACTGTGTCCCCGTTAAATAGTACGGTCGATGGTAAATACTTTCATTCATCAAGCGCTCAACAATCAATAGCCCTTTGGCTAAAAACTCGTTATAAACCGCTTGATGCAGCACTTTAAATTCTTCGGTTTTATCACGCTCGGGCTGTAAGGTATCAATGAGTTCCCACAAATACATCACTTGCTTCCGAGTCTGTAAAGAACGCGCTAAATTGGTTTCAGGAATCGGTTGTTTAAAAGCCACATGCGCCATCACATTGGATGCAGCACGACCAGCCTGATCGCGTAAGTCCGCTAATAATAAAATTTGGACATAGAAGTTTGAAACAGCGGTGTCTTTGCCTTCAGATACAGCGATTACGTCTTTTAAAACATCATGACTACGATCCCAAGCATTGAACATTTTTAGGATGGCTTGATCCATGGTCTCGGCATTACGTTGCTCACGTGGTAGAGCTGCATAGGCATCTACCTGTTGTCTGCCTTGCGTTAAAGCTTCATCTAAACGGTCAAATAAACTTAAATCTAAATTTGGGAGGTTCGAATGCTTTAAAACCGCTAAGGTCTTTTGCATCTGCTCATCTACCGTGAGCCGATACAGTTTTAACTCAAGCACATGCTGGGCAAAGTCTTGCTGATTACTCGACATGAGCTTGTTGGCTGGCGCACGCTCTCGTGAAATCTTATTGGCCAAGTCTGCAACAGCTTGTAGGGCTTGTATTTCAGTTAAAGCTTGGTTGGTTTTGATGTAATCGCGATAACTTTTGACCATCAACGGAATGGATAAGCTGCACAATGACAAAATAATAATGCTCATTGCAATATACAGCTTTTGACTCAAATACTCAGAGCGTATTTCTCGCATACTTCAACCACGCCCCCATTCCAAAATAAAAGAAAACCAAATTAACTGTTCATTATACGAACAGTATATCGTGTATTTAAGTGATTAATTCTTTGTTTTGCATCGTTTTAAGATTTCATCAGCCCCAAATGATCACGGCTAAACTTTCACGCACCTATGAAAGCTAAGTAAATCAATCCTTAATAATATTCATGTTTAGTGTGAATTTCATTCAATATTTTCTAATTTTCCCATTTTTTAAAGTGTCTATATTTACACATGCAACATTTAGGTGCATAATGCACAGTATTGGGGCGAATTAGAGTGTATCCTCAGCAGATATTCTAGTTTTCCCACAAGTTTTGGCGGAAAAAACCAACTTCTAAAAGAAGTTGGTTTTTTTTTGCCCGAGTAAAAGTTTTTAATGAAAAATATAGATTGATAATTGCACTATTTTGGTGCGATAAATTCCAATCTATTTTTATTCAGAAAAAAAGAAGATCTCGAAAATTTAAATAAAAAAAAGCCCAACCTTGGGGAAAGTTGGGCAGATAAACAAAAACTGTTTGAGGAGAATTAGCTTCTCAGAAAACAACAATATTGTTAAATGATTCGCTAAAATTATTATGAAATAAATCTGCTCTATTGTAAAGCCAACCAAAGCACTATGGATTAATATAATTGCATAATTATTGTGAGAGTTATCACAAATCCAGAGAAGATATGTACATTATGCAATCAAAAACCGTGTTTTCTGCGCTAATTTTAGGCATTTTTTAGACTTATGACACAAAAACGCCTATGTTTGAGGCACTTCGTTTAACTTTTTTACCGTTTGTTCTTATTATATTAATCTAATTTATCAATCATAAATCAAGTTCAGTACAATTCAATATCACTCATTCTCTGTTTTCTAAATAGATATACCCTATTGTTCTGCTGTAAGTTTTTTTTGGTTGACATGAATATGCTCAATTGAGCACTTTTTAACCTTTAGCATAGTTAGAGTAATTACTCAATAATGTAATACCATTAGAGTTCATTGACTTAATAAATTGTTACAATAGAATAGCCTTAGTTTAATCCAATGTTAACAATCTGGTAAATATCATGAAAAAACTCGGTTTAGCCACTGCTTTATTATTAGCCATGACCGGTGCTCAAGCATACCAATTCGAAGTACAAGGTCAATCTGAATACCTCGATGCGTCTGCTGCAAATGACAAAGATTTTACTGGCGGTTTGCAAGGTACTTTCTACTTTAAAGATGTTGATTCATCTAAAGGTCCTTTAGCTGAAGCTGCTTTCTTAAACCAAGCGTCTAATGTATCTGTAGCGTATAACTATGCTGAACTAGATGCTGACGTAGTTGCTCACAACTATGGCGCTAAAGCTGAAGCTTATGTACCAACTAAATTCGTTCCTGCTTATGCAAGCGCGTCTTACAGCCACACTGTTCTTGATGGTAAAAACGGCGAGTCAAATGACCAAGGCGACCGTTATGCTCTTGAAGTGGGTGCTTTAGCTGCTCCAAACTTCTTGGTTGCTGTAGGTTATACTAGCGTTGCAGACCAATTTGCTCTTGATGCATTCAACGTAATGAGCAATGGCGCGGTTAAAGCTGTTGGTGAAACTGTAACAATCGGTGATGACCAAGACGCGATTACTGCACGTACTAAATACGTAGGTAACATCGACGGTACTAACATGGCGCTTGGCTTAGAAGCTGGCCTTGTTTATGGTGACGACACTGCGTACCAATTAAAAACTGACCTTTACTTAACACCTGCGTTAAGTGTTGGTGCTTCTTATGTTGAATCAAGCTTTGCTGGTACTCCAGATTCAGCTTGGGGTGCGAACGTAAACTACTTCATCACTCCAGCGATTGCTGTAGGTGCTAGCTATGTAAATGCTAATGCTGAAAGTGCAAATCTTGATACACAATCTGTTGGCGTAAACGCTAAATTCCGTTTCTAATTCAATTTAGAAACTGAATAGAAAAAAGGACGCTTTAAGCGTCCTTTTTTTTAGTTTGTGGCTCTGACTAAATTTAAGAAATGTAAATGACGCTCATATTGGTCAATAATATCTTGCAATAGATCATCTAAAGTCCAATCCATCACATCATAATTCTGCCCACCTTCTCTTAAGAAAACTTCAGCTTGATAAAACTGCTGTTCTTCAAGTCGATCTGCCATAAAACTGGGTGGCTGGGTTTCACGGGCAACCACCTGATAGATGAAGTTAATTTCATTATGGTGATCCACGCGTAACTGCAAGCCATGCTCAATCGGTTGAATGGTCACGTCTAGCTGACGGCGCTGAAATTCCTTTTGTACCGCTGAAAATGCATGTTGTACTTGCTGGCCAATGAACTCTTCGACCTCAGACTGGGTATGTGGATAATGCATAATCAGACCTAGACGCTGTTGCCAACTGCGTGGATTTTGAATCGCACGTGGCGTGATTCGCGCATCTTGTAGTGCACGCATTTTGGTGACATCCAAACGCAGTGCTTTCAGTAAGCCCCAACAGACCAACAACATAATCAAAGTAAAGGGTAAGGCACTCATAATGGTGGCCGATTGTAAGGCCGAAAGTCCGCCTGCCATCAGTAAGATAATCGACAGTAACGCAATCAAAATGGTCCAAAACAATCGTTGCCATAAAGGTGAATTTTCTGTTTCTGCGGTTAAGTAATCAATCACCAATGAGCCTGAGTCGGCAGAAGTCACAAAGAATAGCACCACCAGAACGGTCGCAATCAGGCTCGATATTTGAGAGAAAGGTAAATGGGTCAAAAATTCAAACAGTGCGACGGATGAATCTTGTTGTACCGCTGAGATTAAAGAAGTGTGCCCATCTTGAATAATACTGAACAGCGCTGCATTCCCCATGAAGCCCATCCAAATCAGGGTAAAACCTGTAGGAATGAACAACACCCCGACAATGAACTCGCGAATTGTTCGACCTTTAGACACTCGGGCAATAAACATTCCAACAAAAGGCGACCACGAAATCCACCAAGCCCAATACATAATGGTCCAACCGCCAATCCAACCATTGGGTTGATAGGCATAGAGGTTGAAAGTCATCGTGAACAGATTGGATACGTATTGCCCTGCATTTTGAATGCTGGTTTGTAAGATATAAATAGAAGAACTGGCAAAAAACACAAATAGCAGTAAAACCACTGCCAGCACCAAGTTCAATTCAGATAGCCGTTTAATGCCTTTGTCCAAACCAAACCCGACTGAGAGCGAAGCTAAAAAAGTGACAAAAATAATCAGCCCGACCTGAATACCAATACTTTGCTGGATACCAAATAAATAATTCAGTCCCGAATTAATTTGGGTCACCCCAAAACCAAGTGTGGTCGCAACCCCGAAAATGGTGCCTAAGGTTGCAAAGGTATCAACCGCATCTCCCGTTGCACCATAGATTTTTTTGCCCACCAAAGGATATAAAGCGGAGCGAACCTTTAACGGCAAATTATGTCGGAAAGAGAAATAAGCCAGTGACAAGCCCACAAGCGCATAAATGGCCCATGCATGTAATCCCCAGTGGAAAAAGGTGATCCGCATCGCTTGTTGTGCGGCATCTAAGGTTTGCCCTTCCCCTGTTGGCGGGTTGACATAATGCATCACGGGTTCAGCGACACCGAAGAACATCAAACCAATCCCCATCCCTGCGGTAAACAGCATGGCGAACCAAGAACCACTGCTATATTCAGGCAGACTATGATCAGGGCCGAGTTTGATTTTCCCCATATCGGAGAGTGCAATAAAGATCAGTAAGATCAGAAATAACGCGACAGATAAAACGTAAAACCAGCTAAATGAGTCAATAATCCATTGATTTAAATGTTTGGTTAAAGCCTCAAAACCACTTGGGTCAAAAAGAATCAAGGCCAGAAAAAGCACCAGAATCACGACAGTGCTGAGAAATACATTCCGTTTGATGTTTGCAAACAGCGATGGCTTTATGGAAGGCATAATTCCCCCAGAAAATTATTTTTAGTACAAAGATATAACCAAAATGGTTAATTAGACGAGTCTAATAAAGAGTGAAGAATGAATAGCTTAAAATTTAACGATTCTGTTCCATCATAATTTATGTTTAAAAATAAGGCAGTGCGAATCCTGTAACAGTTTAATTTTCTTTATGATCATTGGGTCGATGCTGAATATACTGCAAGGCAATCAAGCGTGAGACGACTAAAGCCAAATACATCACCCCACAAAACATCTGTAACATCGCAATCATACGAGCCAGCGGTGTCAGTGGCATTAGATCGGACAAACCTGTCGCCGACTGCAAACTAAAGCTTAAAAATAATAAATCGAGCCATGACTGTGCGCCCGCCACATTAGGATTTAAAAAGCTATTGGGTTCTAAAATCTGGCAAATGCTATATAAAAAGGCAAAACCCCATGCAATAAGCGTAAACACTGCCCCGGCAGCAAATAGCTCATCTTTGGTCAAATAACGGTCTGCAAACATATAGCGCAGCAAGCCATAGGCCGCAATAAAATAGGCCATCGCCTCAAAGGCATGACTAATCACCAACAGCATTGGATCTCGCGCACCCAGCAAAATCAGTAAGGAAAAGAACAATGCCCCACCAACAAAACTCAAGCCGAGGATGGTAAACACGGGGGTTTGGCGAATGACCTTGGCAATGAGTAACAGGACCAAAACACCTAAGCCCCAAACCAATACACGTAAGGACAGGCTATGGCCGCTCAACAGCGCCAAAATCAGCATAATAAATTGCAACAGCAGTAACCATGCTGAAGGCAGTAGACGGAAGCCTTTCCAAAATTCGACAAATACTTGCATATGCAGCCTGTTATTTTTAAAGCCAAGTTTGATTGGTTCTTATTCTCGCTTTTTTAACTTAGCATGAATAGCCACTGAAACCGATGCTTTTTATTCGTGTCAGTCGATTCATTTTGTCCAACAATTTGAGTACTGCTTGAGTACTGAATATCACAATCTAAGTCTTTCAGCATTCAAAGCCAACACAGTTAAGAGCGTCAACACCATAAAAAAAGCCCCGATAAAGGGGCTTTTTTTAGTTCAGGTTCAGATTAGTGATCTGAAGCACCTGAGATACCAATACCTGTTTGCGAACGTACATACTGCGCATCAAATGCTTTACGTTCTGCTTGTGCACGTGCTGAGTTATCAGTCACAGAGAACAACCAGCAGCAGAAGAACGCCAATGGCATTGCAAAGATTGCTGGACCATTGAATGGGTTCACTGGCGTTTCAGAAATACCCAATGTATCGACCCAAACGGCTTTAGATAAGATAATTAGTGTTACTGCAGTCACTAGACCAATCACACCACCAATCACCGCACCACGTGTGGTTAAACCTTTCCAGAACATTGACAGTACAAGCACTGGGAAGTTGGCACATGCTGCTACAGAGAATGCTAAACCGACCATGAAGGCAACGTTTTGTTTTTCGAACAGAATACCTAAAATCATTGCAAAAATAGCAAGACCTAAAGTCGCGATTTTAGACATACGAAGTTCAGATTCAGGAGTCGTTTGACCTTTCTTGAATACGTTTGCGTACAAGTCATGCGAGATTGCTGAAGCACCTGACAAGGTCAGACCTGCAACAACAGCAAGAATCGTTGCGAACGCCACTGCTGAAATGAAGCCCATGAACAAGTCACCGCCCAATGCATCAGACAAGTGAACCGCTGCCATGTTGTTACCACCAACAAGCTCTAGCTTGCCCGTCACTGCCATTTTCGCGACATCAAGGAACTGTGGATTGTTGGATACATAAAGGATCGCACCAAAACCAATGATGAAGGTTAAAAGGTAGAAGTAACCAATGAAACCTGTTGCTACAACCACTGATTTACGTGCTTCTTTAGCATCTTTAACGGTAAAGAAACGCATTAAGATGTGTGGTAGACCCGCTGTACCGAACATTAAAGCCAAACCTAAAGAAATGGCATCAATTGGGTTCGCTGCAAGTTTACCTGGGCCCATGATATTGCCCGCTTCTGCTAAAGAAATGTCATGTACTTTAGAGAAAACTTGAATTGACTGTGTGAACATTTCAGAGAAGCTGAAGCCCACGCCTTTCATCACCATGAAAGCCATGAATGTCGCGCCAGACAAAAGCATCACAGCTTTAATAATCTGTACCCAAGTTGTTGCCAACATTCCACCGAAGATCACGTAAGCCATCATCAGAAGACCAACAATTACTACAGCAATGTTGTAGTTCAAACCAAATAACAGTTTGATCAGCTGACCTGCACCCACCATCTGAGCGATCAGATAGAATGCAACAACAACCAATGAACTTACTGCTGCAAGCGTACGTACTGGTTTTTCTGCTAAACGGAATGACACTACGTCAGATAAGTTGAACTTACCTAAGTTACGTAGACGTTCAGCCACCAAAAACAATACGATTGGCCAGCCGACCATGAAACCCAATGAATACAGCAAGCCGTCGAAGCCTGAACTGAAAACCATTGCGGAAATACCCAAGAATGACGCTGCGGACATATAGTCACCCGCAATCGCTAAACCATTTTGGAAACCTGAGATCCCGCCACCCGCTGTGTAGAAGTCAGCAGTGTTGGTGGTTTGTTTTGCTGCCCATTTGGTGATGAGCAAAGTAAATCCGACAAAAATACCGAACATGATAATGGCATGCCAGTTTGTCGCTTGCTGTTGAGCCTCACCCAAATCTGGGCCTGCAAGTGCTAGACTCGAAG
The DNA here is from genome assembly GCF_037572605.1 of Acinetobacter sp. MYb191. Classification (NCBI taxonomy): domain Bacteria; kingdom Pseudomonadati; phylum Pseudomonadota; class Gammaproteobacteria; order Moraxellales; family Moraxellaceae; genus Acinetobacter; species Acinetobacter sp. MYb191. The sequence continues at coordinate 165,225 of NZ_JBBGZP010000006.1, read as the reverse complement.
CCAACAGTGCTGTAGCAGCGACTGCAAGCGCTTTCAATGAATTCCATTTCATTAGTGCTGTCCTTTCTCTTGCGCAATGGCTTCGACTTCACGCATTGCTTCTTCATTTAATGCGTCGAGTTTGTTATTCGAGATATACGAATAAACACCACACAAAACAAAAGACAATACAATAATGCTTAGACCCAATGGCATGCCAATTGTGGTCACCCCACCACTGACTGAAGTCATTAAAAATTCTTTGTTGTAGCCGACCAACAACATGAAACCAACGTATACAACCAACATAATAGTTGTCAGTGTCCAGCTCAGTTTACTTTTACGACTAACCATTTCCTTGAATTTGGGATTTTGTAGAATCTGTTCTACTTGTCTCTCATCCATAACCATACTCCTGTCTGTATCCAACCGTAGATACAATTTTTTAATTCGAATTATTACATTTGCTAAAGTAGCAAGCTTCTGTATTGGTTGTAATTTAGACTTTGGTCTGTAAATTTTAAACAAGCTCAGCAGCCTCTATCCGAGATGCGCTATGATGGCCGAGATGATGGAAAAACTTTAGGTAAAATGAACAGCTGGCTCATTATCGGGGTATTGGCCCTCTATATCGTCTTACTCTTTATCTGCGCCTTTTTTGGTGAGAAACACGCCAGCCGCCTGAGCACGCGTGGGCGCATGCTATTGTTTAGTTTAACTTTAGGGGTCTACTGTTCATCTTGGACCTTTTATGGCGCAACAGGTGCAGCAGTTCGTGAAGGCATTATCTTTCTGCCGATCTACCTTGGCCCACTACTTTTCGTCGCACTGGGCTATGACATTTGGCGTCGTTTAGGCCGCGTCCGTCAGCACCATGCTATTTCATCGATTGCCGATTTTGTCGCTGCACGCTATGGTAAAAGTGGGCCTTTGGCCTCAATGGTGACTATCCTCGCCGTCATTGCGATTATTCCTTACTTAGCCCTGCAGTTACGCGCTATTGCACTCAGTGCCGCAGTGATTTTAGAACCCACCGCAGGCAGCATCGCCTCAACCACCAATGGTGTACTGTTCCTCACTGGTATCTTGGCTATTTTAGCCATGATTTTCGGGACCAGACAGATTGCCAATACAGAACAGCATGGCGGTCTGATGTTGGCGGTTGCCTTCGAGTCTTTTGTCAAACTGTTTGCTTTGCTGTGTGTCGCGCTCTTTTTCGTGTTTGCTGCGCCTGAAAACATTCATCAAATCTCTAAGGATGTTGCAGAGACTTTCCATCAAGTACAACTCATTGGTGTACCCGATACGTTTTGGATTCAAACCTTGTTGGCTGGACTTGCGATCATTTGCTTACCGCGTCAGTTCCACGTCGCCGTGGTCGAATTGCGTGATGAAAAGCATATTCGCGGGGCACGTCGCTGGTTCGCAGTCTATTTAGTTTTGACCATCATTGCCATTATCCCCATTGCCAGTTGGGCACTGCATGCAACGCCAGGTTACTTAGCGATCCCCGATGTAGCGGTTTTGTCTTTACCTTTAAGCTATGGCCAAGACTGGTTAACCTTATTGGCCTTTTTAGGTGGCTTCTCTGCCTCTACGGGTATGCTGTTGGTGTCTTCAGTGGCACTATCGATCATGCTCAGTAATGACTTGATCATGCCTGCCTTATGGCGTACCAATTTACTGTCCCGCCACGATAAACGCTTACCTTTGGTGCTTAAATTTACCCGTCGGGTCTGTATTTTAGCCGTCATGCTACTGGGCTTTTTGTTCTTCCATTTTTTCAATGATATTGACCAACTTTCAGTCTTTGGCTTGTTGGCCTTTAGTGCGGTGGCTCAGTTCTCACCTGCCCTCATAGGTGGTCTGTACTGGCGTGGCGGCAGTAAACAAGGTGTCTATGCAGGTTTATTGGCCGGTTTTGGTATGTGGGCCTACACCCTGCTGTTACCCACTGTACTGCGCAGTTTGCCTGCTGAATATTCACACTTTACCGAAAGCTTTCTCAATTTCGGGCCAATGGGCATTAACTGGTTACGCCCTGAAGCCCTGCTCGGTTTTGAATCCTTTGCCGCACTTACTCATGGGGTGGTGTGGGCACTGGGTCTGAATATTATTTTATACATTTGGATTTCCCGAATTTTCCGCCCCAGCGTGGCCGAACAAATTCAAGCAGAAAGCTTTTTCTATTATGAAACCAAGCCACTGCCAACACAGAGCACGTCTACAGACATCAACTACATTCATCACGATGTTGCACGTTTAAAAGTAGGTGATTTAATCACCTTAGCCAAACGGATTACGGGGGATGGCGCAACCATGCGCGCTTTCCAACAGTTCTGTGCACAGAATAATGTGGTGCTGAATGAAAACAGCAATGCCAACGGCATGTGGTGGCGTTTTACTGAACAATATTTGGCAGGCACTATTGGCGCTGCCTCGGCACGTACCCTGCTCACCACCGCAATGGTCAACAATGGCCTCGCTTTGGGGCAAGTGGCAAACATTCTAGACCAAGCCTCACAGTGGCAACGTTTTAATCAAAACCTGATCATGACCATGATTGACCACATGACCCAAGGGGTGAGTGTGGTCGATGAAAATATGTGTTTGGTGGCATGGAATAACCAATATTTAAAACTGTTTGATTATCCGAAAGACATTGTCTATGTCGGCTGTCCAATTTCTGATTTGATTCGATATAACGCAGAACGCGGCGAGTGTGGCCCGGGTTCGGTTGAAGAACATGTACGGAAACGGATGCACTGGATGCAAGTCGGTAGTGCGCACGAGTTTGAACGAATTCGTAAGGATGGTCGTGTCATTCAGATGCGCGGCAATCCAATTGAAGGCGGTGGCTTCGTCACCACCTTCGCCGACATTACCGCCTTCCGTGAAAACGAAGCCATGCTTGAGGCGCGGGTCCAAGACCGAACTCAACAGCTGGCAGATGCATTGTCTGAACAACAACTGGCGCGTGAACAAGCCGACAAAGCCAATATGTCGAAAAGTCGCTTTATTGCCGCGGCCAGTCATGACTTACTGCAACCGATGCATGCTGCACGTCTGTTCAGTACTGCTTTAGAACAAAGCGTACAAAGTGAAGAAGACCGTAAAACCCTACAACAGCTTGATCGTGCCTTACACGGTGCAGAAAGTATGTTGTCTGCATTATTAGATATTGCCCGTCTGGAAGGTGGCACCATTCAACCCAACCGTCAGGCTTATCCGCTGCATGATTTACTCAGCGACCTCGAATTGCAGTTTAAATCCATTGCCGCACAGCGCGGTATTCGTTTTAGCGTACATGATGCTCAGTTCTGGATTGATACTGACCCTCAGTGGATTCGTCGTATTATTCAAAACTTTGTCAGTAATGCCCTACGCTACACTGCCAAAGGCAAAGTGGTGGTGGGGGTACTCCGCTCCACAGACAAGCCACACCATATTCGGATTGGGGTGTGGGATACAGGACCTGGGATTGCAGAAGAACAACGGATTAAACTATTCCAAGAGTTTGAGCGCTGTGGCCATACCTCACCGTGGGGTGAGCAAGGGCTTGGCTTGGGTTTGGCCATCGTACAACGGATGACCAGCCTGCTCGACTACCCAGTGCATGTCTATTCAGAGTATGGCAAAGGGTCATGCTTTATGATTGAAGTACCCATCATTGACCCACCAAAAGTCGTAGCAGCGCCTGTACAAGCGGTACCACTCAAAACCAAAGCTTATAAGATTTTGTGCTTGGACAATGATGAAACCATTTTAGAAGGGATGTCGACTTTACTCACCAAATGGGGCTACCAAGTGTTTAAGGCAACCGAGCCTGAGCAAGCTTTTGAGATGATTCAGCAAGAAAACATTCAGGTCTGGTTGGTCGATCAGCACTTAAATCATGACAAAATTGGTTTGGACTTTATTTTGGCCAATCGCCAAGAAAATGTACCTGTTGCTTTGATTACCGCAGACTCAGATCCTGAACTACCACAACGGGTCAAAGATATGAATATAGTACTGTTGAAAAAACCGTTAAAACCAGCCTCTTTAAGGGCATGGTTATCGGGTTTAAAAATTTCAAATCCTGAATAAATTCCCTACATTTGCTCACAAAACCCAAATCAGATGGCTTGGGTTTTGTCCTTTTTAGGCCCTGTATATACAGCAAACTGACTAAAGTTTTAAGGATTTCGACCAAAGTGCTCATTTTCAGCACGTTGAAGCTCCACAATATTGGCTAAAAATTACACATCCACTTTTACTATGGCAAAATACACCAGTTACATTAGTGAACACTTGTATACTTAGTTACAATTTCTCAAATGTTTGTTTTATTTAGACTAAATATACATAAAAACACAAACTACGACTTTAGTCGTATTCATCTCCACATGGGATTGGCAGATAACTAGGACTAAGAAAAGATCAGTTTTTCTACCTATATACCCCTTCCTTCGCTGAAGAAACTGATCATCCTTCTCTTGGAGTTTTATGATGAACATTTCTAAAGCAATGCCACATGGCTCAGATCAGTCACAACAATTTTTGCGCCAGTATAGTGCCAATGCCTTTTTACCCAGTATTGACTGGGTCGAACTCTTTAAACAAAGTAGACTCAACGAGACTCATGTTCAGGCCTTAGATACGCTGTATCACACCGCTATTCCCCTCGCATTACAAGTGTTTGAACAACTCGACTTTGATGTGTTTCGCCCCGCGGCTTACCAACCGCAAGGTTTAGGTCTATTTGAAAAACTTCAGCAACAAGAAGACCCGTTCTTGCTGGCATTGGAAGCCGAATCCAGCGGACTCAGTGAAGATGTGCGCCATCAAATTTGGAGCATGCTCCTTCGCGGCGGTGCAGTTTTGGTGTTTAAAGCATGGCTCGGTAAAGTCAAAACCGATCAGGATCAACTCGACACCACCCAGTTTGACCAATTGTCGGATCTGCTCTTTATTAAAACACCACCGCAAGTCTTGGCGGATCGCTTAAGTATTGATGCGCAAGGAACACAAGACCATATTTTCCTCATGTATGACAACGAAATCTACTTAGACCGTTTCAATAGCTTGGAAACAGCGGCTTTATTTGTCGATCTTGGCGTGTATGATGCGGCCTTTTTAAGTCTGCGCGATGACCGCGTTGCGGCTTATTTGAAACAACAGGGCTATGTCTCTGAAGAGCAAATTGATGATCTGCAATGTGCTTTAAATCCTTTATTTTGTACCGATGTCACCAGCAAACAAAACTGCTTGGCTTAAACTCAAAACCGAAAAAAAGCGCTGATGATTCAGCGCTTTTTTTAATTCAATAGACTACGTTACATGCGTTTTTCTTCAATATTTAAAGCATTGATCGCGAGGACCGCTTGAGTTCGGTTTTGTACCCCGAGCTTACGGAAAATCGCAGTCACGTGCGCTTTAATCGTCGCTTCTGAAACATCGAGTTCATAGGCAATCTGCTTATTCAGCAAACCTTCTGCCACCATCATCAAAACACGGAACTGCTGCGGTGTTAAGGATTGAATTCGCTCAGCCAGTGCAGTTTCATCGGCAGCACGTGGGTCAAAGTTCATGTTAGCGGGTAAATTTGGCGGCAACCAAATTTCGCCATCTAAGACTTCGCGAATTGCTTCGCCAATATGACTTGGATGTGCCGACTTTGGAATATACCCCATCGCACCATGCGCAATTGAACGCTGAATGATCGACGTCTCTTCATGCGCTGAAACGACAATAATCGGTAATGATGGATACTGGGCACGGACATGTACCAATGCAGAAAAACCCGAAGCACCTGGTAAGTTTAAGTCCAATAGCACCAAATCAGGTTCAGGACCTTTTTCAAGGCGTTCATAAAACTCGTTTACTGCGGCTGTTTCATGAATTTGAGCTTGCGGTAAGCTATAACGAACAGCTTGGATTAACGCATGGCGAAACAGCGGATGGTCATCAACGATTAATATATTCATAAGCAACGAGAGATTTCGAGTGCACTAGTCTTGACTATTCTAACCATACAAGTGCCGATAAGGATATGCAAAGTCTAACTTTTTTTCACTTTATCACGCTTTAGGCAGGAAAATAGCCTCAATTCCAAGTCGATCTTGAAATATAAATAACTAATCACATTTTGATATAAAATTTATCAGCACATCGAAAAAGGTTATTTATTTTAAATATATATATAAAATACAACCATTTAATAAAAATTTTAGCAGCCTTTTTCAAGCTCAACAGATATATCTTAAAATCAGATAACTTAACGCTATTTCTTTATTTTACAGCCTTCGTTCAGATATTAGATAAATAAGCCCATTCCGAGATACAACACTTTAGGGCTGTCCTTATGTCTACTTTACTGCAAAAACCACTCAATATTGTCGCTGTGTCAGGCGGTTTAAATACTCCGTCTAAAACTGAGGCATTGGTACAAGAAATATTAAATGAACTGGGCGATGCAACCCCAATCAATGTACATTTCATTAAGTTTAGCGAAATTGGACACCTACTCGGTGGTGCAATTTACCGCAATCAACTGCCTCAACGTGTGCAAGATGACTTAGCCGCGGTCGAAGCTGCCGATGCTTTGATTGTTGGAACACCAGTTTACCGTGCTTCATTTACTGGTTTATTCAAACACTTTTTCGACTTTGTTGAGCAAACGGCGCTGGTCGATGTACCGGTACTACTTGCAGCCTCAGGCGGCAGTGAGCGTCATGCCCTGGTACTGGAGCATCAACTTCGCCCACTATTTAGTTTCTTCCAAGCGCAAACTTTACCTATTGGAGTCTATGCCACAGACAAAGACTTTACACCCGCGTATACCATCCACAGTGAATTATTACGAGATCGCATCACCCTTGCTGTGGCCCGTGCTTTACCTATTCTAGAATGGGCACCTGCCAAAGGTCAGCGTGCAGAAGTGGTGAAAGAAAAAACCCAACTTGCCAATCAGAACTTGGGTATCAACACGCAAATCGAACAAGACGATGTACTGCCTTCAGCGGCAGTCCCGAATTTAGATGCAGCCGAGTCTCGCTTGCATCAGAAAAAAGCCAAACCACAGGTCGCTTAACGCAAAAAGCATTGAGAGGGTTTTCACATGTCACAACAGAATAAAAATATTACGTTTGCTTATTGGGTTCCCAATGTCAGCGGTGGCTTAGTGGTGAGTAATATTGAGCAGCGCACAGACTGGAGTTATGACTATAACGTCCGTTTAGCGCAGGCTGCGGAAAAAAATGGCTTTGACTATGCTCTAACTCAGATTCGTTTTACTGCGGGTTATAACGCAGAAAACCAACATGAGTCGGTCAGCTTTAGTCACGGTATCTTAGCCAAAACTAGCAAACTCAAAGTCATTGCCGCTATTTTACCTGGCCCGTGGAAACCCGTGCTTGCCGCAAAACAGCTTGCAACCATCGACCACTTAACCCAAGGACGTATTGCGATTAATGTGGTTAGTGGTTGGTTTCGCGGCGAATTTGATGCCATTGGTGAAACATGGCCTGAACATGACCAACGCTATGCCCGCTCGGAAGAGTTTATTCGTGCATTAAAAGGCGTTTGGACCCAAGACAACTATAGTTTCAATGGAAAGTACTACCAGTTCAAAGACTACACCTTGTCACCCAAACCTGTGCAAAAGCCGCATATTGAAATTTTCCAAGGCGGCAGTTCACGTGCTGCACGGGATATGGCCGCACGGGTTTCAGACTGGTATTTTACCAATGGCAATACCCCTGATGAGCTCAAAAAACAGATTGATGATATTCGTGCAAAAGCCCAACAGAATGGCCATCAGGTCAAAATTGGGGTGAATGCTTTCATTATTGCCCGAGATACAGAGGAAGAAGCGAAAACGGTTCTGCAAGAAATTATTGATAAAGCCAATATTCAAGCGGTACATGCCTTTGGCGATGCCACCCGTGAAGCGGGTGCAGCAACACTGGAAGGTGAAGGCAATTGGGCCAAATCGAGCTTTGAAGATTTGGTTCAATACAATGATGGTTTTAAAACCAATTTGATTGGCACACCACGCCAAATTGCCGCACGTATTGTGGAATTAAAAGCCGTTGGTGTGGATTTAATCCTTTCAGGTTTTTTACATTTTATCGAAGAGGTTGAATACTTCGGTGCCAAAGTGTTGCCATTGGTTCGTGAGTTGGAAGCTCAGCAGCAATCCGTTGAGACTGCCAAATCTGCTTAGCTCGGTAAGCAGCAGACACGAACTAAAAAATAATAATGATAGGTGACTCTATTCTTCCCTCAAGGCTCGGCTTGAGGGTTTTTTTATTGGTGTATAATCCACACAAAGTAAAAAATAACCCCTTTATATGAGCAACAGCCAACCCTCTAAATTCATTAATCTCTCTTTGGCCTTTTTATGGGGCTATCAAGGTTTAGTTCCTAAAATCCTTTTTATCAATCCCGATGAAATTGCCATTTGGCAAACTTTTGGGCTTTCCTACACACAAGCTCAATTAGCAGGTCAGGGCTCAGGGATACTTGAGTGTATTTTTGCTTTATTATTTCTGTTGAGCTCCAGTAAATATCTGCATTACCTCAGTATCTTTTGCTTAGTGTTTTTATTCGCACTGGTCGCTTTTCTAATACCAGACAGTCTCATTCGTGCTTTTAATCCTGTGGTCATGAACCTTGCAATGATCAGTCTATCCATTTGTTATTGTATGCTTCACAGTCAAAAAGCGACTTCCTTTAGTTCACAAAGTAAAGGATCCATATGAATTCAAAATCAGGTTGCATCGTCATTACAGGCAGTTTTAAAGGTATCGGCTTGGGTTTAGCTCAAGCCTTCTTGGAACAACAACAAGCTGTCGTGATTTCTGGGCGAAACAGCACAGATTTACAGCGCAGCCTGCAACAGCTACAGCATCGCTTCCCTGCTGCGCTGATTCATGCCGTCACTTGTGATGTCACGCAGATTCATGAACTACAAACGCTTTGGGATGAAGCCATTCAACACTTTGGTGCTATTCAGATTTGGATTAATAATGCAGGTAGTTGTACAGCGACACTAGACTTTAAAGATCTCGCAGCAGCAGACATACAGACTGTGGTTCAGACCAATATTCTAGGCAGTATGTTCGGCTCACAAGTGGCCTTAAACGGCATGCTGGCACAAGGCTATGGTCAAATTTTCAATATGGAAGGTTGGGGTACTCGAGGCGAATGGAGTGCAGGCATGACCGTCTATGCCACCACCAAACGTGCCGTAGGTTACTTTAGTCAAGCCCTATTTAAAGAAACCAAACAGACCAACATTCAAGTCGGCACACTCAGTCCCGAAATGGTAGCAACCGACCTACTGGTATCCTCATGGCAAAATGGCAATGTTCAGCACTGGAACAAAATGAAACGGCTTTTTTTGTTTATTATAGATCCTCCCGAAGTGGTCTGTCGCTATTTGGCTCAACGTATTTTAGAGAATAAACGTCGCCATACTCGAATCATATGGATGACGCCCTTACGTCTATTGCTCCGATTTTTTCGGCCCTATTATTGGCGTCGAAATCCCATTAAAGATACAGCTTTAGCACATCTCAACTCAAAATAATGCCACATCAAGTTGTAGATCATTTACATTAAACATACCCCCCGAATTAGGAAGACTTCTGATGTACACAGGTATCGTACAAGGCTTTGAGAAAATTTTAGATGTCAGTCAAGGCGACGGTTTTAGCACCCTTGTGGTTTCAAATACACACAACTTTTTTCACGATGTCTTCATCGGTGCAAGTGTAGCCATCAATGGCACCTGCTTAACTGCAACGCACATCGATCTTGCTGCCAACCAAGTCCATTTTGATGTCTCAGATTTGACTCGACGCCTGACCACTTTAGGCACTTTACAGACAGGCGATGAGGTGAATATCGAACGTTCAGCCAAAGTCGGGATGGAAAATGGGGGGCACAACTTGTATGGACATATCGAAGGAACGGCTACAGTAAAGCAGCTGAGCCGTCACGGCGAGACTCTGCATGTGGATATCCACATTCCCGAGGGCAATATCAAATACTTTTTCTTAAAAGGTTTTATTGGTCTGAATGGTTGTAGCCTCACCGTCAACCGTGTTGATCGTAACAGCCATGAAATTTCAGTTGATTTGATTCCTGAAACTTTGCGTCTGACCACATGGGCATCGGTACAAGTCGGCGATGCGGTCAATTATGAAATTGATCAGATGACACGGACGATGGTGGATACTTTAGAAAGCATCCATCAGCGTTAGAACTATTTAATTTCTAAACGTCTCGTACTTACAAATTTGTATACAGCAACCCGACGTATTCCACCAATATGTCAAAATAAAAATACCGTCTGCTTAAGACGGTATTTTTTAGGTTGATTTTATCCGTTTGGATATACTTCTTTAATCAACACTTCGACCACTTGCGGTTCAGCCAGCGTTGATGTATCGCCCAAACTATCTAACTCGTTCGCTGCAATTTTTCTTAAAATACGGCGCATAATTTTACCTGAACGTGTTTTGGGTAAAGATGGTGCCCAATGTAAGGCATCTGGTGTCGCCACAGGGCCGAGTACCTTTCTTACCCACTGAATGAGCTCTGCACGGAGTTCTTCCGTTTGTGCAGTGCCCGCTTGTAAAGTGACAAAGGAACAAATTCCCTGCCCTTTGATCTCATGTGGCATTCCTACTACGGCAGCCTCAGCAACTGCCTCATGTGCCACCAAAGCACTTTCCACTTCAGCCGTACCTAAACGGTGCCCTGACACATTCAGCACATCATCTACCCGTCCTGTGATCCAGTAGTAACCATCTTTATCACGGCGTGCACCATCGCCCGTGAAATACGTTCCCGGATAAGTTGCAAAATACGCTTCGATAAACCGCTCAGGATCCCCCCAAATGGTTCGCATTTGTCCCGGCCATGAATCCTTAATCACCAGATTGCCTTCAGCTTCTCCTTCTAACTCTTTGCCTTCAGCATCAACCAAAGCGGGTTGAATCCCAAATAAAGGACGCGTTGCGGATCCGGGTTTAAGTGGTGTCGCACCCGGAAGTGGAGAAATCAAAATCCCGCCTGTTTCGGTTTGCCACCAAGTATCCACCACTGGGCAACGGCTTTCTCCCACCACCGTGTAGTACCAATTCCATGCTTCAGGGTTGATCGGCTCTCCGACGGAACCAATTAAACGCAAACTGCTACGATCACTCTCACGGACAAAGGCATCCCCTTCACGCATCATGGCGCGGATCGCTGTCGGGGCCGTGTATAAAATCGTCACATTGTGTTTGTCGACAATATGCCCTGTACGTGCCCAACTTGGATACTGTGGAATCCCCTCAAACATCACTGTTGTGGTTCCATTCGATAAGGGGCCATACAGCACATAAGAATGTCCCGTAATCCAGCCTACATCGGCGGTACACCAAAACACATCATCTTGTTTTAAGTCAAACACTTCACGGAAGGTACTATTCACATAAGTTAAATAGCCCCCTGTTGTATGCAGCACCCCTTTGGGCTTACCGGTTGAACCTGAGGTATATAAAATAAATAGGGGATCTTCGGCATTCATCGGTTCAGGTGGACAAATCTCGTTGACGGTCATGATTTCCATGTGATACCACAAATCACGCCCTTCTTTCAGCGTGATTGGATTGCCTGTACGGTGCACCACAATCACGTTTTGTACCGAGTCTGTCCCGGGTAGATTCAATGCTGCGTCTACATTTTCTTTCAGCGGAATCGGTTTCCCCCCACGCATTCCTGAGTCTGCGGTAATCACAATTTTGGCTTGACTGTCATCAATTCGGCTCGCCAATGAGTCAGGTGAAAAGCCACCAAACACCACACAATGCACGGCACCGATTCGGGCACAAGCCAACATCGAAATGGCCGCTTCTGAAATCATTGGCATATACAGCACCACACGATCGCCTTTCACCACACCATGCTTTTTCAGAACATTGGCAAAACGACACACTTCGTCATACAGTTCTGCAAAGGAAATGATTTTATGGCGTGAGGGATGGTCACCTTCCCAAATAATAGCAGGTTTATACGGATGCTCTTTTAAGTGGCGATCAAGGCAGTTAGCACTTAGGTTTAACTGCCCATCGGCGAACCATTCAATTTTAAAATTATCTTTATCATAACTGGTGTTTTTAACTTGGCTAAAAGGCTTGATCCAATCTAACTTCAAAGCTTGTTCAGCCCAATATTCATCAGGTTGTTCGATCGATTTTTGATAGCGTTCAAAATATTCTTGTTCATTGGTGCGCGCAGTTTTTTCAAATTCAGCAGGTACAGGATAGACTTCTTTCATATCATACTTCCTTATATTCTGACTCTCATCGCGAGAGTCCATGCCACAGTTATTGGTTTATTATTGGACTGCATAACCACAGTATGACGATTGTTTTTTAAACAGATCAACACGGCTTTGGTCGTATATTATTTCTACAATTTAAAACACATTTTATAGTGATCTTTCAATGAGATCCTGTGTTTAATCCGTAACATGAACAAAGCTGAACTCAGTAAAGTCGCTCCAGTTAGGCTTTTTAAAGCATATTGTTACACTTCAGGCTGCGCTATTTCATACATAGGAGCATGACTCAGCACCTTTATTCCAAAACTCAAGCATTTAAAAAACAGAGAGATAGATTTTTATCCGTCTATCAATCACCCAGAATGCGATAATTTCATACGCTTTTCTCTATTAAATACACACAATTTTCAGGCAAAATATGCCAAATTTTCAGCGATTGGAGCACCAGTGTCAGAACAAACCAATACCTTGAGCGAGGTTGCTCAAGGTACGTCAGAGATGCTACATGACGCGACAGCGAAAACCACGCAAAGTGTAATTGCACATACGGCAAAATATAATGACGCCTATTCCACCATCGACAAATTTGTCGATAGTTTTTGGGAGCGTATGCCTTATTTTTGTATTGCGCTGATTACCTTCGTCATTTTTTATTTGCTCTCCAAACTGTTTAAACTTTTTGTTCGTAAAGCACTGTCTGATCGTTCTTATACCAAGCAAAACCTTGTCCTTGTCCTGAACCGTGTCGGCAGTTCGGCCATCGTCTTTATTGGCTTCCTGATTGCCATGGTGATTGCGATTCCGGGTTTCACACCTGGTCAGCTGATGAGTGCTTTGGGGATTGGCTCGGTTGCCATTGGTTTTGCATTTAAAGATATCTTCCAAAACCTACTTTCAGGAATCCTGATTTTACTGGGTGAACCATTTAAGATTGGCGATGACATCATTGTCTCGGGTATGGAAGGCAACGTTGAAGATATTCAAATTCGTGCCACTTACTTACGTGCGCCAGATGGTCGCCGTATCGTAATCCCCAATGCGACTGTGTATACCAGTGCGGTCACTGTCAACACCGCCTATCCACGTCGTCGCTGCGAGTTCTTGGTCGGTATTGGTTATGAAGACGACATCAAAAAAGCCAAAGATATTATTTTAGGTATTTTAGACCGAGATACGACTATTTTAAGTCAGCCGGGTTTTAGTGTGAACGTCGCTGCACTTGCAGATTTTTCGGTGAACCTCAAAGTCCAATGGTGGGTCAACACCACAGAAACTACGGTATCTGGCTCGATCAGTTCAGTACAAGAATATGTGGTTCAAGCCTTTGCTGAGCAAGGAATTTCTATTCCTTACCCAGTCCAAGAAGTTCGTGTCGCAAAAAATGACAGTTACCCGACAGAGACTTCAGCTGCTAAATAAACGCCCTAAAACATAAGGGATCACGGTTTCAGTCCGAATAATACGGTTGCCTAAGCTCACCGCTTGGCAGCCGTTTTTTACAAGTAATTCAACTTCGTAAGGGATAAATCCTCCTTCCGGCCCGATCACAACCGTACAGGGATGCTGAATCGCAAAAGGCATTTTTGCATCGCTATAGGGATGTGCCACATAGGCAGGACAGTCGGCTGAAATCAGGCTTGGCAATTGATCTTCAACAAAAGGCTTAAAGCGTTTATAGATTTCAATTTTCGGGGCAACCGTATCACCTGCCTGCTCTAGCCCCAAAGTCACATACTGGTCCAACTGTTGTAAGAACGGGGTTTGCCAATAACTTTTATCGACCCGATAGCTGTGCAGCAAAATGATTTTTTCAACCCCTAAAGTCACCGCATCCATAATCAAACGACGCAGGACTTTAGGGCGTGGCATCGCGACAATTAAAGTCACTGGTAGTTTGGCTGGTACAGGTTCTTCATATAAGGGTTTTATACGTACAGCTGTTTCAGAGACTTCCATCACTTGCGTAAGATGACGCTTTCCGTTTTGTATCCCGACTTTTAAAGTATCACCGGCTTTCAGCTCTAAATGACGATGCAAATGTTCAAGCTGACGCTTGGCACTAATGGACCAGAGTTCAGATTCAGTTTGGCGCGGATCTAAGAGAACGATATTCATAATAAATAGAAAAAATCCAAACAGTGGAGGCCTAATAGCACATGTCATCGTGAAAGGCAACAAGGATGTCGCCCGCTGTTCTGAGGTACAGGATGTACCTCAGAACAGCAAAAGATTTTTGTTGCTTTTCATCTTTGAAAAGTAGGAGCCACCTACGCAAAACCATCCATAAAATCTACAGTATTTGTAGTAATGACAAACTCACTCAAGTTTTATAAATAAGCATCAATCACTTGAATATGCTTGGCTAGAGAACCACTATTAAGTTGCATAATCTTTTGTGCCGCTTGATTCAGTGTATTCGCCTGTTCGGCATCATCTAACAGTATCATCAACACCGCAGCAGCTTGTTCAGCATCCTCAACAACTTTCACTGCATCGGCTTGTACAAATTCATCGACAATGGTTTGGAAATTAAAATAGTTTTTGCCCAAAACCGTCGGCACATGTAACGCAATTGGCTCTAAAATATTATGTCCGCCACCAGGTTCATTTAGTGATCCCCCGACAAAACAGGCATTCGATAAGGCATACCATAACCACATCTCCCCCATCGAATCGGCTAAATAGACTTGGTTTTCCGCCTCTATGCTTTGTCCCGTACTTCTGCGAGTGGTATTTAAATTTAAACTTTGCGTGATGTTAAAGACCTCATCAAAACGCTCTGGATGACGCGGTACAACAATACACAATAGTTCAGGCTGTGCATCCAAATACGGCTTAAGCGCACTTAACAGTTTTTGTTCTTCGGGTGCATGGGTACTGGCAATAGTGATGATCTTACGCCCAGCCAGTGACCATTCTTGCTTGAGCTGAGCTGCTTGTTTGACAGCCGATTCTGGCGCATGAATATCAAACTTAATACTCCCCACCACCTGTGTCACCGATGGCGCTGCACCGAGCTGAATAAAGCGCTCTGCAGTTTCCCGATCTTGTGCCAAGAGCTGATCTAGCCCATGTAACATCGGCTGCGTCAGGCTAGATACTTTGGCATAGCCTTTGGCTGATTTTTCAGAGAGGCGCGCATTAATCAAGATACATGGCACCTGGCTCTGCCCTGCTTGGGCAATTAAATTTGGCCATAGTTCCGTTTCAACCAAAGCCAAGAGTTTGGGCTGATACAATGCAAAAAACTGACGAACTAAAGGCTTTTGATCTGCAGGTAAATATACAGCTTGGAACAGCTCTAAATAAGGTGCTTTTAAAAATAGCGATTTGGCCCGCGCCTGCCCAGTTTTAGTGGTATTGGTCACCAAGACTGGATGACCTGCTTTTAAATAATGCTCGATGAGAGGCTGCGCTGCATTGGTTTCACCCACCGATACTACATGGAACCAAATCGCTTGGTGATTTTTAACTGGTTGAAACGGCCCGAAACGTTCGAGACATTCTTGTTGAAATTGTTCTGTACTCTCTGCACGTTTTTTTATTTTAGACTTATACAGCGGTTTGATCAGCGCAAGTGCTGCGTTATACCAAAAAGGAGTAGCCAAATACGTGCTCCAAAAATCAATGCAAAAATAAAACAGCGCAACTCATATTATCCCATGAATTGCGCTGTTATCTTGTCGCGAATTTAACGGAAAAGCAATTTAAACCGCAGCAGTTTCCATTTCAGCTAAAGTCGGATAGTCCACATAGCCTGCCGCGACATCTGTTCCAATCATATTTTCCAGTTTCAATTCATTCAATGGCGCATCTTGTAGTAGACGCTCATACAGATCTGGATTGGCAATATAATCCTTACCCCAAGACACTGCATCCGCCTGACCCGATGCCAACAGATCAATCGCATCTTCACGACTTAAACGCATATTAGCAATCAATGGTACACCACCTGAACGTTGTTTCAGGTAAGTACTGATACTGTCGTCTGCTAAATATTCACGGGTAAAGAAAAATGCAATCTGACGCTGGCCCAGTTGTTCTAACGCATAACCAAAGGTTTCACGTGGATCATCATCGCCCATGTCATGCTCATCACCACGTGGAGCTAGATGCACCCCAACACGACCTGCACCCCAGACTTCAATCAACACATCCACTACTTCAAGTAACAAACGCGCACGATTTTCTACGCTGCCACCATATTGGTCTTCACGTAGGTTGGTTGAACTTTGCAGGAATTGGTCAATCAGATAACCATTGGCTGCATGCAGCTCCACCCCATCAAAACCTGCCGCTTTGGCATGAATTGCTGCTTGTTTGTATTGCTCAATAATGGCTTGAATTTCAGCAATCTCTAATGCACGAGGCACCACATATTCACGTTTCGGACGCAATAAGCTAACATAGCCTTTTTGTTGCACACGACTTGCCGAAACTGGGGTTTCACCATCCAATAAATCAGGGTGCGATACACGACCCACATGCCATAACTGCGCCACAATTAAGCCTGCGTGGTCATGTACAGCTTGAGTCACCTGTTTCCAGCCTTCAACTTGAGCTTTATTAAATAGCCCCGGTGTATTCAAGTAACCATTGGCTTCTTCAGAAATCACGGTCGCTTCAGAAATGATCAACCCTGCACTTGCACGCTGTGCATAATACTCCGCCATCATGGCTGTTGGCACACGGTCTGCCGTTGCACGACTTCGTGTTAAAGGAGCCATAATGACACGGTTTTTTAAGTGTAGATCACCTAAAGTTAAAGGAGTATTCAGTTCAGCCATAGTCGCCTCGATCGCCACTTTTTCAATTAAAGTGAACGTTGCAAATGTTCGATATATTGCTGAATCAACGCTTCATTGCGCGAAAAATAAGACCATTGTCCATATTTTTCCACTTGAATTAAACCAGCCTGCTGTAACACAGACAAATGGTTCGACATCGTCGATTGCGATACATTTCCCAACCGTTCGATATGACCTGCACATACGCCGCGTCTAAAGTCACCACATTCGTCACTCGATAAAAATTGTTCCGGTTTTTTTAACCATTCCAAAATTTGGCGACGCGTTGGATTAGCCAAGGCTTTAAAAATTAAATCTATATCCATACTCAAGACACGTTTAATGGGCAGCAAAGCGTTGTCAGCTTGTTTCACCTAATATATCGCATTTTTTCGATTTTAATATCGATTATTTTAGATATATTGCAAAATAACTGATAACACTTTGCTTTTATTCATCATTTAAATTACAAACCTTGTTTTAAGCTTGCTTCAATAAACTTATCAAGGTCACCATCTAGTACTGCACCTGTGTTGGAGTTTTCAACACCTGTACGTAAGTCTTTAATCCGTGAGTCATCCAATACATAAGAACGAATCTGACTGCCCCAACCAATATCCGACTTTGAGTCTTCAAGTGCTTGAGCCGCTTCGTTACGCTTGCTCATTTCCAACTCATACAACTTCGCACGTAACTGTTTCCAAGCATGGTCACGGTTGGCATGTTGTGAACGTTGGTTCTGACATGCCACCACAATGCCTGTTGGCGCGTGGGTTAAACGTACAGCAGAGTCTGTTTTGTTAATGTGCTGACCACCTGCACCCGAAGCACGATAGGTATCGGTACGCACGTCAGATGGGTTGATATCAATTTCAATGTTGTCATCGACTTCAGGCGAGACAAACACAGCAGAGAATGAGGTATGACGGCGGTTACCCGAGTCAAATGGCGATTTACGCACTAAACGATGCACACCCGATTCGGTACGTAACCAACCATAGGCATATTCACCTTCAACACGAATCGTTGCAGACTTAATCCCAGCCACATCGCCGTCTGACTCTTCCATCAATTCAGCTTTAAAACCATGACGTTCAATCCAACGCATATACATACGCAGTAGCATTGAAGCCCAGTCTTGTGCTTCTGTCCCACCTGAACCAGCTTGAATTTCCACATAACATGGATTTGGGTCCATTGGGTTGCTGAACATACGGCGGAATTCAAGCTTCGCTAACTCTTCTTCTGCAGAAGTCAATTCAGCTTGGACATCAGCCAACAGACTTTCATCATCTGCCTCGACTGCCAAATCAAGCATCGCTTGCGCATCTTCAAGCTGCGTTGCCAAACCATCTAACACATTTAAGACGTTTTCAAGTTCGCCTTTTTCTTTGGCCATGGCTTGTGCACGGCTTTGATCATTCCAAATCGCTGGGTCTTCTAATTCACGGAGAACCTCTTCTAAACGCTCTTTTTTCAGATCGTAGTCAAAGATACCCCCGTAATGTGAGACCACGGTCGTTTAAGTCTTTTAATTGGTTTAGATACGGATTAATTTCCACGTGAATTACTCTCAATCAATATAAAGCGAAAAATAGCCGCTGATTATATCACAGTCGACGGCTGGGATTATTCATCTCAAATTCTACAAAATCACACCCTTCTTCTAAACATTAAAACCGTTTAATCTCCAAAAAAGCATTCGCTTGATCCGGAATCAAGCTGCATATAAATGCGAACCATCCCACAAAATACACACCTGAGAAGTGTTCTCAACAGACAAACGGACTAAACATTTTGAGTTAAAATTGGTTAAAATAGCGTCAAAAATTATAAAATCCACAGAATCTACACAATTTTAATAAAACAAAACATTATAAATTTATAATTTATTATCAATCATTTAAATTTTAGAAATTACACGATGTAACCTTAGATACAGAGCATTAACTTTCCTTTGGTTGACGCTTTTTTATTTTGCCCTAGACTGAAGTTGTAACAAAAAATTAATGAAATACGGGTCCACTTACGAGGGGTACATACCATGAAAAAATTAGCAATTGCTTCAGCATTACTTTCAGCTCTAGCGATCACAGGTACTGCACATGCATACCAAGCAGAGGTGGGTGCTTCAGCTGGCCTAATTGATCCAGACAACGGTAGTTCAAGCGGCTCTTTTGGCGTAGATGGCACATACTATTTCAACCCAGTTCAGACACGTAACGCGCCACTTGCAGAAGCAGCATTCTTAGACCGTGCAAGTAACGTTAATGCAAAATATCAGTATGACGAAGTTGGTAATGATGAGCGTCATCGTTATGGCGTAGGTGCTGAAGTTTACATTCCTAACTCAGATTTCTATGTGAGTGGTAATGTTGGTCGTGATGATATTAAATTTGACCGCGGTGGCGATTTTGATGAGACCGTTTATGGCGCTGAAGTCGGTTATTTACCAGCACCAGGTTTATTAATTGCTGCGGGTCTAAAAGGCTATGACAACGATTATGACGACGGCGTAGATCCTACTCTTCGTGCTAAATATGTCACTTCTCTAAGCAATGGTAAAGATATTAACTTAGAAGCAGGCGCAGGTTTTGGTGATTTAGACGAATATAATCTTGCAGCAGATTACTTCATCGATAAAACCTTAAGCCTAGGTGTAGACTACTACAGTAAAGACCGTGACTATGGTGATACTAACGAATTTGGTATCAATGCACGTAAATTCTTTACCCCACAAGTCAGCCTTGAAGGCCGTGTTGGTTTTGGTGAAGTTGGTAACAATGACTACAATAAATTCGGTTTAGCAGCTAAATATCGCTTCTAAAACCAATTAGAAAACCTTGAATACTCAAAGCCCATTTTCGAATGGGCTTTTTGCACTCTGATAAAGCATTGTTATAAATAAATATTGACTCCCTGCTACTTTTTTGTACACTTCGTTACAACTGTCATAGAACAGTCATATTTTTATAACAAAGAGAGAACCTCTAAAATGCTTAAAAAAATTGCGCTAACTACAGCACTAATCGCAAGCTTCGGGACTGCTCATGCTTACCAAGCTGAAATTGGTGGCACCATTGCTGTCGTTGATCCTGATCATGGGGATACTTCAACAGGTTTTGCCCTAGATGGCACGTACTACTTCAACCCTGTTCAGGTCAAAAACAGTCCACTTAATGAAGCTGCGTTCTTAAACCGCTCAAGTAACCTCAATGGCGAAGTTTCATATATTGATTATGACTTATACGAAGTCACTACATTTAATGTTGGACTTGAGTATTTTATTCCAAACTCTGATTTTTACCTGAACGGTAATATTGGGCAAACTAAACATGAAGCGGATGGTGTTGAAGATCTAGATACCACGATTTATTCTGCTGAAGTAGGCTACCTACCTGTCCCTGGTTTATTGATTGCGGCGGGCCTACTTGGTTACGATAATGATTATGGTGATGATGTCGATCCAACTTTACGTGCCAAATATGTCACTCAAGTGGGTGCTTATGACATGAACTTTGAAGGTGGTGCATCTTTTGGTGATATTGATGCCTACAGCTTTGGAGCTGACTTATATTTAGATAAAACTCTAAGTGTTGGTCTTGGTTTCTCTGATACAGATGAGAAAGATGCTGATGTATTTACCATCCGCGCGAAAAAATTCTTCACGCAACAACTCAGCGTAGAAGGTGCAATTGACTTTGCTGATGATGGTAATGTATTTGGCTTGCGTGGTGCTTACCGCTTCTAATTGCAACTAAAATGTATTAAATAGAACCGCTCTATAGAGCGGTTTTTTAGTGTTGTTCTAAGTGCAAAATGCGAAGTTGTACGCTGACATTGCCACGAAATTCATTTTTATCTAGCTCATAGACCAAACGAACTTGATGGTTCATCTCATTAAACTGGTATTTGTCTGCTGCATTAAAAGCAATGGCATCTACAACCTGTCCATTGTCTAAAGCAACACGTAATTTTAAATGCACTTCTTTCAGCCAGCGGAAATCTAAAATCTGAAAATTTCCTTCAAAAATAGGCGCTGGAAACTTTTGCCCCCATGGACTAATTTGCTGTAGAAGATCGACCGTTTCAACCTGAATATTCTGTACTGCTAACTCACCATCGGTCCATAAAGTCGCCGTAAATAAACCTTCATCCTGAGCTGCCATCAGTGCTTCAAAGGCCTGCTTAAACTCTTCAAAATGGACTTTTTGAATGGTTAAACCCGCTGCCGCAGCATGCCCACCAAAGTGGCTGACCAAATGTGGATATTGCTCAGCAACACACTCAATGGCATCGCGGATATGCACTCCTTCAATCGAACGTGCAGAACCTTTGATATGTACCCCATCTTCATCTGCAGCAAAAACAATACTCGGACGATGAAACTGTTCTTTTAAACGCCCCGCAACAATGCCAATCACCCCTTGATGCCAATGCGGCTCGAACATAATTAAAGCCGCAGGTAAGACCGTATCATCCAGTTGAATTTGATCCAAGGCTATTAATGCCTCTTGTTTCATCGTCGCTTCAACCTGACGACGTTCCACATTCAACTGATTCAGTTGTTCTGCCAATGGATAAGCGGAAGCAAAGTCCTGTGCCAACAGACATTCAATACCGATATCCATGGTTTCCATACGACCTGCCGCATTAATACGTGGTCCCAGTACAAACCCCAAATCTTGCGCTTTTAAAGTTGCAGCTTCTCGACCTGCAATCTCCAGTAAAGCGCTGATGCCCGGACGACATAAATGTTGTTGAATACGCTTCAGGCCAACATCAACCAAGATACGATTGTTATAGTCAAGACTAGCAACATCGGCATAGGTGCCTAAGGCCACCAAATCCAAATACTGACTCATGACTGCCGAAGACTTATGCAGTTTTTTACGATAGGTTGATAAGTTAGCTAGGACATAAAAGGCCACGCCGACCCCAGCTAAGGCTTTGCTTGGAAAATTACACCCCAACTGGTTCGGATTCACTACCGCTTGGGCACTGGGAGTCGGTTTGGTGGTCAAATGGTGGTCGGTAATAATCACCTGCATACCATGATCTTGCGCTTGTTTCACGCCGTCATGACTGGAAATACCATTATCCACAGTAATCAATAAATCAGGTGTAAATGTGGTAAATGCTAAATCCGCAATCGCAGACGTTAAACCATAGCCATATTTAAAGCGATCTGGAACCAGATACTCCACCTGCGCCCCCATTTCTCGCAAAGCTAAGATCATTAAAGCGGTGCTGGTTGCACCATCCGCATCATAATCACCCACAATCACAATTTTATGTTGCTGATCAATTGTAGCATCCATCAACTGAATCGCTTCATTTAAGCCTTTCAGGCTAGGGGCCAGTAAGTGCTTGAGCTTTAACTCCAGCTCCTGCATTGACGCCACCCCACGACGGGCTAAAATTTCTGCAATAAAGGTAGGAACGTCCTGAAATAATTCAGGACGGGTCATGAAGGGTCTTTGCTTAATTTGAATGGATGACATTTATGGCATCAAACGCTTCAGCATCCAAACATCTTGCTGTTTTTCATAACTTAAACGGTCATGTAAACGGCTCGGACGCCCTTGCCAAAACTCATAATAGTCAGGCTCAAGACGGTAGCCACCCCAAAAGAGGGGTTTATTCAGTTCTGATTTACTTTCAACTTGGCTTTGCAATTGCTCAAAACGTTGTTGCAAGACTTCACGGCTTTCAATCACACCACTTTGTGGTGTACTGATATGTGCTGCAATTTGGCTATCTCGTGGACGCTTATGATAGTAGTCGGTTGATTCAGCTTCAGAAATTTTGACTACTTTACCACCAATGCGAATCTGACGTTCCTGCTCTTGCCAATAGAACAATAACTCAGCATATGGGTTTTCTGCCAGATCATTGCCTTTTTGGCTGTCATAATTCGTATAAAAATCATACCCTTCTTCGGTTGCACCGCGCAGCAATACCGTTCGTACATGCGGACGACCCTGCGCACTCGCTGTCGCCAATGACATAGCATAAGGTTCGTGTAGTTGTGCTTCTAAAGCATGATTAAACCAAAGCAAGAACTGGGCATGTGGATGGGTTTCTACTCGATCTTCATGTAGCTCGCCTTTTTGATAACTTAAACGAAGTTCGCTGAGATCTTTAATTAAATCACTCATTTTTCACTCCTTATTAAGCTGCATTCGCACGTACAGCATCAGCCAATGTATGGGCTAAAGTGCTGACTTCATCGAGATCATCTCCTTCCACCATGACACGAATCACAGGCTCAGTACCTGATTTACGAATCAACAAACGACCACGACCTTTGAGTTGCTGCTCTGCTTTATCAAATTCAGCCACCAAAGCAGGCACCGCATAAGGGTCAAACATCGCCTCTAAACGTACATTCACCAACACATTCGGTAGAAGCTTAAAGTCAGCAACCAATTCATGCAGCGCTTTCTTCTGCTCGACCATCACAGTAAGCACTTGTAGAGCCGCAATAATGGCATCACCCGTGGTACTTTTATCCAAGGTTAGGATATGTCCTGATGGCTCACCGCCAATGACCCAGCCTTTTTCTTCTAGACCTTGTAGGACATAACGATCACCCACTTTGGCACGTAATAACGCTACACCCGCTTTTTCCAAAGCCAGTTCCAAAGCCATGTTTGACATTAAGGTACCCACTATTCCAGCAGGCTTTTTAGCACTTTGTGTCGCCAAGATGTATAGAATATGGTCACCATCAATCAGCTTGCCAGCTTTATCGACTAACATGACACGGTCTGCATCCCCATCAAAAGCGATGCCCAAATCTGCACCATTTTCAACCACAGCTTGTTGCAAACTTTCAGGATGGGTTGAACCACAACCTTCGTTAATGTTTAAACCGTTGGGTTCATTATGAATGGCAATGACTTTGGCACCTAGCTCACGAAAGACTGATGGACCCACGTTATATGCTGCACCATTGGCACAATCCACCACAATCGTTAAATCATTCAAGTCATAGTGATAGGGAAATGTGGACTTACAAAATTCAATATAACGACCATTGGCATCTTTTACACGGACACTTTTACCTAAATTGGCAATATCATCAATGATGATATCTTTTTCAAGTTCTTGATTAATTTCTTCTTGAATGGCATCTGGTAGTTTCTTACCTTCACTGGAAAAGAACTTGATCCCATTATCAAAATAAGGATTATGTGATGCTGAAATCACAATGCCCAAACTTGCGTGTAAGGCACGGGTCAAATGTGCAATCGCTGGGGTTGGCAATGGGCCTAGTAAATGTACATACACCCCTGCTGCGTTTAAACCCGCTTGTAATGCTGACTCTAAAATATAACCCGATAAACGTGTGTCTTTACCGAGTACCACCAATGGTTTTGATTTTTTACTGTGGCGTTTTAAAACTTTCCCTGCTGCAAAGCCTAATTTAAGTGCAAATTCAGGGGTAATAGGGAGGACGCCAAACTTACCGCGAATACCATCGGTACCAAAATAACTCATATTTTACTCACTTCTTAATGGTGATCTAAATCATCACTTTTTTACTGCCACCACTTTACACCAAAACGAAAAAGCCGTCATAAAAATGACGGCTTTTACTTTGAACAATTGGTATAGCTGAATTAGCCAACGCGATAGTTCGGTGCTTCTTTGGTAATCGTCACGTCGTGAACATGTGACTCCGACATACCTGCCGAAGTGATTTTCACAAACTTCGCATTTTGACGAAGATCTTCAATCACAGATGAACCCGTATAGCCCATAGAAGAACGTAAACCGCCCATCATTTGGTGCACAATGTTTCCCATTGGACCTTTGTATGGCACACGACCTTCGATCCCTTCAGGAACAAGTTTTTCAGCGCCTGCTTTAGAGTCTTGGAAATAACGATCCGCAGAACCTGTTGCTCCTGCCATCGCGCCCAATGAACCCATACCACGATACGCTTTATAGTAACGACCTTGGAAGAATTCCACTTCACCTGGCGCTTCTTCAGTTCCTGCAAGGAGTGAACCGACCATAATCGTACTCGCACCCGCGCCAATCGCTTTCGCCATGTCGCCAGAGAAACGAATACCACCATCTGCAATTAATGGAATTTGATCTTTCAGTGCATTGGCAACGCTATCAATCGCAGAAATCTGCGGCATACCAATACCCGCCACAATACGAGTGGTACAAATTGAACCTGGGCCGATACCGACTTTGACCGCATCTGCGCCTGCATCGAGAAGTGCCAATGCTGCATCACCAGTTGCAATGTTACCACCAATCACTTGGACTTGTGGGTAATTCGCTTTCACCCAACGTACACGCTCGATCACACCTGCAGAGTGACCATGCGCCGTATCCACGACAATCGCATCAACACCCGCTTCAACCAAAGCTTCTACACGGCTTGGTGTTTCTACACCTGTACCAACAGCAGCGCCCACACGTAAGCGACCAAGATCATCTTTACAGCTGCTTGGATAGCTTTCCGCTTTACGGAAGTCAGTGACTGTAATTAAACCTTTGAGTTCGTTGTGTTCACCAACGACCAAAACTTTTTCAATGCGGTGCTTTTGCAGTAAAGCTTGAATATTTTCTTTCGATTCACCTTCACGAACAGTCACAAGGCGGTCTTGACCAGTCATGATGTTGCTTACAGGTTGCTCAAGGTTCGTTTCAAAGCGTGTATCACGACCTGTGACAATACCGACCACTTTGCCATCTTTCACAACAGGTACACCGCTGATGTTGTTGGCTTGAGTAATCGAGATCAATTCGCGCACTGTAGTTTCAGGTGTCACAGTAATTGGATCTTTCACCATCCCTGCTTCAAATTTTTTCACACGACGGACTTCTGCAGCTTGTGCAGCAATATCCATGTTCTTGTGCAAAATACCAATACCACCGTTTTGCGCCATCGCAATCGCCATACGTGATTCAGTCACCGTATCCATTGCTGCTGAAACAAGGGGGATATTTAAATTAATGCCGCGCGTGAATCGTGTCTTTAATGAGACATCTTTTGGGAGAACAGTAGAATAGGCAGGGAGTAATAGGACATCATCAAAAGTTAACGCGTCTTGAACGATGGTCAACATGGCAGTCTCACTGGTAATTTCCGTGCGCTATTATAAACAAATATGAACTTAAATTTCATTTCAATTGAAAATTTATTTTTTTATCTTAGAAAATAAAGTGATAAAACCTATATTTTATTTGAGACCTTCATTTTCACCTTTATTTTTTATTTGTTGTTTTGAGATGGGTTCAATTGACGTTCTAAAACTCAAAAAAGCAGAGCCTTGACTCTGCTTTTACCGATTAACACACTTGATCAAAACCTTCATCGTTGACTGGAAGGCTCGCTTCCAATTGCACAAATGGAATCATATTGTGCGCACGTCGCGCTTTGTTGCATTGATCATCAGCGATTTGAACTTCTTTACATGAAGAGCTACGCTGTTCATACATCCCACAACTCACCTGCTCACCAATGGTACCTTGCAGTGCAATACAGCGTGGGCTAGCTTGATTGGTTCCAGCCATACATGAATACACAGCCGTCACTGGCTCTGTGTAATGTTCAGGCATGGAAATTCCTTCAGCCCAGTAAAATGAGACTCTAAAAAAGGCACAACATGCCCCGCAGCTTAAACAGGCATCTTCCGTTGGAACTTGAGACAACATCCTTTATATTCTCATTTTCAAAAACTTTTTTTGGAAGAAAATATTAAAAAAAATGTGGTTGCCAAACAAGCAAAATTTACGACTATTTTGTCACTTAAGTTGGACAGGTAAAAACACTCTCATCCATCAAGTCGGTACCGCACTCCAAAGTCTCAATCCAGTCTAAAAATTGATGGATCTGCTCTTGCCCAATAAACGGCGTCCCATGCTGCGGTACAATCATTTCGACATCCATGGTGCGGACCATATTGACCCATAAACGAATCACTTTGTTATTGCACATATAGCGCTGATGAAACCCTTTCATTTTGGGAATATGCGCAGCAAAGTTTTCCAAAGGTTTTGAGGCATCGTCCACCATCGATGCCCCCATATCGCCTGAAAATAGAATCTTGGCAATCGGATCATAAAACTGAAAATTACCCACCGAATGTAGAAAATGCGCCGGCACAGCAATAATCGAAGACTGCCCCAACGTAATCACCTGACCGTGGTCAGGCAGCTCCACTAAACGATCCAGCCAGTTACCTTTCATCCGCTCACTCATAAAGGCAGAGTTCAAGTGAGGTAAAAAGCGTGCCCAAAGTTTAGAAGCCACCACTTTCGCTTCGGTATAGACCAACCAACGCGGCATTGAGGTAATAATGTCAGGGTCTTGGTGTGAGGCCATCACAAAATCAAGATTGGTCAAACGGGTATATTTATTCAACTCCATGGTCAGCGGTACATAAGTTAAATCACCACCCGGATCTAAGACCGCTGCACGCTCATGGTCAATAATTAAAAACTGATTTGCCTGCACACCCTCGCCTTTGACCAAGCTGGTAAAGCTAATACACTTATGTGTGCCATCATCATATAAAACCTGTGACGTTGTGCGGTCAAATGCCATGCCCATCCCCTCAAAATGCTGTTTTTCTTAAAAGACTTTTTAATACCTACAACATATATGGATTTATACAAACTTACAATGCATTTACGACCAATATCATTTGATATATCAATAAATTAAAGATCATTTTTCAATAAAAAATCCCGATTTTTTAAGTCGGGATTCCTGTTTTCTACGGTGAATTAGAAGAAATAATGCTGTACAAGTGTTGCAACACCAATGACCAAGAAAATGGCCGCACCAATTTTATGAATTAAGGCAATTGGTAACTTGGTCGCCAACTTATCGCCAATAAAGACCGCTGGCACATTGGCCAACATCATCCCTAAAGTCGTACCCAACATCACCCAAACAATACTGTCAAAACGCGCAGCTAAAGCCACGGTAGCAATTTGGGTTTTATCTCCAATTTCGGCCAAAAAGAACAACACAAACGTTGCGCCAAATACCCCAAGTTTCTGCCATTTCTTAATGCTGCCTGACTCATCATCCAACTGATCAGGAATCAACATCCAACCTGCCATAGCAATGAAACCAATCGAGAGAATCCAGATCAGCGCATCAGGACTTAAAACTGTGGTGATCCATTGGCCTAAAACAGCAGAGACGCCATGGTTAATAATGGTCGCCAGCAAAATAGCCAATAGAATTGGGACAGGTTTACGGAAACGTGCAGCAAGTAACAATGCGAGCAGTTGGGTCTTATCGCCCATTTCAGCTAAAGCCACGATGGCTGTGGAGAGGAGGAATTCATACATGATGTCTTTCTCTGGCTAGCATAACAAATACCAATGACTCACCGCTCCTGCTAGCCAAAATCTGCAGAGTGGTAAATCAAAGGTCTTGCCAACAAAAGAAAGCTCTTTAGAAGCTCATTTGGTTCTTTGCTATGATGACCATGCTCGTTTTAGAGCAAATATGTTGATCATCACCTGTTCTTAGGAACAGCGGCTACTCCCCAATGAAGTAACACCATGTTAGGCGAAAATATGTTTTTTGGCAATCTATAAATACAAAAGACCCTGCTGAAGCAGGGTCTTTATTGAGGTATTTTTGCAGTGCTTCCAGCCGCTATTTTCCTCTTTTGAGAAAAGAGAATAGCTGGGCTAAAAGCTAGATCATCAGATCAGCAAAGTACGGATGTCTTTCAACAACTTGGTCAGCTTATTGGTAAAGCGCGCTGCATCCGCCCCATTGATCACACGGTGATCATAAGACAGTGACAGCGGCAACATCAGTTTCGGATCAAAACCTTGACCATTCCATACTGGTTGCATCGTCGCTGGAGAAATCCCCAAAATTGCAACTTGCGGCCAGTTCACCAGAGGTGTAAATGCTGTACCACCAATTGCACCTAAGCTTGAAATCGTGAAGTTTGCACCTTGTAGGTCTTTCGGCGAAAGCTTCTTATCACGTGCTTTCTGACCCAATACACCGAGCTCCACCGCAATGTCTTTAATCGATTTCTGGTCTGGATTACGGAGTACAGGAACGGTTAAACCATCTGGTGTTGCTACAGCAATGCCCATATGGATTTCGCTACGCAAGAGTACAGACTTGCCATCATCAGCCAAATGACCTGCAAAATCACGCTCTTCTTTCAGCAAATGCGCAACAGCTTTAATAATGAAAGCCATAATGGTCAAGCTAATGCCATCTTTCTTAAAGTTACCTTTAAGATCATTACGCCAAGCTTCAAGTTCAGTAATATCCGCCAAATCAAACTGAGTCACTTGTGGAATATAGTTGTTTAAAGACAACTGCGGAATAGAGACTTGTTGCAGACGTGTCAGCACTTTCTCTTCGACACCGCCAAACGCTGTGAAATCCGGAAGCTTTGGCAAGCCAGAAACTTGAGCAGCAGCCTGAGCGGCTGGAGCAGCCTGAGGCGCAGTTAAACGCGCTTTGACAAATGCTTTCAGGTCTTCCTTCATGACACGCGCATGCGGGCCAGACGCGCTTACTTCAGACAATACGACGCCTAATTCACGCGCCAGCTTACGTACCGCAGGACCCGCGTAGACTTTAGCATTGGCTGCATTTTGCTCTTTGGTCAGCTTATCTGCACCTTGAACTGCTGGTGCAGCCTGTACAGTAGATGCCACCACTGGTGTAGTTGCAGCTTGAGCCGCTGTAGGTTTCGCTGGTGTCTGAGTAACAGCTTGTGCCACTGGTGCAGGGGCTTGGCCCTCAGCTTCAATGGTCACCAAAGCCACACCTTCCGATACATTTTGTCCCAATGCAACATGAATGGCTTTAATCACACCCGCTGTTGTACTTGGTACTTCAACCGTTGCTTTGTCTGATTCAACCACGATGATACTTTGGTCTTTTTCAACCGTATCACCTACTGACACCAAAATTTCAGCAACAGCCGCTTTGTCTACACCCAAGTCAGGCACTGCAATTTCAACCGCACCTGCAGGCGCAGCAGCAGCTTGTGGCGCCGCTTCAGCAGGCTGAGTTTCAGTGGCTTGAGGTGCTGCAACTGGCGTAGGCTCAGCAGTCACTGGTGCAACTGAAGCTGCTGTTTTTACAGTCAGAATCACTACGCCTTCTTTAACACTGTCACCAACTTGAACGCTAATTGATTCCACTGTGCCTGAAATCGTACTCGGGACTTCCACAGTCGCTTTGTCTGACTCAACCACAAGGATGCTTTGATCAACGTCAATTTGATCGCCAACCGACACCAAAATTTCACCAACGGTTGCTTTTTCCACACCAATATCTGGTACTTGCACATCAATCACTTGTGATGCTGTAGTCGCAGCGGGTGCAACCGTTTCAGCAACAGCAGCGGGTGCAGGCTTTTCTTCAGCTTGTACAACGTCAGCCTGTGCTTGTACTGCTAGCGCTTCAGTTTGTCCCTCGGCTTCCAGCTCAATCAGCGCTGCACCTTCAGCAACCGAGTCACCTAAGTTTACTAAAATGCTTTTAACAACGCCTGCTGAAGTGCTAGGCACTTCAACAGAGGCTTTGTCTGATTCTAATAGAACGACACTGTCATCAACCGCAATGATATCGCCAACTTTGACCAAAATTTCAGCAACAACGGCTTTATCTACACCAATATCAGGAGTTGTAATTTGCATACTTATTTCTCCTCTTTGTAGTCAGCTACAGCGTGTACAGATGGCGTTGCTTGAGGAGCCCAAGCTACTGGACGGTCCGTATCTAATTCAAATGTAGAGATGGCATCTTTCACTAAGCGTGCATCCACTTCACCTTCATCAGCCAATTTCTTCAGTGTGGCAACAACAATGTGCGCTGCATCTACACCAAAATAGCTACGTAATTTAGCGCGTGAATCTGAACGACCATAACCATCTGTACCCAATGCTACGAATGGACGGTTGTCTGGAAGATATGCACGAATTTGTTCGCTATAAGCACGCATATGATCTGTTGCAGAAACCACGATCCCTTCTGTACCGCGCAGTTGCTCAGTCACCCAAGCCTCTTTCACATTCTCGCTCATTGGATGCAAGCGGTTATATTCTTCACATGCCATACCATCACGTGCAAGTTCATTGAAACTTGTTACGCTAAATACATTTGAATGGATTTGGTATTCATCACGTAAGATTTGAGCCGCTTTAATGACTTCACGCAGAATCACACCTGAACCCATCAACTGAACAGTGGCTTTTTCATCTTTTTGAAGTAAGTACATACCACGTTTAATGCCTTCTTCAGCACCTTGTGGCATTTCAGGATGCTCGTAGTTTTCGTTCATTACCGTTAAGTAATAGAAAATACGCTCTTGGTTCACATACATGCGTTGTAAACCATCATGCACAATAACTGCTAATTCATAACCAAAACATGGGTCATACGACACACAGTTCGGAATCGTGTTCGCAAGAATATGTGAGTGACCATCTTGGTGTTGTAAACCTTCACCGTTTAGCGTGGTACGACCTGCTGTTGCACCCAATAAGAAACCTTGTGCCTGTGCATCACCTGCAGCCCATGCAATGTCGCCAATACGTTGAAAACCAAACATAGAGTAGTACATGTACATTGGAATCATGGGTAAGTTATTGGTTGAATAACTGGTTGCCAATGCTGCCCAAGCGCTCATTGCACCTGCTTCGTTAATGCCTTCTTGAAGCATATGACCATCTTTTGCTTCACGGTAATGCATTAACTGTTCTTGGTCTTCAGGCGTGTAATGCTGACCATTGGCTGCATAAATACCTAACTGACGGAACATACCTTCTAGACCAAAAGTACGTGCTTCATCTGGAACAATAGGAACAACACGGTCTTTAATGGCTTTTTCTTTTAACAATGCAGCGATTAAACGAACCATCACCATGGTGGTTGATTGTTCTTTGCCTTGTGAGCCTTTTAATACTGCATCAAACACAGAAATATCTGGAATAGCCAACTGTTCACTTTCTTTACGACGTGCAGGCAAATAACCACCCAAGGCCTCACGACGTGCCTTCATATATTTCAATTCAGGCGAGTTTTCGCTTGGACGATAGAAAGGCACTTCTTCTAATTGCTCATCGTTAAATGGCAAATTGAAGCGATCACGTACATATTTTAAAGATTCTATTTGCATCTTTTTGATTTGATGCGTTTTGTTTACTGCTTCAATTTCATCAGACAAGCCATAACCTTTAACAGTTTTCGCTAAGATTACAGTTGGTTGACCTTTGGCTGTACATGCTTCTGCATAGGCTGCAAAAACTTTGTACGGATCATGACCACCACGGTTCAGGTTATCAATATCCTCATCGCTTAAGTCTTTAATCAACTCAGCTGCTTCTGGGTATTTACCAAAGAATTTTTCGCGTGCATATGCACCGCCCTTCACTTGTAAGCGTTGGTATTCACCATCCAGTGTTTCTTCCATAACCGACTTTAAAGCGCCAGTTTTGTCTTTTGCAAGTAGCGGGTCCCAATGACGGCCCCAAACCACTTTAATGACACGCCAGCCCGCACCACGGAATAAAGATTCTAATTCTTGAATAATTTTACCGTTACCACGTACTGGGCCATCTAGACGCTGTAAGTTACAGTTTACAACCCAAATGAGATTGTCTAATTTTTCACGACCCGCAAGTGAAATTGCACCTGTGCTTTCTGGCTCATCCATCTCGCCATCGCCAAGGTATGCCCAAACTTTGCGATTTTCTTCTTTAATCAAACCACGATTCATCAAATATTTTTGAATATGTGCTTGGTAAATCGACATGATTGGGCCAAGACCCATCGATACCGTTGGGAACTGCCAATAATCAGGCATTAAGTATGGATGCGGATAAGAAGGTAAGCCAACACCGTCCACTTCGCGACGGAAATTGTTTAGATGCTCTTCAGTCAAACGACCTTCAAGGAACGAACGCGCATAAATACCTGGCGCACAGTGACCTTGATAATAAATCATGTCCCCGCCAAAGTTGTCGTTATTGGCACGGAAAAAGTGGTTAAAACCGACATCATATAATGTTGCTGAAGATGCGAAACTTGCTAAGTGACCACCTAAGTCATCACCCGTTTTATTGGCACGGAGTACCATCGCTAGCGCATTCCAACGAATCAACGCACGGATACGACGCTCCATGTCTTGATCGCCCGGCATTGCAGGTTCTTCAGCCACTGAAATTGTATTTAAATAAGGCGTATTTAATCGCTGAATAGGGACATGTTTAGCGATTGCTTGTTGATACAGTTTTTCCAGTAGAAAAGCTGCACGCTCAGTCCCCATGTGTTGTAAAACGGAGTCAAACGCATCTTGCCACTCTTGCGTTTCTTGCGCGTCAGTATCACCATAAAACGCCATAATTCACCTATTTCGATATCCTAATCTTATACGCTAATATGTATCATACTTTCGTCCTATAAGAGTATCGCTACAGCTGAATATGGCTGAGCCATACTATTTAGCAACTAAATAGTCATTGACCATTCGTTACCCAAGATAACAAAAAACCGCCAATTTAGGCGGTTTTTTATACATTTAATGCTACTTTTTGATGCTAACTTAGATTTCGTCAGAGCTGTATTCCTTTTTCAAGCATCAGACCAACGGTAAGTTCGGATCATCGATCAAATCGGATTTAAGGCAACATTGCTAGATAAGTCGATGGGTTTTTGCGTTGACCATCTTTAACTACTTCATAATGTAAATGTGGGCCAGTACAACGACCTGTACAACCGACATTGGCAATATGTTCACCCGCGTCTACACGGTCGCCAACACGAGCGATTAAACGTGATGCATGAGCATAGCGCGTGATGTAACCATTACCATGGTTAATTTCAACATATTGACCATAACCCGTACCCCAACCAGACTTGGTCACAATCCCTGGACCTGTCGCATAAATTGGTGTACCGCTTGGCGCAGCAAGATCTAGACCTGAGTGGCGCTCAGCACGACCATTCATAGTACGGCCGCCGTAACTTGAGCTAACACGTGCGCTTGGAAGCGGGTGTGTCACTAACCACGAATATGGATTATTTGAAAAACTTTTTGCAGAGGATTCCGAACCGTATTTTTTCGCCAGTGAAGCGTTGTTGAGTTCAACCGTTTTTTCACGGAGCTGAACGGTCATTTTCGTTTCGGCAGGGATATCAATATCATTTGATTCGGTATAAGCACCTTCTGATAAAGTGCGTGTCAATTGCTCAATTCGATCCGAAGATGCATTATTTGTATTGAGTTCTACCAAATCAGCGAAGGCTACTGAAGCAGCCGATGCCGCAAAAGAAAAAGCCAACAAAATACGTCGCATATGCATAAAAAACCTCTTAAAACTGTTCTTACGAATGTTTCTTGCGTGATCTCGTCCTTGATATCTACCGAAAGAAGCGCATAAGATTAAGACATTAACATGAAGGAAATATGTATGTCCGAACCAGTGAATCTCTTTCAACAAACCAGAAAACACATAAAAACAGGAAACTTAACGTTTCTCTCAAAGCAAGTGACTGCATGGCAGAAACTTACAAAACTGATTCAACCTATCCTACCGCAACCAGAGCAGTGGCAGGTTGTTTGTTATCAATATGGTATTTTGACGATTACCGGCGAAAATCAAGCGATGATTAGTCAACTTGGCTACCTTCAAAAACAATATATTGCACAACTGTCGGAACTTGATGAGTTTAAAGACCTACAAAAACTCCAAGTTCGTTTGAGAATCCCCTCTCAAACACCCGCAAAGATACAATCTATTTCAAGATCGTTAAGCACAGAAACTCAAGACTTAATTCGAGGTGCTGCTGACTTTGTGAGCGACCCTAAGCTTAGCCAAGCAATGCGCCGTTTGGCAAGCAAAAAAAAGTAACCTTGTCTCGACCCGCGCCAGAATTGCGCTTTTAAAATGATAAATTCATCACACTTATGTTTGTTACAATATAACATAACATAATAAAGACAATGACTTAAGTCACACTCACATAAGGAATTGGACACTGATCTTCGTCATTAAATGTTACAATTTCATAGCTGCTTGGATCACTTTGGACATTGCGCAATAATTGATTATTCAAAGCATGCCCAGACTTATATCCATCAAATTTGGCAATAATTTGGTGACCGAGCAAGTAAAGATCCCCCACCGCATCTAATATTTTGTGACGAACAAATTCATCTGAGAAGCGTAAACCTTCTTCATTCACCACACCGGTTTCATCGACGCCAATGGCATTGTCTAAACTTGCCCCCAAAGCGAGATTATTGGCTTTGAGATAGTCCAAATCTTTCATAAAACCAAAAGTACGGGCTTCGCTGACTTCATAAACAAAGGTTTCGGTTGAAAAATCGATAGTGGCAGACTGATATTCTTTCTTAAAAGCAGGATGATCGAAGTCAATGGTGAAATTGAGTTGAAAACCTTCATGCGGGCGGAAAATGGCGCGTTTGTCGTCGATGAGAGCTTCAACAGGTTTGAGTATTTTTATAAATTTTTTAGGGGCATCCAATTCTTTGAGGCCACCTTGCATCAGTAAGTAAATAAACGGACCTGCACTGCCATCCATAATTGGGACTTCAGAGGCAGACACTTCAATGATCAAGTTATCAATACCTAGACCTGCAATTGCACTCATAACATGTTCAATCGTACCGACTTTGGCATCTTCTTGCACCAAGTTTGAACACATGAAGGCTTCTTGAATCAACATCGCATTTGCACGAATGTCGACTGGTGGATTGAGATCGATACGACGAAACACAATTCCTCCGTCCGCATGATGTGGCACAAAGTTAATTAAGACTTTTTGACCACTATGCAAACCAATGCCGCTTGCTTTTACGACACGTTGTAGAGTTCTTTGTTTCAACATGTTTCATATCATCTCACCACTAAACCGCTATACGTTAGCATATTTAGCCATTGATAAAAAACAAAAAGGTAGTCATAGACTACCTTTTCTTCATCACATGTGGCTTAACCACATAGACAAATACTACTTACGTTGTTGATTTTTCAAGTAATCTTGAATACTCATTGGTGTTGGACGTGCAGCACTCACTGTCGATGCAGAATTCGCTGCAACAGCCACGTCTTGGTTCTGACGCTGGATTGCAGGCACATCATCATCTTCAACAACCGCTTGCGTTGCATGCCCATGTTGTGCTACCTGCACATGTGCATTTGGACGCTTCACTGGCTCAGCAGAATCTGCTGAATTTCGAGTTAAACCTGTTGCAATGACAGTGACACTGATTTCATCACGCGCATCTGGATCAAATACGGTGCCGTAGAAGACTTGGCCTTCGTCTAGATCGACAATTTGGTTCACAACGTCGGTAATTTCTTCGATTTCGCCAAACGTAACGTCATCACCACCCGTTACATTAATCAGAATCCCTTTGGCATTCATAATGGTGACATTATCTAGCAATGGGCTACGGATCGCTTGTTCAGCTGCTTGACGTGCACGGTTTTCACCACGACCTAAACCCGCACCCATCATGGCATAACCACGTGTGCTCATCGCAGTTTTCAAATCGGCAAAGTCAAGGTTAATATGACCTGGACGTACCACCAAATCAAAGATACTACGGACCGCATTTAATAAGACATCATCCGCTTTTTTGTAGGCATCTTTCATAGAGATGTCACGGAAAACTTTTAACAAGCGTTGGTTTGGAATGATGATTAATGAATCAACATGCGCTTCTAATGCTTCAATGCCCTGCTCCGCAGACTGAAGACGACGCTTACCTTCAAAGTTAAACGGTGTCGTTACCACGCCTACGGTTAAAATACCCATTTCTTTGGCAATTTCAGCAACCACTGGCGCAGCACCTGTGCCTGTACCACCGCCCATACCGGCAGTGACAAACACCATGTCAGTGCCTTCAAGGTGTTGACGAATCAAGTCACGACTTTCTTCAGCCGCTGCTTGACCTACATTTGGATTGGCGCCTGCACCCAAGCCACGGGTACTTTGCTCACCCAGTTGGATTTTGAATTGTGCATTCATACGGTCTAGCGCTTGCTTGTCCGTATTGGCACATACAAATTTTACACCTTGAATATCTGACTCAAGCATGTGTTGTACGGCATTACCACCTGCACCACCAACACCAAACACAGTAAAACGGGCTTGACCGTTGCTATCGGTTTGATCATCTTCTAAAAATTCAAATGAGGCCATGACCTATAGATTTCCTAATTCGTTATTGGCAGTCACTTAAGCCCGTATACTGCCTTGATCTTAATAAACAAAATTGCTTTTAAGCATGCTGTGCAAGCCATAGCTTGTCAAGTTTAAGCGATGCGTTGTACAACTTCTTAACAATATTCCAAAAAAATTCAACTTAAAAAACAGATTTCAGCTTTTCATTGAGTCCAGACCAAGCACGTCCAACGCGTTTAATCAGAGACAGTTTTTCTGTATCTTCTGGTTCCACTATGGTTTCTTGTGTTTCGCTCTGACTAAACATCAACAAACCTGCGGCAGTGGCATACTGAGAGCGACGCAGTGCGGCAATATTTTGCTCATCTGCTGTCACTTGCACAGGTGGATTACCCAAATGCGCAGACACACCCAACATACGACGAGTCAACGTCACCATACCTTCGATTTGACTGGCATCACCAGTTAACACCACACCATGATACAAACCATGAATCGCACCATTACGCTCTAGCTCTTGGCGAACTTGGCCTAAGATTTCTTCATAACGTGCAATCACGATTTCAGTCAGCTCAATACGACTAATCGTTTGCGGACCATCAATCCCTTGGATCTGAATCATATGGTCCGGTTTAACCGACTTAATGTCGACACACCCATAGAGTAATTTAATTCGCTCCGCTTCTTCAGTGGTGGTTTGTAACACAGCAGCAATATCACGGGTGACGTGCTCGCCACCACGCTGCAAAGTATGCGTCAAGGCCAAACGACCATCTAAATACACCGCAATGTTGGTGGTACCTGCACCAATATCGACCAAACAGACACCATACTCTTTTTCATCTTTGAGTAGGCTCGCTTCTGCCGTTGCCAGACAAGACACCACTAGTTTCTCCACCCCGATGTTCGCGCCTTTTAAGGCCCGATCAAGGTTTTGCATGGTGCTAATCGGTAACATCATCAACTGATAATGACCAATCATGCTGTGAGCAGACATCCGTATTGGGTTTTGTACCCACTCAGTGGAGTCATCCAGCTCAAAGCCCAATGGAACAGCACTGACCAAATAATGATCCGAGGTCATGTGGCTGGCTTTGGCCAACTCTAATGCACGAACCACTTCACTTGTTGTAATTGTATGGTCAGTATTTTCAACTGGCGTTCGTCCAGATGCATAAAAGCTTTTTAACTCGGCACTTGGGATCGACACCCACGCGGAATGGACACGGCATTCAGCCATATCTTCTGCTTCTTGCACGGCATTTTTTATCGCTGTAATGACTTTATCAAGACTTACAATTTTTCCTTTATTCATGCCTCGGTTACGAGCAGTTGCCATTCCTATCACTTGGATATTGTCTGGCGCATGTACCTTACCAATCAAAACTGAAACTTTGTGCGTCCCAATGTCAATCGCAACAACTGAGGGAACCGCTTCATTCATTATTTACTACTACCATCACATGTTTGTTTAATTTATGGCTTTATGCCTCTGTTTTAAAGCCAAGTATTATGGCTTTGCTGCTGCTCCACCTGCAATGCTTGTGTCATCAATCGTTACAACAAAATGACCATTTGCTATCTTTGGTGCGGCAGCATTCTTCCATTGGATGGCCAAGCCATTCCGATAACGCAAATCAATGGCAGATACTTTGGCCCAAACTGGCTTCAAATCACTTTGAGCCAAATAACTCAAACGTTGCAGCTTACTCATGGTTTGATCCTGATCTACGATAACACGTAAACCTGAATCGAACTGCATAAACCAAGTCATACGCTCCGTTAAATATAGTTCTTTTAAACGGAGATTGACTGGCTGGAATAATTGATTAATTTCATTATAACGGCGCATCATCATTTTAGACTGACTGATTGGGCCGTGTAATAAAGGCAAATTCTGATTATTTTTCGGTGTCACTTCGCTAAATACGTCACCGCTGTCACTTAAGAGACGCCCTGTCCCCCAACGTGCAATTGCATGCCGTGGCATAACGCGAACGCGAATCGCATTCGGCCATGCGCGCGAAACCACCACACGATCGACCCAAGCCAGCTCTAAAGTTCGATCACGAATTTCTTCTAAATCTGAGGTGAAATAATTATGAGTAATGGCTGGTGAAACATGTCCCATCACCTGATTTTTTTCCGCCTCAGAACGTACGCCTACCACATCAAGTTCGGCCACACGTGCATCCGTCATGACTTGATATAAGCCATAAATACCAACCAACAGCACCGCCACGGCAACGACCAACATCACCCAACCACCGAAGTTAGCAAGCTTTTCCTTACGCGTCGGTGGTTTATCGTGTATTGAAGTAATCGCTGCGCGTTTACGGCGCATAGAAGCAGGTAATTGCGCCATTTAGTGAGCCGCACCTGTCAGTGTTTGCTCTAAAATTTGGACACAAAGCGCATCAAAGCTATAACCCACTGCATTTGCTGCTTTCGGCACCAAAGAGTGACTGGTCATCCCAGGTACTGTATTCACTTCTAGTAACCAGAAATTGCCTTGCTCATCTTGCATCGCATCAATACGACCCCAACCACTTGCACCCACCGCTTGGAATGCACGGAGGCAAAGCGCTTGCAACTTTTGCTCTTCTTCAGTGCTTAAGCCACACGGAATTCCGTATTCCACATCATTACGTTGATATTTCGCTTCATAATCATAAAAAGCCACATCAGCAGGAGGTTGTAGACGAATCACAGGTAGCGGTTGACCATTTAAAAATGAAATCGTGAACTCACGTCCCGTAATCCATTTTTCAGCCATCACCACAGCATCGTGTTGGGTCGCTTTGGCAATTGCCGCTGCCAAATCTTCTGCTTTTTCAACTTTACTCATGCCGACACTTGAACCTTCGTGTACTGGCTTGATAATCAGTGGGAGACCCAAATTCGCCACCACTTCAGCTAAATCTGACTCTTGGCTAATGATGCGATAAGGCGCTGTCGGTAAGTCTGAACCCTGCCAAACTTGCTTGGTTTTAACTTTATCCATGCCAATAGCAGAACCCTGTACGCCTGTTCCGGTATACGGGATGTTGAGCCACTCTAAGACACCTTGGATTTGACCGTCTTCCCCACCACGACCATGTAACACAATAAACGCACGGTCATAACCGACCAATTCGGTCACACTACGCTCTTGCGGGTCAAAAGCTTCTGCATTTACACCCGAACGAACCAATGCTTCAAGTACAGCTGCACCACTATCTAGAGAAACCTCACGCTCAGCAGACTTACCACCAAGCAACACCGCTACTTTGCCGAATTTTGAAGCATTTGACACGTTGATATCCTTAAACTTTATGACTGTTTTATTCATTGAGTAATCACAAAACGTGATTATTTTAAATATAAATGATTGCTTGCAAGCTCAACCGAGATAGCCCCCACATTACCTGCGCCTTGCGTCAATAACAAGTCATCCGCTTGTAACACTTTTTTCAACGCATGCTGCAAATTACCTTCGACTGGATCGATCAAAATCGGCTCTACATCGCCACGTAAACGAATACTACGCGCCAATGAACGACTATCTGCCCCCACAATCGGTTTTTCGCCCGCAGGATAGACTTCAAGCAGCAACAGCTGATCGACATGTGACAATACATCCACAAAGTCATCGAAACAGTCACGGGTACGGCTAAAACGGTGCGGCTGGAACATCATCACTAAACGGCGGTTTGGATGGCTCGCACGTGCAGCTTTAATGGTCGCCTCGACTTCTTTTGGATGGTGACCATAGTCATCCACCAATTTCACATTGCCGCCATCGATGTCAAATTCACCCTGGACTTGGAAACGACGACCTACCCCGCTGAAACTCTCCAACGCACGTGCAATCGCAGCATCAGACACACCTTCATCGGTTGCAATACCAATCGCCGCAAGTGCATTTAAAATATTATGCAAACCCGGCAAGTTGATGGTTAAACGCAAAGGCTCTCGATCTTTACGCAATACGGTAAAGTGCGACTGCATGCCTTCTTGTTCGATATCCACTGCACGAATGTCATTGTCTTCGTTAAAACCATACGTGATCAATGGACGACCAATGCGCGGCATGATTTCACGAATGTTGGCATCATCGCCACACACCACAGCCAAGCCGTAAAACGGCAGTTTTTGTAAGAACTGTACAAAGGTATCTTTTAGGACATCGAAGCTACCACCATAGGTGTCCATATGGTCTGCATCAATATTGGTCACGATGGTGGCCATCGGTTGCAAATGCAGGAATGATGCATCTGATTCATCCGCTTCAGCCACGATAAAACGACTCGCGCCCAGTGCAGCATTCACACCGGTACGGTTCAGCAAACCACCAATCACATAGGTTGGATCTAGATTTTCTTCTGCCAACATACACGTGACTAGACTTGTGGTTGTGGTTTTACCATGCGTTCCCGCAACAGCAATCCCATGACGGTAGCGCATCAGCTCACCCAGCATTTCTGCACGGCGCACCACAGGTGTACGCGTTTCAATGGCTGCTTTAATTTCTGGGTTTTCTGCATCAATTGCAGTCGACACCACAATCACGTTTGCACCCTGAATATTTTCAGCTGTATGCCCGATATAGACTTTGATGCCGTTTTCTTCAAGCTGAGCCGTGGTTTTTGACGCTTTGATATCTGAACCTGAGACTTTGTAGCCTTGGTTCTTTAACACTTCGGCAATACCACACATACCCGCACCACCAATCCCAATAAAATGGATGTGCTTAATACGGCGCATTTCTGGCACTTTAATTAACTTTTTTGCTTGATCAGCAGGCGTAGATGGCGACATAAAATACTCGGTTTACAATGCTTGAATTAAACGAACCACATGTTGGGTTGCATCGGGTTGTGCTTGCTGACGTGCTTTCACTGCCATTTCAGACAATAACTGACGGTTCATCAAGGGTAATAATAATTCTTTTAAACTCTCGGGCGTCATGCTTGCTTGTGGGCAAATTTTGGCTGCACCGATATTGGCTAAAAACTTTGCATTGGCCGTTTGGTGATCATCCACTGCGCTTGGCAGCGGAACAAACACGGCAGCCACACCCGCAGTCGCAATCTCGGTCACGGTTAACGCCCCAGCACGGCAAATAATTAAATCGGCATCGCTATAGGCTTGGGCCATATCTTCAATAAAAGGGTGAACTTCAACCTGAAGCTGCTCAGGGGCATCGGCATAACGCGCTTGGGTCGCATCTGCATGGTTTTGACCACACTGATGATAAACGCTTAACGGCACATTCAATTGCTTCAATGCTTCAGGAACACGTTCATTTAACGCTTGTGCACCCAACGAGCCACCCACAATTAAAACTCGAAGCGTGGCCCCTGCTTTTTCACGTTCTTGATAACGCCAAGACGGATTTAAAATTTCCGTAATCTCTTTGCGGACGGGATTCCCTGTGGTCACAATTTTATCTTGTGCAGCAAAAGTATTTGGAAACGCCTGACACACTGTTTTGGCAATACGTGATAACTGCGTATTGGTAAAACCCGCAATCGCATTCTGCTCATGAATAATCACAGGAATACCCAGTGCGCGCGCAGCCAATCCACCTGGCCCAGCGACATAGCCCCCAAAGCCCGCGACTGCATCGACTTTGAGCTGCTTCATGTAGCGCATTGCGCTTAAAGTGGCTTTTAAAATTTTAAAGGGTGCCAATACTTTGCGGACTAAGCCATTGCCGCGCACACCTTGAATATCAATTTGATAAATCGGGATATCATGATTTTTAAGCAGGCGATTTTCCATACCTGTAGGCGTAGCAAGCCACGAGACTTGACAGCCTTGTTGCTGTAACTCCTTAGCCACAGCAAGTGCTGGAAAAACATGCCCGCCGGTTCCGGCAGCCATCATCATTACATGTTTCGGCTTTGTTTGTGTTGCTTCGGTCACAGTCTA
Source organism: Acinetobacter sp. MYb191 (assembly GCF_037572605.1). Classification (NCBI taxonomy): domain Bacteria; kingdom Pseudomonadati; phylum Pseudomonadota; class Gammaproteobacteria; order Moraxellales; family Moraxellaceae; genus Acinetobacter; species Acinetobacter sp. MYb191. Next base: position 122,033 of record NZ_JBBGZP010000006.1, on the reverse strand, counting down.
ATTCTTCAATTCTAAAAATATGGAAACAAAATTCAATTTTAAGCAATCAATTGTAATCACAAACGCATAGCCGCGAAAGATTATTTACTTTTTTTCAACAGGCATTTGATTGTTTTTTTCTACTGATTTTCAAGTTTAAACTAGATTTGTTATCAGATGTGCATTTTTACTCAAACTACAGCACACTATCAGGCCCGACAGCGCAATTGGCTAGATTTAAAAATCAAACAATGAAGGTGATTTTAATCAATTATTTAACATAATTCTAAAGCCCAATTCGCTTCATTTTAGCGAGTAGAAATACAATCTGAGCGCATGCATTTTAGCAGGATGAAAATTTGTAGTGTCTAGCAATGTAATCCGCTTTATTTTCAACCAAATTGATACACTTTGCAGCAAAGTACACTTCTATTTCAAAACCGACCACCTCCATGAAGTAAAAAAGGAACCATTTCAGGTTCCTTTTCTGTCATTTTAGCTGGCTTTGCCTGCCTCTAAGACATCAAATAAAGTATCGGCAATCGAGGTACCAAATTGCGCATCAATCTCACGAATACAGGTTGGACTGGTGACATTAATCTCGGTCACATAATTGCCAATCACATCAAGTCCGACAAAAACCAAACCTTTTTCACGTAAGAAGGGTCCCACTTTTGCAGCAATCGCCTTGTCGTTTTCAGTCAAAGGACGTGCTTGACCCAAACCACCTGCGGCCAAATTCCCACGGACTTCGCCGTTTTGTGGAATACGCGCCAAACAGTACGGAATAGGTTCACCATTGACCAACAAAATACGTTTATCCCCCTCCACAATTTCAGGAATATAACGCTGTGCCATAATCGGACGTGTGCCCATTTCCGTCAACATTTCCAAAGTTGAGCCAATGTTCACACCATCTTGATATAAACGGAAAATTCCCATACCACCCATCCCATCAAGGGGCTTCACAATCACATCACCATGTTCTTTGATAAACTCACGAATGAGGCTTTGTTGTGAAGTCACTAATGTAGGGACTTGGAGTTCGGGGAACTGCGTGGCAAACAGTTTTTCATTACAGTCACGTAAGGACTGTGGTTTATTGATAATCCACGCGCCTTCACGTTCCGCTTGTTCCAAAATATAAGTGGTATAGACAAAGTTCATGTCGAACGGTGGATCTTTACGCATCAAGATCACATCGTAATCGGCCAAGGACTCTTTTTGCTGTTCACCCAAATCATAATAATGATCGTAGTCTTCAAACACTTTTAAGGGAGAAATCAGACCAAAGGCTTTACCTTGATCGATATATAAATCGTGTTGTAATGCATAACCCAGCTCATGTCCGCGACGGCTTGCGGCCCATAACATGGCCATGGTGGAATCTTTTTTCAGATTCACCGTTTCAATCGGGTCCATCACTACTAGTACACGCATAATTCTCACGCTCATATTTTTTAAACTTGGCAAAAAGTATAGCGAAGTTTTCAGGTTTGGGTGCAACAAGTTGTGTAATAATTAAATATTAAAAAATCTATTTTATTCAAATAACTACAACACATTGCAGTAACAAATCAGATGCTAAATGCTCAATTCAACAAAGGAAAGTATGCATCCATTACCAAGCGACAGCTCCTTTCCACACCTTCTCCATTAAGCCAAAAGGCGTTGAATATCCTTAGCAATTTTTTCGGGCTTAACAATTGGCGCATAGCGTTTCACCACCTGCCCTTTTTGATTAATGAGAAATTTGGTGAAATTCCATTTGATACTTTGACTACCTAAAATGCCTTTAGCTTCAGTGGTTAAATACTGATACAGCGGATGCGCTGTAGGCCCATTCACGTCAACTTTGGCAAACATTGGGAAAGAGACTCCATAGTTACGCTGACAAAAGCTGCCGATCTCTTCATTACTCGCAGGGTCTTGCTGCGCAAATTGGTTACAAGGAAAACCTAAAATCAGCAGGCCTTGCTGTTGATAGTCCTGATATAACTGTTCCAAGCCTTCAAATTGCGGGGTTAAACCACATTGGCTGGCGGTATTCACCACCAATAAAACCTTGCCCTGATAATCGGCCAGATTTTTTTGCTCGCCTTCCAACAGTTCGGCCTGAAAATCATAAATTGTGGTCATTACATCTCTTCCATTCATCAAAATGTCATTAATTAAAGTCGCTTCAAGTTCTGAATCGATCTCAACCTCAAATAAATATCGCACACAATTAACTTGTGCACAAGATTATTATGCACAATACACTTTTATCCCTATTTCATTTATACTGCTTTACAGACATTAACACCCCAAGGACATGCAACATGGCGGACATCCCACTTTTAGAAAACCGCGTGTGTTTTGCCATGTATTCCGCAACCAATGCCATGGTTCGTCAATACCGTCCACGCTTACAGGCTTACGATCTGACCTATCCGCAATTTATTGTTTTGTTGGCTTTATACGAGCAGGACAATGTGACGCTGACCGAGATTGGACAAAAAACCTTTTTTGACTCAGGCACCTTAACCCCAATTATTAAAAAACTAGAAGAAAAACAGTTTTTAAAGCGTGTTGCCGTCAAAGAAGATGAACGTATGAAAAAAGTCGTTCTGCTGGAAAAAGCACTCTTAGCCAAAGATAAAATTATGGCCATTCCATTTGAGCTGGCGTGTTCTTTAGGTCTAGATCCCGATGATTTGGTAGCCATCCATCAACTGTGTCAGCGTTTTTTAAATGGTTTGGAACAGACCCAACACGACAGTCGAGATACTTAAGTGCAACAAGCGATTGTCGGTTTTCATCTCGATGCAGAACATCATTGGGTGGCGGAGCTTGCCTGTAGCCACACACAACATGTCCGCCATACTCCACCGTGGCAAAACCGCCCTTGGGTACAAACTGAGCAAGGACGCCAAGAAAAAATAGGTGTTCTTTTAAGCTGTAAAAAATGTATGGAAAATTCACAAAAATAATTCTTTTGCATTTTCTTCAAATTTTAATGCTTATTTATCAATTTTTTAGAAAAATTAAATAGCCTGTATAGCTGTACTTTTAAACTCAGTAAAACTATGTAGAAAAAATGAATATTACCGTAAGTCTTGTTCATTTTTAGTAAATGATTATACTTCTCATTTTTATTGGCAATTCACTCTCTCCGAGCCTTAAATCATGATGAAATTTTCACCACAGCCGCTTTGTGGTTCTAACCTATTCAAATATAGCCTTCTCAGCTTTATGATTTTAAATGCGCATGCAGCTTATGCGGATGAAGCAACGCTACAAAATAATGAGAACCCCTCCTCTCAAGCGATGACAAACAAATCGGGCACAGCAGCAGTTTTGCCCACCTTAAAAATTGAGGCAATGAGTGAACTTGATCCAATCAAAAGCTATGTCGATTATGATCAGGCCAATGTCACACGGAATGGTTTAAAGAAAAAAGACATTCCTCAAACCATCGACACCATCGATGTACAGAAATATAAAATCTATGGCTCTAACGACCTCAGTGTAATGCTACAAGGCACACCAGGGGTTTCAACCAGCTACGATATGCGCGGTGATGGCATTACCCTCCGTGGTTTCTCTGCCGACTCGGGTGATATTTACCGTGATGGTATTCGTGAAAGTGGCCAAGTACGTCGCAGCACATCCAACATTGAACGGATCGAAATTTTAAAAGGCCCTGCCTCGGTACTTTACGGTCGTAGTGCTGGCGGTGGTGTGATCAATATGGTGAGTAAATACGCCAACTTTGACTCGAAAAGTTCCGTCGGTACTTACGTAGGCTCATATGATAACTACGGTGCAACAGCAGATATTAACCAAGTGTTGAATGACAATTGGGCTGTCCGTTTAACAGGTGAATACGGTGAAGCGGATAGTTTCCGTTCAGGCATTGACAGTAAAATTGAAATGATCTCGCCAAGTTTCACTTATAAAAATGATGATGAAACCCTCACGTGGACCACACAATATACTTATGACAAATTAAATAGGACCCCTGACCGCGGGCCTTCTTATAGTAACTTACCCGCGGGTGTTTCAATCAAGACTGGCTTTGCTCAAGAAGGCGATTTTATTGAAGATGAATTACAAGTTATTCGTACTGATGTGAAATATCAATATGCGCCAAATTGGAATTTCCACTGGGCGCTCAGCTATCGCCAAGCTTATCAGAACTTTGACAACTTCTTTGGTGGCACCTATTGCAACAATAATCTCACTTTAGAAACAACGCCAAAAGCATGTACTTGGAATGGTTACGTACGTCAAAGCTATGCATGGCAAGAAACCATGAATAAAACCATTACCAATACTTTTGATATTTCTGGCTCATTCAAAACTGGGGCTATAGAGCATCAGCTCCTCGTCGGCGCAGATGTCAGCCGTGAAGACCGCTCACCAAAACTAGGAAATTACTCAAGTGGTACAGGTGTTCCTCGCTACTATGGTTTTATTAACCCTTACAATCCAGCAGACCAATATAATACGTTGCCAAGCTCGGAACGCCTCCCTGTAACCTCGGAAAATCATCACGTAGGTGAGTCAATGGGGTTCTTCGCTCAAGATTTAATTAGCCTCACACCTGAACTTAAAATGATGTTAGGTATGCGCTATGATCAGTACAATTTCAAATCGACCAATAATATCCAGAACCTTTCAAAACAATATGATGATACGACCTTCAGCCCTAATATTGGCTTTGTATGGCAACCATCAGAACAACACAGTTTTTATACTTCATACAATAAAAGCTTCGCCCCTTATGGAGGTCGTGGCAATATTTCTGTTGATGTTAATACTGATCCTAAATACTATGATGCTGAACCTCAATACAATGAACAATATGAAATTGGGGTTAAGAGTGATTGGTTAGACCAACGCTTAAACACACAACTTTCAGTTTATGACATTCGTAAAAAGAATATTCGTTATCAACCTGATGCCAAAGAACAACCTTTCCTTTGGTCCGTAGGTGGTGAACATCAAGCCAAAGGTTTAGAGTTCAGCTTCATCGGTCGTGTACTGGACAACTTATTTGTCCGTGGTGGTTATGGTTATACCGATACTGAAGTGAAAAAAGATAAGGAAAAACCAGAGAATGTAGGGAATGCATTAGCAAATACCTCTAAAAATACAGGCAACCTATTTGTGCGCTACTTACCTACAGAAAAACTCTATGGTGAAGTTGGCGTGACTTATGTTGGCTCTTACTATCCAAACATCAATAACTTGACCAAGATGGATGGTTTCAATCGTGTCGATGCAGCCATTGGTTATAGTGCTGACCCATGGAACGTGACTTTAGCTGTCAGTAACTTAACCAATAAAGAATACTGGCGTTCGGACTCTATGCCAGGTACACCACGTAGCTTCCTCATGCGTTTGAACTACCAGTTCTAAAACCCTTCAGTTAAAATGCCATCTCAAGCGGAACAGGTCACTGTTCCGTTTTTTTATGCTTAGCAAGGGACGACTAAGCCAATCAATGCATGCTTTGGGTCTTTTGTTATAAAGCGCAAGAAACGGATTTTCAGGCCTCGCTGGATTTGTTAGTGTTTTCTTAAGTTAAATGATTTCCGCGAGTAATCATGACAGAACATAGCAATTACGCACGTGTGGCAAAGGCGATTGAATATATTGAACAAAACTTCAAACAGCAACCCAGTTTGGCTGAAATTGCTGAACACGTGCATTTAAGTCCTACACATTTTCAGCGTATCTTTAGCGAATGGGCAGGTATTAGCCCGAAGAAATTTCTGCAATATATTAGTGTGGAATATGCAAAGTCGGTTTTGAAGAATCACACAGAAAATAATATTTTTGCAGCAACTTTTGACACTGGCCTTTCTAGTACCAGCCGATTGCATGATTTATTTGTCCAAATCGAAGGTATGACGCCCGCAGAATATAAACAGGGCGGTGAAGCACTCCACATTCACTATAGTTTTGCCGAAACCATTTTTGGCTCCGTCATTATTGCCTCGACCCCTAAAGGGATTTGTCATATGGCCTTTACCGAAGTAGATCGGGATGCATTGGTCTATCTGAAAAAACAGTTCCCACGTGCGACATTTATTGAAGATCAGGATGAATTACAACGCAAAGCGCTCGCAATTTTTCAGCACGATCAAAACAGCCTATCAGAGATTAAACTGCATCTGAAAGGCACCGACTTTCAGCTCAAGGTTTGGCAAAGTTTGCTTAAAATCCCCATGGGACGGCTCAGCAGTTATGCACATATTGCTCAAGAGATTGGGCAAGAGCGTGCCTCACGAGCGGTCGGAACAGCCATTGGCAGTAATCCCGTTGCCTTTTTAATTCCATGTCATCGGGTCATTCAGTCTTCAGGGCAACGTGGTGGCTATATGTGGGGAACAACACGTAAAACTGCGATGATTGGCTGGGAAGGTGCGCATAGCCAAACGCCAACCGAGTGAGAGAGCGAATAAAAAAGGAAGCCAAAGCTTCCTTTTTTTGTTTCAACGTTTAGACGCCATATTTCACGCGGTAGGCTTCCATTTTTGCTAAAGCTTCTGTTTCACCTTTAGCCTCTAAATAATTCATCAAATCTTTCATGGTCACCAGTGCATGCACAGGAATTTCCAATTCTTTTTGGACTTCTTGAATCGCAGACAGTTCACCTTGACCTTTTTCTTGACGGTCTAATGCCACCAACACACCTGCAATCTGCGCACCTGCATTTTTCAAAATGGTGACTACTTCACGGATCGCTGTGCCCGCAGTAATCACGTCATCAATAATCCAGACTTTTTTGCCTGCAACAGATGCACCAACCAAGACCCCGCCTTCACCATGATCTTTGGCTTCTTTGCGGTTAAAACCCCAAGGCACACTCACCCCATGATTTTGTGACAAAGCCACTGCTGTTGCAGCAACAAAAGGAATCCCTTTGTACGCAGGACCAAAGACCACCTCAACATTGTTGCATTCTGTCAGTTTGGCTGCATAGCCAGACGCCAGTAATGACAAGGCTTCACCGTCATTAAGTAGACCGGCATTAAAAAAATAAGGACTCACACGACCCGATTTTAAAGTAAACTCACCAAATTTAAGCACGCCACGTGATAATGCGAGTTCGATAAAAGCTTGAGGGTTAAATGTCGCTTGCGTTGTCATGCGGTGCTCCGTATTTTCAAATTGAGGTAAGACTTGCGCATGATACCAAAGAGTAGCTATCCAAGTGATCAAAAAATTTTACGTGTGGTTTCAATTAACGTAAATGGTCTACGTTCTGCAGAAAAAAAAGGGATTTTTGATTGGATTGCCACATCAGATGCTGATGTGATTTGCATGCAAGAATCTCGCATCACCCACGAACAATGGACCGATAAATTTAAACCTGAAGGTTGGCATACTCACCTGTTCCCTGCTGAACGTCCAGGGTATGCTGGCACTGCTATTTATAGCCGTTTGCCGTTTGTTTCAGTTACGGATGGACTTGGTTTTGAATTAGCCGACTCTCAAGGCCGCTTTATTTCGGCTGAGTTTGACTTAGGCTTAGACCAAAACGTGCATATTTGTTCACTCTATTTACCATCGGGTTCTTCTGGTGAAGAAGCACAAGTACGTAAGGACCACTTCTTAGACGAATACAAACAAATTTTGAAAGAATGGCGCGATGAAAATAAATCTGTAATTGTCTGTGGTGACTACAACATCGTGCATAAACGCATCGACATTAAAAACTGGTCAGGCAACCAAAAAGCCTCGGGCTGTTTACCACACGAACGCGCTTGGCTCGATCATATTTATGATGAACTTGGCTATGTCGATACTTTCCGTGAAGTGCGTCCAGAGGCTGAGCTTTATTCGTGGTGGTCAAACCGAGGACAAGCTCGTGCGAAGAACGTGGGTTGGCGTATTGACTATCAAGCGTGCTCACCTGACTGGAAAGCCCGTACAGTCAATGCTTGGGTCTATAAAGAAACATGGTTTAGCGACCATGCACCTGTCATTATTGACTACAAAATCTAGAAAAATTTAAGTATTTAGCTCATATTCAGTGAACAGATGTTTACTGAATATGAGTTTTTGACCTACATTATCTGCCGTTTTTTGAGTCTTTTTCTGATCAATCAATCAGTGCATTATGTTTCCACGGCAAAGGGACGATGTCAGGATGACAGCACAAGGACAGGACGCCGTAGGATGAAATTAAAACGAACTATGGAAATAGTTGGTTTTCAAGGATGTGACAATGGACGTTGTAATGAGACCCGCATGATCAGGATGATTAAATGCGGGTTTTCTCTTTTTTAGTCTCTGCCTTTTTAATGCTTCTTCTTTTTATATTCTATTTTTCTTTGATTTGATTCTAAATCGCTTTTATGACAAGACGATGACGCTTTAAGCTTAAATCGCGACACTAGAGCTGCTCTGCTTTTTCCGTTACTCTAAACCCAGCTTAAAATTCAGAAGGGTTTTCCATGTTAAACGTGTATGGCATTAAAAATTGTAATTCAATGAAAAAAGCATTCGACCTACTGAATGAGTTAGGTTTAGCGTATGAGTTTCATGATTATAAAAAACAAGGCATTGATGCTACGACTGTCAAAACATGGCTCGATCAGATTGGGGCAGATGTGGTCCTGAATAAGAAAGGTACCACTTGGCGTAAGCTGACTGAAGCAGAACAAGACACTGCTTTAGCTTCAGAGCAAGGACTGATTGATGCCCTCACAACCCATCACAGCCTCATCAAGCGTCCCGTGATTGCAACACCCGATGGTTTTATTGTGGGTTTCAATGAAGATGCAATTCGTGCCTTGAAGGCTTAACAAAAAATAAAAAGCCGAGCAATTGCTCGGCTTTTTTTGTTGGATGGAATTAGTTCGCGCGAATCCAAGTTTGGTTACGGCCTAATGCAGCCACACCAATATAACCACGAAGCTCTAGTTTTTTACCACCAGCAGCAATGTTGCCTTTTAATTTATAAGTTTTACCCGTTTGCGGATCTAAAATTGATCCACCTTCATAGCTTGTACCACCCGCGTTTTTCAGACCATGTACAATCGTTAAACCTTTCAACGATTTGTTTTTGTATGGGCCTTCACACTTGGTACATGCATTTTCTTCACCTGGTGTCAAAATACCTTGAATACTCGCAGTTAAAGTTCCATTTTTTTGCTCAGTGAATTTAACCAAGGCTTTCGCTTGTTTAGTTTTGTCATCAATCGTTTTCCAAACAGTGCCATTCAGCGGATCTGCTGCATGAGCTAGAGCGGTTAATCCTAGTACGCTTAGTGCAAGTGCAATTTTTTTCATTTTTGTCATTTCCCTAGTCTAGTATAGACGACTATCATTATTAAAAAGTCACAACAATTTTTCAATTTTTCAATGTGACCAATTAGTGTAACCTTGTAAATTATGTTGGTAAATACACAAACTCAAGGTAAAACAAATAACAAAATGGAATAACTATGAAGATTGCCGATCCATGGAAACAAATTTTTACGGAGCAGTTGTTAAAAACCACGATTCGAACCCCAAGTCGCTTTAGTCTCCCACCCAGTAGTCAGCGTTTTCTTCTTGAACAAATGTGCCGTGCATTTCCGCTCAATAAGTCGATCCGCATTCGCCCTCTACGTCTCGCAGGCCTGCGTGCGGAAGAATTAAAACCTGAAACTGAAGCCACTCAGCTCATTTTACACATTCATGGTGGGGCTTTCTTTTTAGGTTCAATGAATACCCATCGTGCTTTTGTCTCAGACCTTGCAGCCAGTACACAAATGCAGGTCATTCATCTTGACTATCCTTTGTCGCCTGAACATCCCTATCCTGAAGCCATTGATGCGCTGTTTGACGTTTATCAGCTGTTATTGGAGCAAGGTATACAAGCCAAAGACATTATTTTATCAGGGGATTCATGTGGTGCAAATTTAGCCCTAGCCTTGGCACTGCGCATTCGTGATGAGCAACGTCCTCAAGTCAGTGGGCTGATTCTGCTTTCACCATTTTTGGATTTAAGCTTAACCAGTGAATCTATTCGCTATAACAGCAAACTCGATGCGCTATTATCGATCGAAGCCCTTGAAACAGGCATCGACTATTATGTCCCAGAGCAAATTGACCCAGCCGACCCGCTCGTTTCACCCTTATTTGATGATTTAGCAGACCTCCCACCGACCCTTGTACAAGTCGGATCGAAAGAAATTCTCTTGGACGATGCCCAGCGTTTTAGAGATAAAGCGACCAAGGCAGGTGTAGATGTGACATTTAAACTATACACAGGCATGTGGCATAACTTTCAAATGTTTAATGCATGGTTTCCAGAAGCTAAAATGGCATTGGATGATATCGCAACGTTTGCTCAAGCGCTCGACCAAGACTAGACACATCCCGCATAAAAAAAGGTCAGCTTAACGCTGACCAAATGTGGAATCATGGGACTACAGTTATTGTTATTAGATCGCTTGCACCTGTGCTAAAGCTGCTGCAATGGCTTTGTCTTTCAACTCTGGCCCCATATTCACGCCTTCAGCACGAATGATTTCAACATCGGTCACACCGGTAAAATTAAAGACGGTTTTTAAGAAGCCTTCTTGGAAGTCAACAGGACTATTTTCACCATAGACACCACCACGACTACTAGCAATATAGGCTTTCTTGTCACCAGCCAAGCCGACAGGACCATTTTCCGTATATTTGAAGGTACGACCTGCAACACTAATGCGGTCAATCCAGGCTTTTAAAGTCGAAGTAATCCCGAAGTTATACATCGCCGCACCAATCACCACAACGTCCGCCTCTAAGTATTGTTGAATAATACGCTCGCCCAAAGCCGATTGTTCTGCATTTTGACCCATTAAAATTTCTGCATCTAAATGTGGAATCGGTTGAGTTGCCAAATCCAAATATTCAACCTCAACTTGCGCATGCTTTTCGCTGAGTTGCGAAACAATGGCTTGGCTCAACTGACGAGACACAGAAGCACCCGCCATAATACTTGAATCAATATGTAAAACTTTCATGGGAGGTTCCCGCATAATCTTTATTGAATAACTGCATCTTAAAAGAATCCTCCTCTTAGAATAATTGGTTTATTTAAAACACTATGTTGCAAAAATAGAACACTTTTCCCTTTTTATAGGGATATTTTTTCTATGATTTTAGATGCTATCTTTGAATTCAATTTTAAGAATTAATTACACTATTTAAATTAAAAAGAATATGAAAGTATGAGGATAAAAAGATTGAATGAATTCACTAGCCTCCAGCTCTAAAAAATTAAATAAAAATAAACTTTCTCACTATTTACTGGAAGAGGAAGTCATCATGAATTGGAGTACCTTGAAGAAGTGCATTCTGATGTTGGTATTGGCTTGCATTATTCATATTGCTTGGCTTGGCTGGGATAGCTTTATCCTACTGAACCCACAATATTGGCAGGTGGTCAATCTCGATATTGTGCGTATCCAATTCGTACTGAACTCTATTTTTTTACTGATCTTGTCAGGACTGATTTATCCCTGCTATGTCCTACATGATCGCGTCTGGGTACAGCGTTTTTTACCCTATGTCGCAATCGGCATTTTTGTCATTTCTCTTTGCCAAGACAGTTATTTCGTTGGCGTATTAAGCCCAATGACCATGATTGCCTACATTTGTTTACTGACCGTGGGCTTAGTCCTGTTTAAACGCAAAATCATTTATATCATGCTAATCCCCGCAACCAGCTTTTTGGTCTTCTCGGGCTATCTCAGTTTTATAGATGTCGTGCCCTACTCGCCACTTTTCACCATTAACGGCAAGCTGTTTTATAATGGGTTTTGGTTATTTTCAATGCTGTATTTCATTGCCCCCATTCTTGTCACTTGTCTGATTTTATTTGAAATCTTACTCAGCCAATGGCGGCATCGTGAGCGACTGATTCAACACTTAAGCCAGACCGACCCACTCACCAATGCCTTAAACCGCCGCAGCATTAACCAAAGCTTAGATGAGTTGCATCATAATAAAAATTGCCCCTATGCCATCGTGCTTTTAGACCTCGACCACTTTAAAAATATCAATGATCAATTTGGACATCATATGGGAGATACGGTTCTGATTGCCGTAAGTCAAAAATTAGGTCTTCATTTGCGTGAAAGTGATGTAGTGGGCCGTTTTGGGGGTGAAGAATTTATACTCATTTTAAAGCAGTCCTCTGCCCTTAAAGCTCGTCAAATCGCGGAACGTTGCCGTGCAGCCATTGAAGATTTAGTGATTCAAAATGAAGATGGACGTGCAATTCGCATTACTGCCAGTTTCGGCATTGCCCTAGCGACGGATAAATTGAAACCGCAACAACTTTTGGATCAAGCAGACAAAGCACTGTATGCCGCTAAAGCTAGTGGACGTAATCAAATCAAATGCTATTTAGAAATCAATCCCTGTGAGATCAAATATAGCGCCGCATGTGGCGACACACAGCACATTTCACCCAACTAAACTGCTTCTGCCCGTGCCGCATCGACCCATTGTGTAACCGCAGGATGCTGCATAATATGGTGCATATACTGCTGACTGCGTTCAGATACAGGTAATGCATAACTCTTGAAACGCATCACTACAGGGGCATAGAAGGCATCGGCGATAGAAAAATCACCAAATAAAAAGGAATGCTCATCCGCACGCTGTGCCCAAATCTGTTCAATTCGTTGAACATCCGCTCTTAATTCTGCATGCTGTGCCCACAGAGCTTGACCCTCAGCTATGCTGTACTGCGCTTGAATATTCATCGGACACAATTGGCGTAACGCCATAAAACTACTGTGCATCTCACAACTGATACTACGTGTTTGTGCTCTCAAATGGGCCGGTTTAGGCCACAGGGCTAAATCTGGATTTTGCTCGGCCAAATATTCACAGATGGCTAAAGAATCCCAAATCTTAAATTCACCCACATCCAATACGGGCACTTTAGCATTGGCATGAATGTGGGAAAGTTGCTGCTTAAAAGTGGGGGCTTCTGCATCAAAGCGAATGAGGATTTCTTCAAAATCCAGATCAAATGCAGTCAAGACCAACCATGCTCGCATCGACCAACTGGAATAATTTTTATTAGCAATATATAAACGTTGCATACCCGCTCTCCTTCAGGTTAAAAACGTTGTAATTGAGCTAGTAGTTCAGCCTCAGTAAATGCACCCGTTAAACGTAAACCACGAATTTCTTGTTGTGAGGCATCTAAGAATAAATAGGTCGGTGGTCCTAAAATATCCCACTGGTTTAAAAGCACTTGATGGGTTGCATCGTAGTGGCTTAAATCTAATTTGATTAAATAATACGGTGCAAGTGCTTGCTGTACCGTTGCAGATTTTAATATACGGTGTTCAATTGGCTGACAAGCAACACACCAATCGGCATAAACATCGATAATGATCTTTTGACCTTTTGGTGCTTGTGCCAAGAGCTGCTTAAACTCCGCTGCCGTCGCTGCCACATGCCAACGCGCAGATGCCTCTACTGGTGATTCAAAGAAACGCTGACTCTGCTGATATTGGCTATAAGCAATATACGTCCCGCCAATAACTAAAGCCACGATGTATAGCATGCGCAACTGAGTTTTATGCCACATCAAACGATACAATACATAGATAATAAAGCTTAAACCCAGCAGCAGACTCAGGGCTTGCATCCATGTTTCAGAAAGCAAAGGACGCACAAAATACAGCGCTAAAGCCAACATGATGAAAGCAAAGAATACCCGAACCTGATTCATCCACAGCCCAGCACGAGGCAATACCTTCGCTCCCAGCACGCTTGCCAGTAACAGCGGTGTCCCCATACCAAAGCCTAAGGTGAACAACAAAATGGCCCCTTGCCACTGACTTTGTGTCTGTGAAATAAATAATAAAGCACCTGCCAAAGGCGCCGTCATACACGGTCCAACCAACAGTGCAGAGATCATGCCCATAATCGCGGCGCTGATCAGGCTTCCACCCTTTTGCATAGACTGGATATGATCAAGTTTATTCACCACGGCTTGCGGCAGTTTAAGTTCAAACAAACCAAATAGATTGAGCGCGAATAAAACAAACAGGATGCTAAAAGCAATCAGGGTAGATGGCTGTTGTAACCAACGCTGGAAGTTCAAACCTGCAGATGAGGCCACCAAGCCCAAAATGGCATAGACCATGGCCATACTGCACACAAAGACTAAGGCAATCATCCATGCTTTCAGGCCTTTGCTATCGCGAATAATTAAAGAGGTTAAAATCGGCAACATCGGTAAAGAACACGGCGTAAACGCCAGTAATATCCCGAGGCCAAAGAACAGTAATAAACCATAGGCCAACGAGCTTTTGGCTAACTCTTCAGACCAAATTTGGTCTTGTGCAGCCATCGTATCAGAAGCTGTTGCGGCGGGTTCAGCAGTGACCGTTGGGTTGATCGGCTCAAATTGCGGATTCGATTGCGCGGCTAAATCTAACAGTCGTTTTGATCCACCCGCTTGGTCTTGCAGACTAACCAAGCCATTAACATCGGTTTTAAACTCAATGCTTTGCGGTGGATAGCAAATGCGATCTTTGGCACAGCCTTGCCAAGTCACCTTATAAGTTTGTGAAGCCTGCGTGTCTAAGTCAAATTGTACTTGTTGATAATAAACTTGGGTGTGTCCATAGTTTTCATCATACAGATCATGCGCAGGCGGTAGCTCAAGCTTAAGGGGCTGACCCGCCTGTTGCACTTCAAATTTGTGCTGATACAGATAATACTGTTCAGGGATATTCCAGTGCAGTTGAGCCGTATGCTCAGTCGTGGATTCCACTGTAAATGGAAAAGCATCTTCAGCTGAAAGAAGTGGAGTTTCCGCATGAACGTTTAGGATACTGGCCCAGATACACAGATTGATGATCAATACTGACAGCGCTAGATACCACGTTTTGCCGCTCATCCCCTGTTTCAGATGAAGATGCTTTTTCATAATATGTTCTTTTTTCTAATTAAAATAAGTATGAAACGCCAAGTCCTGAATAATAACTTTTATCTGAACCATTTAAGTCAACACCAACACTTGCGTCCAACTGCATCCGATTATTCACCGCATACATGACACCTGTACCGAGCGCATATTCATTGTCTTGACTTTCTGCTTTACGGTAAACCAATTCAGAAAAACCACTGAGTTTATCGGTAAATTGGTACTCTAAAGTCGGAATTGCAGAAATGGCCCAATCACTATTTTGCACTTCATAACGCATGGTGATGGATGTCGACACGAGGTCGCTATAATCGTATGCCACCACAGATGACAGGCTATAAATATCATCTTCATTGGTGAAACCATCATTACCTGTGGCAATAATCGCTTCAGCCAGTACCGCCATACTCAGGCGCTCATCATCCAAGGGAATCGCCGCTTTCACCCCGACACTGACATCACCCAAGCCGTCTGTTTCAGACTTATGGCCAGCCACTTTCACTTGTTGCCAAGAGGGTCCAGCCCAACCCAATTGCAATTCGATGTTTTCAGCTAAACCTGTGCGCAATAACATATCTGCATTTAAGCTGGTGGTTTTGACTTTTTCACCATCAGCCGTGGTCGATTCAGCATAGTGCGCATTGGCCAAACCCTGCTCCCAAGCCAACTGCCCCACAGGCGTAATCCCTGTCCCTATGCCTGAACCCGGACGGTCAAAGGAAAAATCTGCGGCCATCGCATTCATACTGAACCCAGCGGCTACACATAAACCTAAATGTTTTAATTGCATCATGATGATCTCGCTGTTTAAGCTAATTCTTTTGTCATTTTTGCACCATGCTGACGAAGCAACTCTAAGGTTTGCTTTTCTTCAGCCAATGCTTCGGCCCAATTAATTTCGTCAAATTCACAATCAAAGAATAAATCGCTAATTGAAGATAAAATAGTTAAACCATCTTCATCTTTGGTGTTTGGATCGACTTTTTCGTCCAACAAACGTTTGACCGCAGGCGCACATGCAGCACTTGCCGCATCCCAAAGTGGGCCATAAATTTCTTCTGTATCCCACAAATGCAAGTTTGCTTTGCCATGAATCAGTTGTTCTAAAATGTCTAAATGTACCGCTAGAGTCTGTTGTTTTTCTTGTTCTGACAGCGGTGCGCCTGCTTCATACGCTTCGCAAATCGCTTCCCACCATTTGAATAAGCCGTCTGACCAAACAGAAATCACAGGTCCTTTTTCAGGATCGATAAAATTGAGACTTAACCCATCGGTCAATAGACGTTGAACTTGTTGAAGATCTAATTCTTCAAGTGCTTGCACGAAAGCTTGTTGTTGCGCGGTTAACATGGAGATGACGCTCTTCAATTCAGTTTATTCTATTATGCCGAATAAACGGGACATTTGTTATCCGTAATGTTGGATAAAAGTGAGTGCCCAGCATTAAAAAAGCCCCTGATTGAGGGGCTTTTTTTAAATTCGGTGAGGTTTAATCTTCCTCATCATCAACTAGGCCATCATCCTGATCTGCATATACAGGTTGGCCAGCACGTGGTTTATCATTTTTTTCAAAGGTATGTTCTAAACTACGTTTAAGGCGATCGATCGCACCATGAATCGCAGTATCGACATTATGACCTTTATGATTTACAACCACGGGTTTTAAACCTGCTGGACGCGCTTCAATCATACATTGAATGTCGTCATCTCCGCCTTTATGGCTATTGGCATCACTTAGATGCACTGAAAAGTGGGTAATGCGCTCACTGTGACGTTGAAATTCTTGATTCAGCTCTTCGCGTATATAACTAATTAAACGGTCACTATTTTGAATGTTTTTATCTGTACGGATTTCTATGTTCATAAAATAACATCCTCTCTCTTTCTTTATTCGACTCTTTTTTTGTACGAAGATTTTTATCTCTTGGCACACTTGTAACTTACTGTTTTAACAGTATTCGAGCATCTTCAATTGCTTTGGAATGTAACCTCCATCGATTGAATGATGAACACTTTTGAGTCTGCAGATCTGTGTCCTTCTCCTTTGAATATCGGGCCTAACTGAAAATTATGCAAGTGATATTTTTAAAAAAATATGAAAAGGATACTTATTGTGACAAGCCCTTACTTGCATGGCTAAAAACAGATGGATTTGATTCCATCTTCTAACTATTCACGTGACTTCATTGGCTAGAATGAACAAAAAAATCTCATGATTATGACAACTTCAATTACGGCAGGAATGACTGCAAACATCGATCATTCATTCTTTGCAAACATCCCCCAAATAAGTGCAAACCCTGTTCCATTCTAGGATTTTCCCGAGCTGTATCATGTCGATATTGCTAAATTTATTATTCAATCACCTAACATTTTTTCCAAGAAGGTCCATATCAAATTAAGTGTCATGCCTGAAAGGCAACATTAAACCATTTGGTAAAAAAAGTATAAAAAATGGCTCTTTTTGATATCTATTTTCCATGACGTTCGTCAAATTTGGCTTTATTTTTGCTTAATAATCGGTATCCTGTATCCGATTTTTTGGGGAAATATTCATGAAACTGACTCAAATTGCTGCTTTCGTAGCATTATCTTCTGCTGCGGCAATTTCTCAAGCTGCGCCGATTTGGCAAGACTTTAGCATCACTGGTTTATATGGTGAAAACTATGCTCATCCTGTAAATATGGATGACAACAACCACCACACGACTGCAACTGTAGAATATACTGCTAAGTTAAAATATGGTGATTTTTTCGGCTTTGCTGACCGTGCTCACAATGACTTTGAAAACAGCACATATTTCGAGCTTTCTCCTCGTTTAAGCTTAAGCGCAGTGACAGGGACTAAATTAGAAGCTGGTCCGATCAAAGATATTTTAATTGCAGGAACATGGGAAGCGAACAGCTCTAACTACCCAGGTGCAGACTTCAATAACTACCTCTATGGTATTGGTTTTGATCTTGCTATTCCTTATTTCCAATATGCTCAGCTTAACTTCTACAAAGCAGACAATGAAAAAGGGACTACTGATGACTACCAAATGACTGCTGCCTACGGTATCCCAGTTAAACTTGGTTCAGAAGATTTTCTTATTGACGGCTTCCTTGACTGGTCAACAGGTGAAAATGCAACTCATGCAAGTGAGTTAAACTGGACAACTCAATGGAAATGGAATGTAGGTAAACACATTTCTCCAGATACACGTCTTTATGTGGGTGTTGAGCACTCAGTTTGGAACAACAAATACGCCATCAAAGGTTTAGACCAAAATGACGTAAGCGCATTAATCAAATACCACTTCTAATTCACTTTTGTGAATATCCAAAAGCAAGACTTCTGTCTTGCTTTTTTTTATGCAAAAGCAGCATGATACCCCTCCCAACGCATACAACCTTGCCCTCATGTCTTTTCTCATTCGTCCAGCTACTGAACACGATCTGCCCGCGATCCAAAATATTTATAATGCAGAAGTCTTACATGGCATGGCCACTTGGAATGAACATGCCTATGATTTAGCGCATTTCCAAAAACAACTACTACACTTTCAACAAAACCAATTTCCATTTTGCGTGGTGGAAGACCAAGAAACGCAGGCTATTGCTGGCTTTGCAGACTATGCCACCTTCCGTAATTTTTCAGGCTATCGTTATACCGTTGAGCACTCGATTTATATTTCACCCAACTATGCCCGTCAGGGCTTAGGTCAACAGCTTTTAGCGTATTTGATTGAACAAGCAAAAATGCAGCACATGCATGTCATGGTTGCAGGGATTGACCACGCCAATCTGGCTTCAATTGCTTTGCATGAAAAGTTTGGCTTTGTACAAACTGGCTATATGCCCCAAGTCGGACAAAAGTTTGGGCAATGGCGTGATCTGCTGTTGATGCAACTGCTGTTAAATCAGTGAGGTCGGGACTAAATTGTCACTGGTGACGCTGATCACGGCATACGTATGCTTGGCCACATGTTCATAAAAGTTTCTGAGCTGAGCAAAGACTAAACTCAACTCGGCAAATTGCAATTCAATCGATTCGGTCTGGATGCCATGCTCCTGTTCTAAGCGTTTCAAACACGTGGTTTGCATATGTTTTTTAAAGTCATCGATATCAAGTTTTACTAAAGCCTCTTGAACTTCAACTACACGAACCGCGGTGTTATAACGTACCTCTGTAAGTTGTTTTTGGCGCTCTGCCAAGTGATGCTCGGCTTGCACACTCAAGGCCAGTAATGAAGTGCCAGACTTAAAACTGCCTTGCAATAAGGTCTGTAAGATTTTCCAGTTTTTACCTAAAAGCAGGTGTGACTCGATGTGCTCCGAATTCAGCACATCGTCGACAGAAATAGATTCTAAAATCAACGTTTCCAAAGCATTGGGCTGAATACTTAATAATAATGTGTCCATATGGCTGCTCTTATTGTTGTTGCTTTGCATTAGCTTAACGCGTCTAAAAGCACACTGCTCAAACAATTTGTATGAGTAATTTTTCAGTTTCTATCATCCCTCTATCTTGAATAATTACGAGCCCCTAAAGATTGTCCCTTTACTTCGAATAGCTCCCTATGTTTTATTCAAAGCATAACGAAAATGGAATCAAATCATGCTTAAGTATCCATTCTTGATTGGGCTTTTGACTGTAAGCACACTCGCTTCAGCAGACGATACCTTTGAACAAGAACTTCGCCAAGGTTGTGCTAAAGTCAAAACCTCTGCCAGCACTGGTAAGAAATTTTATGATCAAAAACAATATCAAAAAGCGTTAGAGCAATTTCAGTATCAGGCGACGTGGTCTTCTTTTTGTTTAATGAATCAACCTGAAAGTGGTGTATCCCTCACTGAACGTGATGTCGAAATTGCCAACAACAATGTCGGTTTAAGTTATAGCAAGTTGGGAAAACCGCTTTGGGCTAGAGCATGGTTTTTGCGTGATGCTGAGTCTAAATCCAGTCAATTTAATTTAAAGCAACTGCCACCCCCTAAACAGTCAGCAACACTGGCAGGTAAATATGTGCAGTATGCAGGCTTTGGGCAGTGGAATCAGATTAAGGTAAAACCGCTTAAGAATGTATATCAAATTGAATTTAATGGTCTTTATATGGGATTACGCAGTCTCATCTATGGACCCAATATTGGCGAATTTGAAACCACTATGCCGCTTAATCGAACTCAAGCACAATATCAGGTCGATGACTGTAAAATTAATTTAAAGTTCGCCTTCGATCCCAAAATGGGACACACCATCCGTGTCAATGAAACCAATATCATGAGCTGTGGTTTTGGGCACAATGTTTCGGCAGACGGTATATTTCTAAAAGTAGACTAAGATCGCGATACAACATTCAACATTTTCATCATTCTCACCCCCTCCCTTTGGAAGAGGGGGAGAATAAAAAAGCTTAAATCGCTACCAATTCTCGAATACCTTTTGCAGACATTTCACAGCCTGCCCCTTGCGCAATCACTTGTCCACGGGCCATGACGGTATATGCATCGGCCAGCTCCTCGGCAAAATCATAAAACTGCTCGACCAAAACCACCGCCATGTCGCCGCCATCCGCCAGTTTACGAATCACTCGGCCAATGTCTTTGATAATAGAAGGTTGAATGCCTTCTGTAGGCTCATCCAAAATCAATACCCGAGGCTCTGATGCTAAAGCACGCGCAATCGCCAGTTGCTGCTGCTGCCCACCCGATAAATCCCCACCTCGGCGGTGCTTCATTTCATCTAAAATTGGGAAAATTTCATACAAATGCTCAGGCACTCTTCGAGTTTTCGCTCCCTTAAACTTGGCCATGCCAATCAGGATATTTTCTTCGACAGTTAAGGTTGAAAAAATATCACGCCCTTGCGGCACATAAGCCAAACCTGCACGCACACGTTGCTCGGGACTCATTTTCGATATGTCCTGACCATCAAGTAGAATCTGTCCGGACTTGATCGGTAAAATCCCCATTAAACATTTCAGTAAAGTGGTTTTCCCTACGCCATTCCGCCCCAGCACCACGGAGCACTCTCCCACAGGGGCCTGAAATGAAACATCTCTTAAAATATGACTGCCACCGTAAAATTGATTGACGTCTTTGACTTCTAACATGGTCGTCTCCTTAACGTCCTAAATATTTCTCAATCACATCCTCATTGGCCTGTACCTCAGCCAATGTACCTTCGGCTAAGATCGCCCCTTGAGCCAGTACCGTCACTTTTTCACTGATGGTATCGATAAAACTCATGTCATGTTCAACCACCACCAAGGTGTGATTTTTCTTTAACTCTAAACATAGCTCAGCGGTTCGTTCCGTTTCGGCATCGGTCATACCGGCCACGGGTTCATCGAGTAGAATCAGCTTAGGACGTTGCATAAGCAACATGCCGATTTCCAACCATTGCTTTTGTCCATGTGACAACAGCCCCGCAGGTTTGTGTACCCATTCTTCTAGGCGAATTTGCGCCAATGACTCATCTAAAGCCAGCTGTGCATCTGGGTCAAGTTTGCTAAAAAAGCTTTTCTTCACGCGCTTATCTTTGGGTGCAGCGAGTAGTAAGTTTTCCATCACACTAAAATTTTCAAACACCGTGGGTTTTTGAAATTTACGCCCAATGCCTGCTTCCGCAATTTGCTCGGTACTCATCTTGGCCAAATCATAGTTTTGCCCAAAAAAAGCCGAGCCTTCTGTCGGTCGGGTTTTTCCCGTAATCACATCCATTAGTGTGGTTTTACCTGCCCCATTGGGCCCAATGATGCAGCGTAGCTCCCCTTCTTGGATGTATAGCGATAAATCATTTAAGGCACGAAATGCATCAAACCAAACACTAACTTTCTCCAAGTACAGTGCAATCCCATGACTGAAGTCGGCGCCTTGTTCTTTGGGACGTCCATAGCCGTCTGAAGCATGGCCACCATGAGGTTGTATTAGCTCACTCATTCGCTACGCTCCTTTTTAAAACGGTCAAACAGACCAATGACACCTTTGGGTAAGAAAATGGTGACTACAATAAATAAAGCACCCAAGATCAATAACCATGCTTCTGGATAAGCCACGGTGAAATAGGTTTTTACGCCATTAATTAACCCTGCACCCAAAATTGGGCCAATCAAAGTTCCGCGCCCACCCGCAGCCACCCATACCGCCATTTCAATCGAATTGACGGGGTTCATTTCACTCGGGTTAATAATGCCAGCCTGAGGCACATACAAGGCTCCTGCAATACCTGCAATTACTGCGGACAGCACCCATGCAGAAAGCTTGTACCACAACGTGCGGTAACCCAAGTACTGCAAGCGGTTTTCACTGTCCCTAATTGTCCCCAGCACACGACCGTAGGGTTTATTCATTAAATGACGCAACCCCACAAAGCACAACATCAACACCAAAGCCGTTAGGGAACATAAGGTGGCACGCATAGGAGCAGAAGTGATGTCCATGCCTAAAATAGTCTTAAAGCCTGTAAACCCATTGTTTCCGCCAAAGCCTGTTTCATTACGGAAAAATAACAGTGCCGCAGCAAATGTCATGGCCTGCGTAATAATTGAGAAATACACGCCTTTAATTTTCGAGCGAAAGGCAAAGAAACCAAAGATGAAGGCCACCATACCAGGCACCAACACCACCAAGGCCAAAGCCCATAAGAAATGATTGCTGCCCACCCAATACCACGGCAGTTCAGTCCAGCTTAAAAACCGCATAAAGTCAGGCAGGCTATCACCTGCCGTCTGGCGCATCAGATACATACCAAAGGCATAACCACCAAGCGCAAAGTACAAGCCATGGCCTAGGCTTAAAATGCCTGCATAACCCCAAACCAAGTCTAGCGCCAAAGCCACCAGAGCCAAACACATGATTTTGCCAATCAAGGTGACCCAATACGCAGAGAGATGAAAGGCTGAATCTACTGGTAGTAAATGTAACCAAGGCAGGATCAACATCACCGCAAAGCAGACCGCAATAGCGAGTGCACTATAAGGTTTATCGGAAAATAAAGAAGTGATTTTCATGCGCTTACTCCACAAAACGGCCTTTGATGGCAAACAAACCTTGTGGACGTTTTTGAATAAACAAAATCACAAGAACCAGTAGAATAATTTTTGCAAGAACAGCCCCCATCCCAATTTCAAGGACCGTACCGCTGATCCCTAAACCAAGCGCCGCCAGCACAGCTCCCCAAACTTGCCCGACACCACCCACCACAACAACCAAGAAAGCATCGATAATGTAGTTCTGACCCAAATCAGGCCCAACATTGCCCACTTGTGCTAAGGCACAGCCTGCTAGACCAGCTAAGCCTGAACCCAGCCCAAAGGCCAACATATCGATACGACTAGAGCGGATACCGACAGCACGTGCCATTTGACGGTTTTGTGTTACGGCACGAACAAACAGACCAAAGCGGGTTTTATTGAGCAGGTAAACCAACAGCAGTAGCACCACAACCGTAAACACAATAATGGCAATCCGGTTATACGGCAGCATCAAACTTGGACTCAGCGCTATCCCCCCCGATAACCAAGAAATATTCGAGACTTCAACATTTTGTGCGCCAAAAATCATCCGTACCAATTGCATCAAAATCAGACTGACGCCAAAAGTCGCCAACAGCGTTTCCAACTGACGACCATATAGTGGTCGAATTACCGTCCGTTCAATCAACATGCCAATCAGTGCACTTACCACAAACGCCGCAGGAATAGCTGCAATTAAATACCAATCGACATAACTGCCTAAGTATGTCTTAAACAAGCTTTGCACCACATAGGTGGTATAGGCCCCTATCATAATCAACTCACCATGCGCCATATTAATCACACCAAGCAGACCATAAGTGATGGCTAAACCGAGCGCTGCTAGCAGTAAAATACTGGCTGTACTGAAACCTGAAAACACATGTCCAGCCCATTCACTGGCCTGAATCCGTGTTTTAATCTGACTTTTTGCATCCACCAACACGGCTTTGAGTTCTGGGTTTAAATTTGATTGAGTTAAAGCCTGCTCAACCAGTGCCAGCACCTCGGGACGGTTGGAGTCGGTAAGGACTTTAGCAGCCTGAATTTGGACTAAAACATCTGGACTTTCAAAGTCGAGGCGTGCTTTGAGCTGCGCCAAGCGCTGTTTGACTTTATTATTTTGTTCATGCAGATAGAGCTGATTAATCTGCGCAACATTCAGTTCAGACAGATTATTTTCTAAAATATCAATGGCTGCTAAACGTTGGGCAGATTCTTCAGATTTTAATTTGGCCTGTGCCTGCCCAAAGTTTAAGGCTTTACGTAAGGTGTTGACCAAAGTTACCTGAGACAAATCCCCCGGCCAAGTTTCAATCACTTGCTCATCGGGATAACGCAATAATTTTTCATTATTTTTTAAGATATACGTCGTGCCTGCACTGTCCCGATACAGCTCATCCCTGTCGATCAGTGCCACCAATCGATCAAATTCTTCAATCGTCCCTGGCCATTGGTTGAGCATGGCACGGCGCTCAGCAAACTCAGCTTTGACAAAACGTTGAATCGTATCATTCGATGCTGATACGTTTTGGGTCTGAGCAGAAAGTTGAGCCTCTTCAGCCCAAACACTGCTGCTCACAAGCTGTGCAATTGCGCACATCAGTGCAGCACAAAAAAATTTAAGATTCATAATATGACTTCCTTAAGCTTGCTTAAAACATCCCGCATCGGGATGTGCTTACTGAAAAGCCCACAGCGATCGCAGCAGGCTCAACGCTTAAGAAAATTATTTAGGAATGTACGGACTCCAAGGTTCCGCCTTAATCACATTTGGTGTTTTATAGACCACGTCAAACTGACCATCACCACGAATTTCACCAATCATCACAGGTTTTTGTAGATGATGATTTTCAGCATCCATTTTTAAGGTATAGCCTGATGGTGCTTTGAACTCTTGACCAGCCATCGCAACGCGAACTTTATCAACATCGGTGCTGCTTGCTTTTTCAACCGCTTGTTTCCACATATTGATGCCCACATAGGTGGCTTCCATCGGATCATTGGTCACGATTTTGTCAGCATTCGGCAGCTTATACTGCACCGCATACTGCTTCATTTTATTGACAAATTCGGTGTTGGTTGGATTTTTCACCGACATGAAATAGTTCCAAGCAGCCAAATGTCCAACCAATGGTTTGGTATCAATACCACGGAGTTCTTCTTCACCCACAGAGAAAGCCATGACTGGAATATCCGAAGCTTTAATGCCTTGGTTACCCAGCTCACGATAGAACGGTACGTTAGAATCACCATTGATGGTTGAAATGACCGCGGTTTTCTTACCTGCAGCAAATTTTTTCACATTCCCAACAATGGTTTGATAGTTACTATGACCGAAGGGGGTGTACTCTTCCATGATGTCCGCATCGGCCACACCTTTGGACTTCAAGAACGCACGTAAAATTTTATTGGTGGTGCGTGGGTAGACATAGTCCGTACCGAGTAGAACAAAGCGCTCTGCTTTACCGCCCTCTTCGCTCATCAAATATTCCACCGCAGGAATCGCCTGTTGGTTCGGTGCGGCGCCTGTATAGAAAATATTTTTCGACTGTTCCTGCCCCTCATATTGCACGGGATAGAACAATAAACCATTCAACTCTTCTACCACAGGTAACACTGACTTACGCGATACCGATGTCCATGAACCAAAAATCACCGCGACTTTATCTTGGGTAATGAGTTGACGTGCTTTTTCAGCAAATAAAGGCCAATCAGATGCTGGATCGACCACTACAGGTTCTAATTTTTTACCCAGTACCCCACCATTGGCATTAATTTCATTGATGGTCATCAATGCTGTGTCTTTGAGAGAGGTTTCAGAAATTGCCATGGTGCCTGAGAGCGAGTGCAAAATTCCGACTTTGATGGTGTCAGCACTACTCACTGCCGCTGTTGGCTCAGACGTTGCTGTTTCCGCTTTCTCCGCAGGTTTTGAACAACCTGTCAAAGCAATAGTCCCCATCATTGCAGTTGCAAGGAATGTTTTAGTGAGTAATTTTTGTTGGAACATCTTGATTTTCTCCAAACTTGAAACTTAGGGTGCATTTTGCAATGCATGATTGTTATTCGCGCTATGAGTGCCAATTCAATTTCTATGCCAAGCAGGGTTTTATGATGTGAAAATCATTATCAAATTTTTAATTATCTTAATATTTTTCAATCATTTATTAATTTTTAAATACACTGTATTTTAGGTAGATTTTCGCCCAAATGACTACTTTTCTGCATACAAACTTGTATACATCATTTGTTCCAAATCAATTCATTTCGCCTAATTCAATCGATTGATCTAAAAAATTCTGCACAGATTAAGCGCAATTTTATTGCTCATCTGCAAAGCAAAAAGCCCGCAATGTGCGGGCTTTTTGTTTTGTCCTTAATCGTACTTAAACCACCAACTCGGCCAAGTTACCTTTCTGCTCTAACCATTCTTTACGGTCACTCGAACGTTTTTTTGCCAGCAATTTATCCAATAAACCTGCAGTAAAATGACTGTCATCCAAATCTAATTGCACCAAACGGCGTGTGTTTGGATCCAGCGTGGTTTCACGCAGTTGGCTTGCGTTCATTTCACCCAAACCTTTAAATCGAGTAATTTGCGGGTTCTTGGTTTTGCATTTTTTTAACATGCTTTCAAGCTCATCATCGTCCAAGGCATAGTGCACATCTTTTGCATCATCAATTCGATACAGCGGTGGCATCGCCACATACAGATGTCCCTCTTCAACCAAGATCGGAAAATGTTTCACAAACAAAGCACACAGCAGCGTCGCAATATGTAGACCATCCGAGTCAGCATCGGCCAAGATACAGATCTTGCCATAACGTAATTCGGATAAATCATCCGACCCCGGATCGACCCCGATCGCAATGGCAATGTTATGCACTTCTTGCGAAGCCAAGACTTCATCGGAAGAGACTTCCCACGTATTTAAGATTTTCCCACGAATAGGCATGATCGCTTGGAAGTTTTTATCACGTGCCTGCTTGGCTGAACCACCTGCAGAATCCCCTTCCACAATGAACAGTTCAGACTCTTCTAAGGTATGTCCAACACAGTCTGACAGTTTGCCGGGTAAAGTCGGCCCCGCCACAATTTTCTTACGTTCAACCTTTTTCGCAGCTTTCAGACGACGACCTGCTTTTGAGATCGCCATTTCCGCCAACTGCATGGCAATATCGGAGTTTTGGTTCAACCACAGTGCAAAAGCATCTTTAGCAATGTTTTGAACAATGCCTGACGCTTCACGGCTGGATAAACGCTCTTTGGTTTGGCCTGAAAACTGTGGCTCTTGGAACTTCAACGATAAAATATAGTTCACACCATCCCAAACATCTTCAGCCGACAGCTTCATATTGCGTGGCAGCAAATTACGCAGTTCACAAAACTCGCGCATCGCATCGGTCACACCTGAGCGTAGACCATTCACATGAGTCCCGCCCTGCGCAGTGGGAATTAGGTTCACATAGCTTTCTTGGACCAACTCACCGCCATCGACATTCCAACAAATGGCAAATTCGGCACTGGCACGCTCAGCATCTCCTGTTGCCACAAAGGCTGGATGAGGCAGAATCTCACGATCTTCAATTTCATCCATCAAATAATCGACGAGGCCATTTTCAAACTGCCAAACGATTTTTTCGTCATTGATTTGGTCGACATAATTGATTTGCAAACCTGCCGCCAAAACGGCTTTGGCTTTTAAGTTGTGCTTCAGCGCTTTCAGGGCAAATTTCGGGGAATCAAAATATTTTGCTTCAGGCCAAAAGTGAACGGTGGTTCCTGTCGCACGCTTCGGAGCTTTGCCTTCTAACACCGTCAAGGGCGCAGTCGGTTCACCGTGCTCAAAGGCCATTTGGTAGAGGTTGCCTTGACGCTGAACTTCTACTTCGACTCGGCTAGATAAAGCATTCACCACGGAAATCCCAACACCATGCAAACCGCCTGAAAACTGGTAGTTATCGGTACTGAATTTACCACCTGCATGCAGCTTGGTCAGGATGATCTCGATCCCGCTTTGACCATATTCGGGGTGAATATCGACAGGCATGCCACGACCATTGTCTTCGACTGAGAGCGAACCATCTTTATAAACAGTGACGGTAATTTTGTTGGCATGACCGGCCAGTGCCTCATCGACTGCATTATCAATAACCTCTTGCGCCAAATGGTTTGGGCGTGTGGTATCGGTATACATGCCGGGACGACGACGTACCGGATCTAAACCAGATAATACTTCAAGCGATTGAGCCGTATATTGAGACACGTTGTACTGTTTCCTTATTTTAAGCAGTCCGATAAAAACTGTAATGCCATCGGTATTTTGTCTGCGAAATCTTCCATCGCATGATTGCCTTGCGTTTCCGAGATCACGAGCGCTGCGCCATTATAATAGCGCTGTGCTTCACGATAATCCAAAACTTCATCGCCTTGTTGCAATAACACTAAAATTTTGTCTGCATCTTGCACAAATGGCAGCTCAATCTGCTCTAAATAGTCCAATTGCGCATCATCGAGCGTCCAATGTTCATTGACTTTATAGGGCAGTTGCGTCGCACCAAATAGATCTCGGAACAAATGCCATGGTTGCATAGCTGGATTGATCAGCACAGCCGGTACTGCCAACTTCGCGACCAGTTGTGTCGCATAAAACCCACCTAAACTACTGCCCACCAGCACTACCTGATCCAGCTCCTGAATCAAGGCGGCCAATTTTTCTAAGGCCAAATGTGGCGGCATGTTCAAGTCTGGCAAATGCACGTGCCACTGTGGACGAGATTCGCAATAGCGTTTCAGCAATTGACCTTTAATCGATAAAGAACTGCTTTGAAAGCCATGTAAATAAATAATATTCATGCTGTACATTTACTCTTCTACATCATTTTTATTGAACTCAAAAGAGATGGCATCAGCCGACTGTATTATTTTGTATGGATATAAAAATTGTCAGACAAAAAAATAAGGTCATCTGTGTATTCATCGCTATTGTAAAAGTTGTTCGAGATGAATTAGATAAGCTAGAGTGCTAAGAATTTATACCGTGATCGTTGAAAAAAATAAAGTCCCTTTGGACACAGAAACACAAGGGTAGAAAAAATGCCAAGTTTAACGCCTCTGCACGAGACCTATTGTAAATGGGATCGTACTCCTCCCAGCCAAGCCGACCTGCTTGAAGGGATTGCTCAGTTGGTGACAACTCGCTTAGGTGACGTCGTCCACGATTTAATTCAGGCCATTCAGCGTGAAATTTTAATCAGTTTATTTGGGATGAATGAAACCAGTTCCAAGAAGTTTCTGTCGACACGGTCGATTGAAAAAATTTACCAATTTTCCTTCAATACCTTGCAAAACTACGGTAGCTATTTATTGGCGCCAAGTTTGCGTCATATCATTGAAAAATTTCCAAATTTGCATCGCAAACCCTTAACCCCAACCATGCATTATTTAGTTGGTGCAATCAACGGCATTTTGGGCGACTATTTACTGAAATATCACAACCCTGTGGCGCTACCGATGGTGTTTTATGATCATTACGGTGCTATCCAGCAAGGCGAGTTGTCTGGTCGCGTGGTGATTATGGTCCATGGTCTATGCATGAACCATTTGTACTGGAGCACGGCGCGTTATGGAGGTATAGGGGAAAAGCTGCTGGCGCAACGCGCGCAAAATACCATGCTATATCTCAACTACAACACGGGTCGTCGTATTTCAGCCAATGGGCGTAGCTTTGCCAACTCACTACAAGACTTACTCAACCGCAACCCACGGATTAGCTCAATCGATCTGATTGGGCACAGTATGGGCGGACTGGTTTCACGCAGTGCGCTGTTCTATGGCAAACAAAATATGCAAAGCTGGATTCATGTGGTGGAAAACATGGTCTGTATTGGTTCTCCCCATCATGGTGCGGCTTTAGAACGCTTTGGCTTTCATTTGCAGGACAAACTGGGACGTTTCCCATTTGTCAAAATTATTGGGCATATCGTCAACATTCGCAGCAACGGTATTTTAGACTTACGTCATGGCAGTGTGCGGGATGATGACTGGGAACATAATGAAGCGCGTATTGGTCATGTTGATGACAACCGTAAACCTGCTCCATTGCCCTCCCATATCAATACCTTCTTGGTGGCAGGTACTATTGAGTTTGAACATCGCAAATATCGTGCGCTCAATGTGATTGGGGATTATTTGGTCAGTGTAAAAAGTGCCTTAGGCGAGCATATGAATCCACGCTTTCAACTGAAAGTTCCCGATTCACATAAAGCCATTTTCTATGGCTTAAACCATTTTGAGCTACACACCCATGCCAGTGTTGCCGAACAAATCGTAAATTGGTTCTATCCAAATCCAACTGAAACGGAATATGGTCAAGTGCATGAATATATGATCGGGTTGGATGACTTAGAGGGCATTGCGCTCACCTAGGCCCCCTCATTCACCTCATAAAAAAGCCAACATCACGTTGGCTTTTTTTATCTTTATTATTTTTTCTTCGCGTGGCTTGGATATTTACGCAACAATTGCCACAGACTAATCAACGCCAGTGCCACAAAAAACACCAAAGACCACACAGGTAAAGACTGACCCAAGAAAGTCCAATCTACCAGTGCACATTCACCTGAACCTGTTAAAACTTGCTCAAACACAGCACGCAGCGGCAACGTGTCTAACCAATAATCCAAGCCTGGGCCACAGCTCGGCACTTGATCAGGCGGTAAGCTCTGTAACCACACGTGACGTGCTGCCACACCTGCCGACCATAAGATCGATAGGCTGCCTAAAAATGCATAAAAGCGTTTAAAACCATTCGATGCAGGGTTATGCAAAAAAGCAATCAGCGAAATAATCCCCAGTCCAATCAGTCCCACACGTTGGAACACACAGAGTGGACATGGGTTTAACTGTAGGGGGCCGTGCTCTAAATACAAGGCAAAGGCCATCCCGATGATACTGGCTAAAACCAAAACACCACTCACGAAGCGATAACTCCATTGCATGGTCAATCCTCTTAATTTTTTATCTAAATTGTGCAAGGTACTGTTCAAAACTCAGTTGACTGTCTTGCTCTAATTGCTGTTGTTGTTGCAGTGATTGCGTGGCTAAATCGTCAAAATAAGCCCATGTCTCTGCACTCAACTGATGACGCTCATAACTCGATGCATGTTGTGCGGCCATTTGGCTACCAAAGCCCCATGTCCCACCCGCTTCCAGAGTATCTTCGATCATCTGCGCCGACAAAGTATCATCAACTTCAGCGACTCTCTGTTGCATGACTGTCATCGCTTTACTATACAGTGTGGTGTCATAGCACTGATCTAACAATACAACCAGTTCTTGCATAGCCTCTAAATGAGACTGACTCCATGCTTCAATTGGAAACGATTGCTCACCCACAGCAATTGCAGCATTCGGTGCACGACCACGATTGACCACTTCCGCTTGGTTTTTCTCGATTTGATCTTGCTCTGCGGCTAATAAATCTGGGCTATCCAGCAGTAAGCAATACAGCGCCAACACTTCTAAGAAACCTGCGGTATCTTCATTGATCCCAATTGGGCTATATGGGTTCACATCCACCGCACGCAGTTCTACATAACCGACACCACGATTGCTCAGCGCTTGTGATGGCGTTTCACCTGCTTGCGGTACTTGCTTTGGACGCACCAAACTGTAGTACTCATTTTCAATTTGCAAGACATGATCATTAATCTGAATCGGCTCGCCCTGCGCATCGTTGAGACCTAAGCGACTAAACGGCGCATAAGCGGTTTTGACTGCCTTTTGTAGGCCTTCGAGATAACCGTCGATATTGTTGTAATGAATACCAAGCTGCTTTTGTGCTGAGTTTTGATAACCAAAACGTCCCATGCGTAAAGCAGTCGCATAGGGTAAATATAACGTCCCACGCAGCAATGGCAATAAATGATGTTCACGTCCTGTCATAAAACACTGGCAGACCGATGGACTTGCCCCGACCAAAAACATCACCAACGGCGTAAGGCGAATAAAGTTGCGGATCAATCCAAAATAGCGGTGACTACGATAGTCTTGTGCAGATAAGGCTTTTAGTGCTTCATCTGTTTCATGTTGTTGTAATTGTTCAAACAGTTGATCTGGAAAAGATAAGTTATAGTGTAAACCTGAAATGGTTTGCATACGACGACCATAACGTACCCCTAAACCATGGCGGTACAAGGTCTTGAACTTCCCAATATTTGAGCTGCCATATTGGGCTAAACGGATTTTATCGTCATTGTCATCCAACATGCAGGGCATGGACAGCGGCCAGAGCTTTTCACCATGTTCCAAATGACGATGCGCCACACTATGAATGTCTTTTAAATAATGCAACGCCTCAGCAATGCTGGGCTGGGGTGGCGTAATAAATTCTAATAAAGCTTCTGAATAATCTGTCGTGATATGCGGATGAGTCAGCGCAGAACCCAAAGCTTGCGGATGATCGGCTTGTGATAAAAAGCCATCACTTTGCATGCGCAAACTTTCGCGCTCAATCCCGCGTAACATCCCTTGCAAAAGTGATGAATTGACCCAAGTCGGTAACACAGCTGTAGATTTAGATGCGGGTTGACCCATTACAATCTCACTTTTTGGAAGAAACAATTACAACGACGAATAAAATAAAATCATCAGTTTATATCAGTATAACGTGATTTTAATTCGGCACATTACACCCAGTCCTATTTTCAAGTAAACCATCTGTTCTATTTTTTCGGAAAATATTTATCACAAAGTTACGCTATTAGACATGTCAAAAGTGTGATTGTATTGAAGAATAAATGCTAAAGAATTGTAAACTTTATGAATTATCAAGAAATTTTAGATTTTTGGTTCGATCCCAAAAACCAAAGCTGGTGGTTTAGCCAAAATGATGCGTTCGATGCACTCATCGAAGAAAAATTTAAGACAATTCATCAACAAGCGGCGCATGCTGAGCTATGGTCTTGGCGCAGTAGTGCTGAAGGGCGTTTGGCTGAAATTATTGTGCTCGATCAACTGTCGAGAAACCTGTATCGCAACAGTTCTTTGGCCTTTGCTCAAGACGCCTTGGCCTTGGCTTTGGCGCAAGAAGCCATCACGCTACAACTGGATGCAGCGGTACCACCCATACAACGCAGTTTTTTATATATGCCCTTTATGCATAGTGAATCGAAAATTATTCATCAATATGCTTTAAAATTGTTCGAAGACTTAGGCAATCCGATTAACCTCGATTTTGAACAGCGTCACAAAGAGATTATCGATCGTTTTGGACGCTATCCGCATCGGAACCAAGTCCTTGGCCGCAATTCAAGCCAAGAAGAACTGGATTTTTTGACTCAGCCCAACAGCCATTTTTAACTGTTCGGCTTCTCCCTCTGTGCTAAGGAGTCTATCTCATGAAGAAAATTTTAATCGCCTGTGCACTGGCGACGGGTCTAAGTTTAGTAGGCTGTGCTTCTACCCCCTCAAAGCCCTTAACCTTCGACCAGTTAGGTCGGTTTAGTAATACGCCATTAAACACCTCGACTTATCGCATCAGCTTCCAAGCGCGCCCAAATATGAGCTATGGCACGGCTGAAGAAATCACTCTGGTCAAAGCTGCGCAAACCACAGTGCAAAATGGTTATCGCTTCTTTAAAGTACTGAATGACCCGAGCAACCAGAACCAACCACCAAGGCAGGCCGTGGTGTATTCAAACCCAATGCCTTACTACCCATATGGTTATTATTCTCGCCATCCAGCCTTTTGGCCTGATCCGTTCTACGATGTACCACGTGTAGTCGACATTGACCCCGTGCAAGTGTCATACAGCATTCAATGCTTTAAAGACCAAAAATCGGCACCAAGCGATGCCTTTGATGCCACGCTGATTTTAAAATCGCTGGGTGGAAAATACGGTTTGAGCCCAACCGGTGAAGTGCTCCCACCGCCTGAACCGAGTAACCCCGCGTCGACAAGCAAATAAAGCATAGAGCCTGCCTATGAATGAACCTCAATCCGTCCCATCGAGTCTGAAACGCAGCAAACGTTTTGCCACCATTGCCTTGATCACGGCAGTGGTGACATGGCTGCTGCTGATGGTCGTTGCCAAGTTTGTCCCCACAGACAAAGTCTGGATCATTCATATTTTAATGTTATCCGCCGAAGCAGGTGTGGTCGGCGGCTTGGCTGACTGGTATGCCATTACTGTGCTGTTCCGTAATCCCTTTGGGAAAATGCCGATTCCAAAGTTTTTACGCGATCACACCGAAATTATTCCCCGTAACAAAGACCGTATTGCAGAGTCTATGGGCCGCTTTGTACAAGAGAACTTTCTTTCTCCACAAGTGGTGGAAAAAAGCCTGCAAAGTACCGACCTGTCTTTGGCGGTTGGTCAATGGCTCGCCAACCCACAAAACAACCTACAAGTCACTCAAGTCATTCAACAAACGGTGCCTAAAGTCTTTGAGTTTGTGGGACAAGAACAAATCGGACGCTTTATTCAAAGTAACAGCGTGCAATGGGTGCGTAACACTCAGGTCAATCATTTGGCCAGTGAAATGCTGCGTGCAGTACTGGAAAATGATTTCCATCAAGATGTATTACAACGCGGACTCGACTTGGCGCATGACTGGATGACCCAACATCCTGAACAAAGTCGTGAGTTAACCCGAACCTTGTTCAAAGAACTCGGGGTCTGGAAACTGGCCAAAGGGGCCAGTTGGATTGGCATCGATGTGCAGCAAAGAACCATCGACTCACTCATTCAACGAGTCGAGTCGATGTTGGCCGATCCTGAGCATCCGTGGCGTCAAAAGATTGAAGCGATGGGGCACGCGCTCATGCTCGAACTGGCAGACACTGACAGTAGGGCCAGCCAGCGTTTAAACCAAACCAAAGATGCCCTGCTGGATAGCCCACAAGTCCTGAATTTTATTAGCGGTGCAGTGGTCATTTTATGTGATGCCATTAAACAAGACTTACAAAAACCAGATTCTGGCATTGCTCACAACATCCGTGTATCCATTCAACAAATTGGGGAAAACATCATCTCCAATCAAGCCGTCAGAGACTTGCTTAATCAACGCCTCAGTGGCATTGCGGTCAATCTCAGCGACCAATACAGCGAAAAAGTCATTCGTTTTATCAGCGAACGTATTCACGAATGGGACTCCAGTGTGATGATTGACAAGATCGAAAATGAAGTCGGTGGCGACTTGCATATGATTCGGGTCAATGGTGTGGTAGTCGGTGCATTTATTGGCTTAGCACTGGGGATTATTCGCGCGGCAGTTGAACAGCTCTTATAAAAGCAATCCATAAAAAAGCATGCTTTACCCCTGTCCTACATGCAAAATTTGCATAAGTAAAAGGGGATGAATATGCTATTTTGGGCTGATATTTAGACACTTTTAAGCATTCATGATTCAGTTGCCTTCATCTAAACTGCCTGCACAAGGCGTCACTATTTTCAGCACCATGACTGCCATGGCGCAGCGCTTAAATGCCCTAAATCTATCCCAAGGTTTCCCAGACTTCGAAGCCCCCGCTGAACTGCTAGATGCTTTAGCACAGGCCACTCAAAGTGGTTTCAATCAGTATGCTCCAGGCGATGGGGTCTGGTTGTTACGCGAGCAACTGGCGCAGCAATTTGCACAACGCGATCAGATTCAGCTCGACCCGATGACTGAAATTACCATCACTCCGGGCGCAACCATTGGCCTTTTTGCCACCATTCAAGCCGTAGTCCATGCGGATGATGAAGTCCTCATTTTTGACCCCAGTTATGACAGCTATGCGCCAAGTGTTGCGTTAGTTGGTGGTAAAGCCATTCATATTGCGCTCCAACCCCCACATTTTTCAGTCGATTGGGAGCAGGTCAAATCAGCCATTACGGCCAAAACCAAACTGATCATTATCAACACACCACATAACCCGAGTGGTGCCATTTGGAGCAAGCAAGATTGGTTGACGCTGATTGAACTGATTCGCGACACCAATATTTTAGTCCTGTCCGATGAAGTCTATGAACATCTGGTATTTGATGGTCAACGTCACTATTCGGCGCTGTCTTTTCCTGAACTGCGTGAACGCAGTGTGGTGGTGGGTTCCTTTGGCAAAACTTTTCATGTGACCGGTTGGAAAACGGGCTACTGCGTTGCTACACCTGCGCTGATGCAACTGTTCCGCCAGGTCTATCAGTTTGCCAACTTCTGCGGAGTGACCCCAGTACAACTGGCTTTGGCCAATTATATGCAGCAACATCCTGAGCATATTCAAAACTTAGCGGGCTTTTATCAAGCAAAACGCGATCGTTTTATTGAGGGTTTAACCGGTTCACGCTTTCAATGGTTGCCTTCGCAAGGCACTTACTTTCAAAATGTCGACTACAGCCACATTCGTCCCGATTTAAACGATGTTGAATTTTGCCGCTTTCTGGCAGAGCAGCATGGCATTGTTGGCATTCCTGTTTCGGTGTTTTATCAGCAGGCGCCAGAGGCTTTGCGCATGATTCGTTTTTGCTTTGCCAAGACCGATCAAACCTTAGCTCAGGCAGCTGAAATTTTGCAAAGCGTATAAATTTTTTTCAGCTTTGCTTTTGCACAAGAACCGACTTCGCTTACTGAAATACATCGGCTTTTCAACACTGAACTATGCTAGGGTAAGCCTTAGAAATGTAATAAAAATAACCTCAGGATGACTTATGTCAGCACACACCCCATTGGTGCAACAACAAAAGCTATGGAAAGCCTTTTTTATTTTCCTGATGCCTTTGATTGCCACCAATATTCTGCAAAATCTGTCGGGTACAATTAATACCATCTTTGTCGGACAGATGATGGGGGTGCAGGCGATTGCAGCGGTTGCAGTGTTCTTCCCCATCCTATTTTGCTTAATGGCCTTCGTAATTGGACTATCCGCGGGGTCGACCGTCTTGGTTGGTCAAGCATGGGGCGCACAGAATATTGAAAAAGTCCGTGCGGTAGTCGGCTCCACTATTTTTATGACCCTCATTGGTGGCAGCTTTATTGCATTTCTTGGGGTAATTTTTGCACGACCAATTTTATCGGCTTTGGGTATCGATGAAGACGTCATGCATCTCTCGTTACCTTATGTGCAATGGATGTTGGCAGGTAGTCCCCTCCTGTTTGTATATATTATTTATACCTCAATTTTACGCGGTGTCGGAGACAGCACGACACCTCTGATTGCTTCTGGCATGACCATCTTGATTGGGCTTTGTGTCACACCCGTTCTGATTGCGGGTTATTTTGGCTTTCCCAAACTGGGGATTGTTGCCCCTGCCATTGCGACCATTTTAGGCTTTGTTTCCGTGCTGACCTTTTTATATTTCTATTTGAACTATAAACAGCACCCACTCAGACTCGATGCACAACTGCTACGTCATATTCGTTTTGACCGTCAACTGAGTAAAATTATTCTGCGCTTAGGGGTTCCAACGGGCATTCAAATGATCACCACCTCAGTTGCGGGTCTTGTGATTGTGGGTCTAGTCAACCGCCATGGGGCCGATGCGACCGCAGCTTATGGCGCGGTCAATCAGGTTCTGAATTATATTCAATTCCCTGCCCTATCTATTGCCATTGCTGCATCGATTTTTGGTGCGCAAGCCATTGGCGCAGGCAAGTCAGAATTATTGGCCAAAGTCACGCGTACCGCGCTAGGCATGAACATCATCATTACAGGTTCCTTGGTGGTCTTGGCTTATCTTTTCTCCAAATACCTCATGGCACTGTTTATCACTGACCATGCAGTAGTTGAGCTAGGGCAACAGCTGTTGTTCATTGTGCTGTGGTCCATTTTATTCTTTGGTGCCAGTGCCATTTTTGCCTCTATTATGCGGGCCAGCGGTACGGTCACCATGCCCATGGTGATCAATATCGTTGCGATTATTGCGATTGAAGTGCCCTGTGCCTACTTATTTAGTGAATGGTGGGGACTGCAAGGGATTTGGTATGCTTATGCGCTGGCCTTTGTCAGCTTATGCATCATGCAAGGACTTTATTATCAATTTGTTTGGAAGAAAAAGACCATTGAAACGCTCATTTAAAGCTAAATGAATATTTGATAGAAGACGTTTTTGATCACAACACTTTTTAACATAAGCATAAAAAACCCGCCAATGCGGGTTCTTTTACATCACAACATTAAGACTTTCTTTGGCTTAATTTGGTCGCAAAAGCCGTCACTTTTTGGTAGCCCGTCGGTAAGATACGCTGAATCAAATCTAGCGTTTTCGCATCATTACCAATCAATAAACGACGCTTGTCTTTTTGTACCGCCTCTAAAATTTGACGTGCCGCTTCTTCGGGTGGA
Source organism: Acinetobacter sp. MYb191 (assembly GCF_037572605.1). Lineage (NCBI taxonomy): Bacteria > Pseudomonadati > Pseudomonadota > Gammaproteobacteria > Moraxellales > Moraxellaceae > Acinetobacter > Acinetobacter sp. MYb191. The sequence continues at coordinate 83,799 of NZ_JBBGZP010000006.1, read as the reverse complement.
CAGCGTAATAATTTATTAAAGGTCTGTGCAGATTTCTCAGGGTTCATCCCGATGCTACGCAAGCTGTCATTCACTTTGGCTGCATTGGCAATATTGGTTCGAATCCCACCTGGATGCACGCACAATGCGCTCACGCCACAGTTTTCCATATCTAACTCTTGGCGTAATGACTCGGTAAAGCCACGCACCGCAAATTTAGTGGCATTGTAAGCAGACTGAGTCGGTTGAGCGGTCAGACCAAATAAACTTGAAATATTGATGATATGCCCATCGCCTGTTTTTTTAATATAAGGCAAAAACTCTTTGGTGCCATAGACCACACCCCAGAAATTAATCCCCACGATCCATTCCAGCTCTTCATAGGATGCACCTTCTACGGTTGAACCCAAAGCAACGCCGGCATTATTAAAAATCATATTCACAGAACCATGATTTTGTACGGTTTCTTCAGCCCACGCTTGCATCGCTAAGCGGTCTGAGACGTCTAATTTTTTCGTGGTGACGCGTACATTGCTGCCTTGTAGCAGTTCAACTGTTTTCGCCAACCCTTGTTCATTGACATCACTCAATGATACATGACAGCCCGCCTTGGCCAATAAAAGTGCCAATTGTTGGCCAATACCCGATCCTGCACCTGTAATTGCCGCGACTTTATTTTTAAAATTCTTCATGAGATTGTGGTTGTCCTTTATCTTTGTACATCGACTGTAGATGCTTTTTTTATAATTGACAATATCAATTGTCATAAATTTAATAGCCAAAAGTGTCAAGTCCATGAAAACCAGCTAGAGATTAAAGCCTACGCATAGGTAGAGTCGTGGTTTATTGCTAAACTATGCAAAACCTTGGCTTTAAAATAGGGCGATGAAATCTGATGACGGCATCTGAACCAGTACAACAAAACAGCGATAACAATAAAACCAAAGAAAGACAATTCAAGGGCTTATCGCTTTCTGAACGTAAACAGCTGCGTCGTGAAAAATTGATTGAAGCAGGAATTGAAGTCTACGGCACTCACGGCTTTTTTGCCGTGACGGTGAAAGATATTTGCAATGAAGCCAAGCTCACTGAACGTTATTTTTATGAGTCGTTTAAAAAAAGTGAGCAATTATTTCAAACCATTTTTTTAAAGCTGATCGATGAGTTACAGCACAATGTCATGCAAGCCATCATGCAAGCCTCTTCAGATCCACATAAAATGATTGATGCTGGACTGCGTGCCCTGCTTACCACCTTAAAAGACAATCCCCGCATGGCGCGTATTATTTATATCGATGCGATGTTGGTCCAAGAATTACATAACCAAGCCACCATTCATGAAACCATGACCCGTTTTGACCGGATGATTCAAGCCTTTGTCATGCTGATGATGCCGCAAATTAACCGGTCCGAACGAGAAATTTCGCTGGTCGCCACAGGCCTCAATGGCTATGTTACACAAATTGCGATCCGTTGGGTGGTCAGTGGGTTTAAACAATCCTTTGAAGAAGTTTTAAGCTCCAGCCGTATTGTATTTATTTCACTCCTAGAAACCTTTTCAGACCCGAATACACGGGCAAAATTGGATGTCTAAGACTTTTCACTTGAATGCAATCGGCATTTCCGAATGCAATTTAGATTAAACTTCCATTAATTTTGAATCCCAATATGACGATTTTTTGTCACATTTTTTTGCAAATTTCATCAATCGTCTGTTTTTTGCAATGATACTGTCATAATTAATCTTTGTAATAAGCCTGTCATAAAATTAAAACGGCCTGCCGTTACCTACAATAGGATATTGCGTTGTGAAAGATGACTACATTTTAATCGTCGATGATGAACTTCCCATTCGAGAAATGATTCACACCTCGTTGGATATGGCAGGCTTTCAATGCTTACAAGCCGAAGATGCAAAACAAGCCCACCAAATGATTGTGGATCAGCGTCCTGCTTTGATCTTGCTCGACTGGATGATGCCTGGTGGCGTCAGTGGTGTAGATTTATGTCGCCGTCTCAAGCGCGATGAAAATCTCTCTGAAATTCCAGTGATTATGCTCACGGCACGTGGCGAAGAAGACCATAAAGTTCAAGGTCTAGATGCTGGTGCAGATGACTACATGACTAAACCGTTTTCGACCCGCGAATTAGTTTCACGGATTAAAGCCGTTTTACGCCGCGCTAACGCGCTCAGTGGTGAAAAATCGATTGATGCCAATGGCTTAATCTTAGACCCTGTCAGCCAACGGGTCAGCTTTGGCAATAATTTCCTCGACATGGGGCCAACCGAGTATCGTTTATTGGCCTTCTTCATGACTCATCCTGAGCGTGCCTACACCCGTGCACAACTTCTTGACCAAGTCTGGGGCGGAAACGTGTATATTGAAGACCGTACCATCGACGTGCATATTCGCCGCTTACGTAAAGTGCTTGAGCCTTATGCTGCAGATCGCTTTGTGCAAACAGTTCGGGGTACAGGCTATCGATTCTCTACACGTGCGGATATCGCCCTAGGTTAATTTTGTTTTATGTATGAACCCTACCCGGTCCCTGAACTCGCACGCGAGCATAAAAAAACGCGATACAGCAGTTTATGGGGCTTTGCCAAACAGGACTTACGTCTCCTTGCCTTTTTCTTGCTGATTGCAAGCTTGATTGGCTTTGGCGTCGGTTATTTTTGGACGTGTATCTCCTTTGCTTTTGCTGTTTTTTTTATTCTGCAAATGCGCTCTTTGTATTTGGTCAATGACTGGATTTCCAATCGTCCCTACGAAGTTCCACCCAACCTTGGGGGCATTTGGGGGGCGTTATTGTTCAATGTTTATCGGGCACAGCGCCAAGAACGGATTGTACAAGCGGAAATGGTCGGGTTGATTGATCGCGCGCAGTCGTCATTGGTCGCTTTACAAGAAGCCGTGGTGCTGATTGATGACATGCAACAAATTGAATGGTGGAACCCTGCTGCAGAACGGTTATTAGGCATCGAACAAAATGACCGTGGGCGTAATATTTTGACTTTATTACGCCAACCGAGTTTTGTGGATTATTACAATAATATTGATGCTGCACCAGATGGCTTAAAAATGAAGTCATCCAGTTTTGATGAACATTATGTTCAAGTCAAAATGACCCGTTTTGGGGGTGAAAGTCGCTTACTGGTCGCCTATGACGTGACCCGTATGCACAATCTCGAACAAATGCGTAAAGACTTTGTCGATAATATTTCACATGAACTACGCACACCGCTGACGGTACTCAGCGGTTATATTGAGACCTTTACAGACCAAGAAGACCTCAACCCACGTTGGAAGCGGGCCTTTGACCAAATGCAAGCACAGGCCAAACGCATGAATGCCTTGGTGAATGATTTGCTCTTACTGTCACGCCTAGAAAATGACAAGCAAATTGCTAAAAATCAAATCATTGATATGCCTAGCTTAATGAACCAACTTTATGACGATGCACATGCCTATAATATTGATTATGGGCATACGCTCAATCTCGATATCGACAGTCATTGCGACTTAATCGGTTCAGATATGGAGTTGGCCAGCGCTTTTAGTAACCTAATTACCAATGCCATCAAATACACGCCGAAAGGTGGAACGGTGACCATGGGTTGGCATGACAATGGTGAACAGGCTTATTTTACCGTGGAAGATACTGGTATAGGCATTGATCCTAAGCACTTACCTCGTTTAACCGAACGCTTCTATCGTGTTGACAGCGCGCGCAGTCGACAAACGGGTGGCACAGGCTTAGGACTAGCAATTGTGAAACACGTATTAATGCAGCACCAAGCACATTTAGAAATTGAATCCAAAGAAAATCAGGGCTCTATTTTTAAAGTGATTTTCCCCAAAGAACGCACCTATAATCCTGAATAAGCCTTTTTTCAAAAGCATGAAAAAAGCACCGATATCGGTGCTTTTTTTGTCTCTCACCGTCCGTTTAACAAGGACGGTGACCGAGAGCTGAAACGATTAAACTGTATGTCCCATCGCTTCACCCATCACCACAGTCGAGTTGGCTTTAAAGGCTGCATCCCACGTCATTTTGTCTTTTTCAAACAGTACCACAGCAGTTGAGCCTAAGTAAAAGCGACCCAGTTCAGCACCTTTGTCCAAGAACAGGTTATGCTGATTTAGCTCTAAACGGCCAGTAGGCTTCACTTTTCCTGTCGCAACAGTTTCAATCCCCGCCACAATCATGGCGCCAACGAGGACCACGGCCATACGGCCGATTTCCGTATCAAATAAACAAACCATACGTTCATTGCGGGCAAACAGGCCTGGAATGTTTTCAGCAGTGGTTTGATTGACCGAGAACAATTCACCCGGTACATATAAGGTTTCCGTCAATGTGCCTGCAAATGGCATATGCACACGGTGATAATCTTTAGGCGATAAATACACCGTTGCAAACTGACCATTTTTAAATGGTTCAGCCAACTGCGGATCTGCAATTAAATTATCAACGGTGAATTTTTGTCCTTTGGCTTGGAAAATATCACCTTCCACAATTGAACCCAACTGTGAAATCGCGCCATCCGCAGGCGATACAATACTGGTCGCATCGGTATCAATATCACGTACACCCTCTTTTAATGCACGGGTAAAGAACTCATTAAAGGACTTGAACTTCAGTGCATTGCTCTGCTCGGCAATCGACATATCAATGCCGTACTGTGCTTTAAACGCAGTGATGACCGCATTTTTCACAATCGGATTTTCGCTGGCTGCGACTCTACCCACGACACGTGATAACTGATGTTGGGGTACAACACGTTGAGCTTGAATGAAAATTTGTTTTTTTAAGCGTGATGTGAGGCTCAAGACGGCATCTCTCCGGTAATGATAGGACTGTCGAGGCGGTTGCCCCATTCACTCCACGCACCGTCATACGCCTGAATATTCCAACCCAATAAACGACCTAAAATATAAGCCAGTCCTGAACGGTGATGTGACTGACAGTACACCACCACAGGTTCATTTAAGTTAAAACCCAATTGTTCTAAGCGTTGCTGCGTGCGTTCTAAAGGGTGCAATCTTAAATGATTTTCACGGTTAAGGGCAGTACTCCATTCAAAATGTAGTGCATTTGGAATGTGACCACCGCGTCGCGCTGCAAGACGCAGACCAGTATATTCTTCTTCTGTGCGGCAGTCCCAGAGTTGGACTTGGCTGCTTTGAACTTTCTCTAATAACTCAGTATACTCAATTCGATACTGCTGTATTTTGGCTTGATCGACCTGTACCAAAGTACGGACAGGTTCAAACTGCTCCACTTCAGAAGTGGTTGGAAGTCCTGCTGCAAGCCATGCATGAATTCCACCATTCAGCAAGCTGGTATTTTCAAAACCTAGGCAGTGTAAATTCCAAATCAAACGCCCCGCCCAAGCGCCACCTTCATCATCGTAAACCACCACATGATGCTCGGGTGAAATATTCAGATAACGAATCAGTTCCTGTAAACCTTCTACATCAGGAAGTAGACCGGTGGCTTGTTCGTCTTGGCGCACCAAAAATTTCGGCTTTAAATGCAAAGCATGTGGAATATGTAACTGGTCATAGACTGAAGCACGGCTTAAATCGACGATGCGTAATTTGTCATTACCTAAATGCGGAACCAGCTGCTCTGCGTCTATCAACAAGCCAAAATCAAAGGCAGAATGTGTCATATTATTTCGTATGTTTTCAGATCATGCTTTGATCTTAGCACAACTCATTTTTACAATTATTCTGATTTTTTGCATTCTTTTAGCAGAATTAGAGATATCACTATTCGTCAGTTTTTTAATACAACCATGCCAGAACGGATTCTGGCATGGTATATATTTTGGATTAATTGGTTTCTGCTTCAGCAATCTCAAAAACCTGACGTAAATACGCCAAAAAGGTGTCGTTATCCGTCATGGTTTTACCCGGACTGTCCGAAATTTTCGCAACCGACTGGCCATTACACTCGACCAGTTTAAGCACAATATTTAAAGGAGTTTGTCCCATATCATTGGTCAAATTGGTGCCAATCCCGAAGCTGACTTGGAAACGGTCTTTGAAATAATTGTGCAGGCCCCATGCTTTCTCTAAATTCAGTCCATCACTAAACGTTAGCATTTTGGTTTTACTGTCAATTTTCAACTTTTTATAGTGGGCATAGGCCTTATCGCCCCATTCATACGGGTCACCACTGTCATGGCGCAAGCCATCGAACAATTTGGCAAAGTACAAGTCAAAATCACGCAGGAATGCATCCATCCCCACCACATCCGTCAAAGCAATACCTAAATCACCACGGTACTCTTGTACCCAAGTTTCCAGTGCTGATTTTTGGAAATTACGTAAACGTACATCCAACGCTTGGAAAGCTTGTAGGAATTCATGCGCCATGGTCCCAATCGGGGTTAGACCCAATTGCTTCGCAATTAAAACATTACTGGTGCCACGGAAAATATGCGGTGCAGCTTGATTAAACACTTCAATCACATGTTTTTGCCACGCCAAACTATAACGTCGCCGCGTACCAAAATCAGAAACTAAAAATGGGGGATCATTTGGCGTTTGCGATGTTTCATAGTGTTTTAATAAAGCCACTTTGGCCTGTAAGCGACGTTCGCCCTCAGCCATGACCTCTTCGCTTCGAATACGGCGGAAATACAGCTCATTGACGATAGCAAGCACAAAGATTTCAAACATCATGGCTTGAACCATCGGCCCTTCAATTCGAATGTCTAAACGGCCTTGATGATCAATACTGGCCACAATAAAGCGGCGTTTGAGTTGAAACAACTCTAAATAATCGACAAAATCACTTTTGATAAAGCGCAAACCACGCAGGTATTGCAGCTCATCGTCTTGAAAACGTAATTGGCAGAGCAAATCTAATTGATGGTTTAAATCATCAAGAATGTCGACCAAAGGATAAACCGTGTCATCCAAATTGCGACAACGGAACTGGTACACACTATGCGCTTGGGGAAACTTATGCAGAACCACCTGTAGCATCGTAAATTTGTACAGATCAGTATCTAATAAGGATTGGATGATGGCAGACATATCATTTTCGGTTTTTAGCAACTTATTGCATTAAAGCACATTTTTTTAAACTGCATAGCCATGTTTTGGTAATTCGGTCTTGCTATTCGACCAATTACTCGATAGATCCTTGTTTCACTCCATTCGGAATCCAAGTGTTGCTGTCTTTGTTGCTATCGCTCTTGCTTATGCTCTTTTCCTGAAACATTGCTATGTATATCAACGCAATTGCCTTGTTTTTTCAATCGATGTTTCTCCTGTGCTGCGCTAGGTTTGCTACAATTTCAGTCTGCACAATCAAATGGTAGATAGAATCAGTCATGCGGGCCTTATTACAACGCGTTCTCGAAGCCAAAGTGGTGGTCGATGGTGAAACCACAGGTGAAATTCAACACGGTATCTTGGTTTTCTTAGGCCTTGGGAAAGAAGACACTTTAGACAAAGGCAAAAAACTGATCGATAAAATTTTAAAGTATCGTTTTTTTGACGATGAACAAGGCAAAATGGGCTGGAATGTCAGCCAAGCTGGTGGGGGTATTCTTCTGGTTTCTCAGTTCACCTTAATGGCGCAAACCCAAAAAGGTTTACGTCCTGACTTTGGACCAGCCATGCCACCGAATGATGCTCAAGCCTTATACGAACAACTGGTTGAATATGCCCAGACCCAGTTTGAGCATGTGCAAACCGGTATTTTTGCTGCCGACATGAAAGTACATTTGGTCAATGATGGACCCGTGACTTTCAATTTAGAAGTCGAATAAAAACACCATGCATAAAAAAGCCCTCGATAGAGGGCTTTTTCGATTTCATTGCGCTCAATCTGCCTTTTATAAAGAAGATGGAATCGAGAAGTTGAAAAAATCTTTTTACTTACCGGTTTTTTCTTTCAAAAATGCGCGAGCAGCTTTAATTTTTGCTTTCACAGGCTTTGGTAGCTTTGGTGGAACCAATTTTGCAACTTGGTTGAACCAAACCAATAGACCAAAATCACCTTCCATTTTAATGCTGCCGTTTTGCATGCCCGTCATAAATGCGGTTGGGTCGCCTTTGATTAAAGTTTTCACACCCTGCTCACTGTCCGCAAACTGTAAAATAAAATCGGCTTTTTCAGCATCACCTGAAACAGTATCAATCTGACCATTGTTCACAATAATTTGGCGTGCCATACCCAGATCCGTACCAATTTGAATACGGAACTGACGTTCATGAACTAATTCAATAAATTTTGGACTAGTACGCGCCAGCTGTTTCATACGAAGTGCCAAACCTGTAACCATTAAATCCAGCGGATCCGTGCTGACATCAACCAATGGAAGTTTAACCACAGGAATTGAAGATAGTTTCATGACATGAAAGCCTATTGTAATTGTTGATAAATTGACTGTTTTCAATGCTACCACAAGTTGCCATTTTTACCGCTAGGCTTTGTATAACAATCATGTAAGAACGTAAAAAAGATGCTCTAGGCATCTTCTTTTACGGTATGAGGTTATGACTTAGCGGCTAGAACACTGCTGTTGGTCATCTTCATATACAGGTGTATGTTCAATACAACGGCGCTGCGCCAGTGCACGTTCTGCGCGACGATCTTCACGTAGAAGCAACATCGTCACAATAAGCATCGCTGAAGTTAAAGCAGTTAAGTAGCTATAAGTGATCGGCATTTCAAACACTGCTTGCACACCTAGGCGAATGACTTCCAATATTCCCCAAAACACCATACCCGCCACCATAAAACTCAACCAGCGACGATAAGGCGAAAAGAAAACAGCAATCAACGCAGCGGCGACTAAACTTAAGCCAACGATGGTTGCTAAATTCGCTGTTACCATAAAAACCTCCGTCTAAGATAAATTCAGGCAACTGGTACACTGTGCTGAACTCATCCCCGATACCGTTTAAAATTAATGGATTGTGTAGCTTTCAAACTCTATGCATGCATTATGAGCAGTTTTGAAAAGAAAAAAAGGCTTGTATTTTTAGAATGCGACATACCTTGTCGCCATATTATATTGTCATTACATTTTTTTAGATTTGAACTTTTCCAAAACAAAGACGCGCTCAGTCTTGGCGTGTCATTACAAAATAAAACCCGTATTTTCAGCGCTTAAAAATATTTTTTCCAATTCTGTTGATCGTTGTTTTTATCGACATTTTTCACTGACCGCTCATCGTTTTTCGCTTAAATTTGCAACAAAAAAACGCAGCTCAAAGGCTGCGTTTTTGATAACACCGAGATGCTTTAAGCACGATTTAAGTCTTTATCGTGCACACCCAATAAATACAACACCCCATCTAAGCCGACACTTGAAATAGCTTGATTGGCGTTTTGCCTCACCAGCGGTTTCGCACGGAAAGCGACACCTAGGCCAGCGATCGACAGCATCGGTAAATCGTTCGCACCATCGCCCACTGCAATCGCTTGCTCAAGAGAAATGCCCATCTTATCGGCTAACTCACGTAATAATAATGCCTTACGCGCACCATCCACGATATGCCCTTTAACTTCACCTGTGACTAACCCATTGTCAACGTCTAAGACATTGGCATGGACTTCATCAATACCAAGTTTGGCTTGTAGATACTCTGCAAAGTACTGAAAACCACCCGACAAGATAGCCGTGCGGTAACCTAATGCTTTTAAAGTTGAAATTAAGCGTTCAGCACCTTCTGTAACGGTCAGACGTTCTGCAATCTTAGGTAAGACAGAGGCATCCATCCCTTTGAGCAGTGCCACGCGTGCACGGAAGCTTTGCTGGAAATCCAGCTCACCCTGCATTGCACGTTCTGTGATTTCAGCGACTTGTGCGCCCACACCCGCTTCTATCGCCAACTCATCAATCACTTCTTGCTCAATTAAGGTCGAGTCCATGTCAAAACACACTAAACGGCGGTTACGACGGTAGGCATTGTCTTCTTGTACCGCCACATCGACATTCAGTTCATGTGACAAACGTAAACAGGCTGCACGCATGGCTGCGGCATCCAGCATTTGACCACTTAAACCGAATTGAACACAGGCGCGTTTCGGCCCATCGACTTCGCCATTTAAGACGGGACGACCTGACAAACGGGTCACAGTTTCGATGTTGAAACCTTGGTTAGACACAATATTTGTAACTGCTTGTAAGTGAGACGCCTCAAGCTCTGGCGCCAAAGCCGTGACGATATAACGCGTTCGTCCACCTTCGCTCACCCACTGGTCATATTCAGTTGTAGTGATTGGTTTAAAACGTACAGTTAAACCAATATCATGTGCTAAAATTAGAATTTCCTTCATTGCCAAAGCTGTTGCGGTTTGGTCATCTGAAGAAATAACAATACCTAAGGTCAATTGGTTATGAATAACTGCTTGTCCGACATCTAAAATTTGTAGTGAATGAGTGGACAATACCTGCATTAATCGAGTGAACTGATTCGGCTGGTCTGGTCCTAAAAATGAAATAAGAATGATTTCTCGCATGAATTGACTCGGGTCTGAGCTACGACTATTGTTAGAATCATAATCGAAATTGAATATATTTTCTTTGGAAGTTTACGTTGAATGCGCCTAGACAAGGGCTATTTGCTAGCCTATTAATTGTAAGTTTTGCTTTACATACCTTTTTATTGGTATTGGCAACGACTCATCAACTGAATGAAAACCGTGCCAACCAAGGCCAACTGATGACCTCTCAATTGGTCACAGACAGTCTTGCAGAGCTGGAGCCTGCCAACACGGTTTCACTTGCGCTTTTGGTGGATCGCTATGCGACCAATCCAAGCGTAGCTTCCATTCGCATTTTGGATGCCAACAATCAAGTCTTGGCCACAGGTGGCCAAGTTCGAACACGTGATGGCGAAGTGTTTGTCCGTGATGCGCTGCAAAATGAAAAGAAAGTGGGTAGCATCGAAATCACGCTCATTAAACCAAGTATGGGTGAGATTTTACGTACTCAGTGGTTAGCGATTTTATTGTCCTTAGCGATTCATGGTTTACTGTGGTTAGCTTATCGCGCCATTGCGCGCCCAAGCCGTACCGAATATTTGGCACGGATCAATAACGAATCCCGCTTAAAACACGAAATTCAAGTTTTAACCCAAACCCTTGAACAGGAAAAACACCATACGGCGGTCGCGATTGCTCAAGCACAACAACAAATCAAAACCAGTGCGAAGCCTAAAGAGCAGAAACCCGTGATCGTGGATAATCATTCGGTTGCGCTCAATATTCAATTTTATGACCCGAAACAGTTGATGGACTCGGTGAATACAACCGTGTCTATTCCATACTTTAATTTGTGTCAGATTTTCCTCAATAAAAGCACAGAACTTTGTTTAAAACACTACAAACTCAACAGCTCGGACATCACTACAGTTCAATCCTTTAATGAGCATGGTGCCACCCTCAGCATGTCGACAGACACACCCAATGCAGTGCCATGTTTAATGATGATCAGCAGTGTGTTCCAACTGCTATCCGAGGTTTTATATAAACGTTACCGCGAAGAAAAGCGCTTTGTTTTGCAAACACGTTGTGGCATTTCAACCGCAGTCGATGCAATGCAACTGTCTGCGAATCAAGCTGCTGAGCGTTTGGTCCAACAGTTATCGGCCAAAGAAAGTGCCGTACATTTAAGTAACGAATTATTGAAAGACATTTCTGAAAGTTACCAATTGGTGAATTTACCTAATCCAACCAATGTCTTGACCCGTCATGCCTTTATGGTCAATGGCATGGGTGCTGAGTCTGCAGAGTTGGCGCAAAGCTTAAGAACGGAAATTTTAAAAGCAAAACAATCTAAAGCCTCTTAATTACATCCAATCATAAAAAAGCCTGACATGTGTCAGGCTTTTTTATGGTAACTGTTAAATTTTGAGTTGCTTCTGCGCAATTAAATGTTGCTGCGCACTATACCTTTGCTCTGGATCGGAATAGGCCACTTTAAGCCAATGACCATCGGCTTGTAGCTCCCAAGCATTCAAACAATCATTTAAGTAACTGATTAATCCGTCTTTATAAATCTGCTTTTTCAAAACGCGATCTAATATTGGAAAGCAGGTTTCAACACGCGAAAATAAATTACGTCCCATCCAGTCTGCGCTGGCACAGTACAGCTTTTTCTCACCGCCATGCTCAAAACAATACACGCGGGTATGTTCCAGAAAACGGCCCACAATCGAACGCACACGAATATTCTCAGACATGCCTTGGACCTGTGGAATCAAACAACAGATCGAACGGATAATCAGATCGACCTGTACCCCTGCTTGTGACGCACGATACAGTGCGGCAATTAACTGAGGTTCCGTTAAAGCATTGACTTTAATGATGATACGCGCCTTTTGACCGGCTAGCGCAAACTGAATTTCTTGCTCAATCAGTTTTAACAGTTCACTGTGTAACGTAAAAGGCGCATGTAACAACGCCTTCAACTTGGCCATTTTTCCCATTCCCGTTAGTTCTTGGAACATACGGTGTACATCTTCACAAATGTCAGGCTGTGTGGTCATCAACCCATAGTCGGTATACATACGCGCATTACCCGCATGATAATTGCCTGTGCCCAGATGGGCATAACGGATCAACTGAGCATTTTCACGGCGCACGATCAAAATCATTTTGGCATGGGTTTTATAGCCGACAATGCCATATACCACCACCGCACCCGCTTCTTGCAAAATATTCGCTACAGTAATATTCGACTCTTCATCGAAACGCGCCCGTAACTCAATCACAGCTGTGACTTCCTTGCCATTTCGTGCTGCTTCTGCCAAGACCTGTACAATTTCAGAGTCAGGTCCACTGCGGTAGAGCGTTTGTTTAATCGCCAGCACATTTGGGTCTTTCGCTGCTTCTTTTAATAAACCAATCACAGGCTGAAAAGAATCAAAAGGATGATGCAATAACACATCCTGTGCTTTTAAGGTATCAAAGGTACTTTTTTGTTTACGCAAAACTTTGGGAATGACTGAAATAAAAACTGGATGCTTCAATTCAGGTCGGTCACAACTGGTACTGAGGCGTGAAAGATTGATCGGCCCATCAATGCGATAAAGCTCCTGCTCAGTTAAATCAAATTCCTTGAGCAGATAAGCAATCACCGCTTCGGGGCAGTCATCTTCGATTTCTAAACGCACCGCGCGACCAAAACGGCGTGAAGACAACTCATCTTTCAGTGCCACCGCCAAATCATCAACATCTTCCGACAAAATCAGATCAGCATTACGCGTCACACGAAAAGCATAACAACCCGTGGCTTTCATCCCTGGAAACAGATCGCTGATGTGCTGCTGAATCATTGCGGTTAAAAAAATCTGCGTGTCGATATTGCCTGCCACGTTTTTCGGCATCTGAATTAAACGCGGTAATGAGCGCGGCGCTGGGACAATCGCCATTTCAATGCTTCGTCCAAAAGCATCTTTACCTTGTAAACTCACAATGAAATTCAGACTTTTATTCACGAGGCGAGGAAAAGGGTGTGACGGATCTAAGCTGATTGGGGTCAAAACGGGTTGAATTTCTTTGGCAAAATATTCTGCAATCCACGCTTTATGTTTTTCTAAAATGTCTTGGAACTGGATGAACTGAATGCCCTGCGCTTGTAACTCAGGCAAAATCGAATGATTTAAAACTTCAAACTGTTTTTTGACGGCACAATGAATGGATTCGGACAGGTCTTCTAATATCACTTCAGTGGGAACAGCATCGGGGGTTCGTGCTATCACATTCATATCGCGTTGTTTCATCAAGCCAGCAATACGAATTTCAAAAAACTCATCTAAATTACGTGAAAAAATAATTAAAAAAGTTAAACGCTCCAGCACTGGCAAACTCGGATCTAATGCTTGTGCTAAAACCCGCTGATGAAACTCAAATAACGATAACTCTCGGTTAAAATACGTCGCCGATGAATGCTGAAAATTATCCATACCCTCTCAATGCTGTTTGCAACAGTCTGTTATGAAGTGTTTGGCAGGGATGTTAGGTAGTCTTTATGACAGTTTAGTTACAACTTCATGCCAAATAGAAAATTCATCCTGACTTTATGCTTAAAGCTGCAACAGCGTACAGTATTCAAACCGACATATGTTCCTTTTCACTTTTTTTCTTGGCTGTAGCGTCTGCTTTCGCGGCCCAATAACTGGCTAAAATTGGCCCTGAAATGTTATGCCACAAACTAAAGATCGCACTGGGTACTGCCGTAATTGGCGAAGCGGCAAAATGCACAGCAGCCAAAGCCACGCCTAGTCCTGAGTTTTGCATACCGACCTCAATCGAGACCGCTTTACAGTCTGCATGTGGCAAGTGAAACATTCGTGCTGCTCCAAAGCCAAGTAAATAACCAATCGCGTTATGTAACGCCACCACAGCTAAAATCAATAAGCCTGATTCTAAAATTTGTGCTTTTGAGCCGCCAATAATCGCTGCCACAATCAGCACAATTGCGACCACTGAAATTAACGGCATCACCGAAATATAACTTTCGACTTTCTGTTTCAGCACGGCGCGTATCACCAGCCCTAAAATAATCGGGAACAGAACCACCTGTAAAATTGAACTCAGCATCGACCATGCATTAATTTCAATCCATTGGCTGGCCAACAGATAGAAAATCGCTGGAGTCAGAACGGGCGCCAATAAGGTCGATACCGTAGTACATGCGACAGACAAAGCCGTGTTGCCTTTCGCCATGTAAGTAATCACATTGGATGCAGTACCACCCGGACAACAACCTACCAAAATCACCCCGATCACAATTTCAGTCGGCAAGCGAAATAATAAACACAACAGATAAGCCACGCTTGGCATCACCACAAACTGAGCTGCTACCCCAATTGCAACCGCTTTAGGGCTTTGCATCACCCCTTTAAAATCATCCAATGTCATGGTCATGCCCATACCAAACATGATTAGACCCAACATCCACGTGATATAAGCTTTCATCCAAACAAAAGTTTCAGGGCTCAGGAGCGCAATGCCTGCAAATAACACGACCCATAGAGCAAAGGTTTTTTGAATCCAAGCGGTAAATTTTAAAAAAGTGCCCATGACCTTTCCCTACTGCATGTTTTTATAATGTCGATATTGGTGATTGAGGTGAGCCGATTGGCTCAGCGCATCAATTCACGGCATATTGTTGCACAATATCTTTGCAATACAGACGTTTCACACCATGGGCTAGCATTTCTTGCCATGCATGTTGTAAAGAACCATGTAAATCAATACCTTTGGTGGCATCAGCAATCACATAGGTTTGAAAACCGAGTTTACAGGCATCTATTGCCGTCCATGCCACACAAAAGTCAGTTGCAATCCCAACAATAAACACGGTATCAATCCCACGCTCTCTTAAATAGCCTGCGAGTCCCGTCTGGGATTTATGATCCGCTTCTAAAAAAGCAGAATAACTATCAATGTGCGCATGACATCCTTTACGAATGATCAACTGCGCTTTGGCAAGATCGAGATCGGGATGCAATTCCGCATCCTGTGTACCTTGTACACAGTGACGTGGCCAGAGCACTTGTGTGCCGTAGTCTAATTCAATCGTTTGAAAGGCTTGTTGATCGGGGTGATTGTCTGCAAAAGAAATATGATTTTCAGGATGCCAATCTTGAGTGAGTACAATAGTGTCAAAATAATCGCCAAGCTGATTAATTTTAGGAATAATTTGATCTGATCCTGCTACCGCTAAATTTCCACCAGGCGTAAAACCATTTTGTACATCCACCACAATCAATGCCATATTCTTCTGCATTATTCTCTGTCCTTTTTGTTCTACGCTCGAAGGCTAAGCTTAGCTTAATTTATAAAACAGTATTCATCCTCGCGGGTCAAAATTAAATGACCGCAGCCTTTAGTGCAATGGGTATTGCGGCAAATTGAAGCGAAAATAGAATATAGAATAAAATGCTGGACATTGATCTATAACGTTAAAAGGACGATATCATCGCTGTTTAGAGAGATCGTGTAAGCGTTAAAATCCTGACGTTTATAGAAGCTTATAACCCAATATTCAATTTGATCGGCTTCTAATGCTCGATTGAGATGCTTTTCTTTGTCTACCATTTGAACAAGCTGTATTTTTGTAGCGAAAGATAAAGTTTTTATACACTTTGACTAAAGCATATTGTTCTTCATGTTGTGTTCGTTCATAATTTGCATAAGCATTATTCAATGCATCAGCGCTTTGAAAATGCTATAAATTAAAATACGCACCCATCCAATCTTATGTTTTTCTGGCTTAACTGGATGGACAAATAGGATATTTTTTTAAAATGACTCAGCAAGCACAGACCATCCAAGGCTCAATTGTCGCAATCGTCACCCCTATGTTTGAAGATGGCAGCGTAGATTGGAAGGGTCTAGAGAAGCTCGTTGAGTGGCACATCGCACAAGGCACAAATAGCATTGTTGCTGTCGGTACAACGGGTGAAGCGTCTACTCTAAGCATGAAAGAGCATACACAAGTGATTAAAGAAATCATTCGTGTCGCGAACAAACGCATCCCTATTATTGCGGGTACTGGCGCGAATTCAACGCGTGAAGCCATCGAGTTGACTAAAGAAGCCAAAGAACTCGGTGCAGATGCTGCTCTTCTGGTTACCCCTTATTATAATAAACCGACCCAAGAAGGCTTATATCAGCACTATAAAGCTATTGCTGAAGCTGTTGATCTTCCTCAAATTCTGTATAACGTACCTGGTCGTACAGGTGTCGATATGGCGAATGAAACGGTCATTCGTTTGGCCGATATTCCTCAAATTGTGGGCATCAAAGATGCCACAGGTGATGTCCCTCGTGGTCAAGCCCTGCTCGAAGGCCTTGCTGGCAAAGCGATGACCGTCTATTCAGGTGATGATGCAACAGCTTATCAACTGATTCTGTCGGGAGCAAAAGGCAATATTTCTGTGACTGCAAACGTTGCACCCAAAGAAATGAGCGATGTTTGCGCGGCAGCACTGGCAGGCGAAGCTGAAAAAGCAGAAAACCTAAATACCCAAGTTGCAAATTTACACGAAATTCTATTTTGCGAATCAAACCCAATTCCTGTGAAATGGGCACTTCATGAAATGGAGTTAATCGAAACGGGTATTCGTTTACCATTAACACCACTTGCAGAACAATATCGCACACCGCTCCGTGAAGCACTCACAACGGCGGGTGTCATTAAATAAAGAGCACATCAATATGCAATTACGTTTAGGTCTTACTCTCGCACTTTCAGTCGTCAGTTTAGCGGGTTGTAGTTCCCTTGCAGTCAATAACGGTAGTTTGGACTATAAAGAAACAGCAACCTTAGAACCTCTTAAGTACCCTGAAGGCTCTATGGTTCGACCTGCAACGCCGTTGTATCCAGCTCCAACGGTTGAAGCACTCGCTCTTGAACATGCACCTGTACTTGAAAACAAGCGCGGAAACCGTTTTGCAATGCCGCGCCCTCAAGCTGCTCAAGTCATGTCGAATGCAGAATCAACGGAAACAGTTGATACAGCTGTGAGTCGCCCTCAATTGATTATTGACGGAAATAAGAATCCGCTGCTCAAAATTGAGGGAAATTCTGCTACAATTTGGCAATATACGCTTGCCACCCTCAGCAGCCTCAACCATCAAATTGTTGGTCAAAGCAAAAATGGTTATGAAGCAACCATTAAAATCGATCAACAGGTCTATGTGTTAAGACTGACCGCGGTCGGTAGCAGCAACAACCTCGCTGTGTTCAATGCCGATAACAGTTTTGCAGCGCCTGAAAAAGCCACAGAATTGTTAACCCAGATTTACCAAAATTGGCCAGCCTAGTCGTACTAGGCATTTTTTTTTGAAAAAGGTTCCCTCATGTTAAAACAAACCTTGCTCTATACTGGTAAAGCGAAATCTGTCTATGAAACAGACAGTGCAGACCACCTGATTTTAGTCTTTCGTGATGATGCTTCGGCATTCAATGGTGAAAAGATCGAACAACTAGATCGTAAAGGTAAGGTGAACAACCGTTTTAACGCCTTTATCATGGATAAATTGGCTGCGGCTGGCATTGAGACTCACTTTGAAAAACTTCTTTCTCCAACAGAAGTTCTAGTGAAAAAACTCAGCATGATCCCTGTTGAATGTGTAATTCGTAATTATGCAGCAGGTTCTTTATGCCGTCGCTTAGGTGTAGAAGAAGGCAAGGAATTAACACCGCCGACTTTCGAATTATTCTTCAAAGACGATGCACTTGGTGACCCAATGGTCAATGAGTCTCAAGCGATTGCTTTAGGTTGGGCAACTGCTGAGCAACTTGAGCAAATGAAAGTCCTCACTTACCAAGTGAACGAAGTGCTTAAAAACTTATTTGACCAAGGTGGCATGCTACTTGTGGACTTCAAACTTGAGTTTGGTGTATTCCACGACCGTATTGTTCTAGGTGATGAGTTCTCTCCAGACGGTTGTCGTCTATGGGACAAAGAAACCAAGAAAAAACTCGACAAAGACCGTTTCCGTCAAGGTTTAGGTGGTGTGGTTGAAGCTTATGAAGAAGTTGCTGCACGTTTAGGTATCGACCTTTCTGATATCTAATCAATTACAGATTCAAGAAAACCGAGTTTAAACGCTCGGTTTTTTGTTTTCAGCTTCACAGCTATACAGTACTTCAGTTTATTTGTGAGCTATTCAGCACTGAAAAATAGTCTTGTAAAACATTGAGCCACTGTTAAAAAATCAACAATCCTGTACGTCATAGCGCACAAGACTTAAGGTATATTTCAGCTATGTCTCAACTTCATTTTTTAATATGATAAAAACATATGAACAGGACGTTCTCAGATAAAAATTATTCCAACCGAAAAAATACCCTTATTTCCTCATCTCTCATGGCGACAAGATCCATCGATCCCCTAAGAGCAGAAAACTGGTATAGATGTTGCTTTTATTCAAAAGTACTCAGTAGGGTAAGTTCTATCTTCGTCTTATTTTGTAGATTTGATTTTTTACGGATGGCTATATTTAAAATGAAAAACTGGCAAAAAAAATTACTACTTTCCACTACATTCGTAGCCGTAGCACTAAGCAGTACTGTCCAAGCAAAAGAATGGAAAACCATTCGTTTTGGCACAGAATCTGCGTATGCACCTTTTGAATATAAAACACCAGACAATAAGCTGGTCGGTTTTGACATCGACTTGGGCAATGCCATTTGTGCCAAATTAAAAGCCAAATGCGTCTGGGTAGAAAACTCCTTTGATGGGATGATTCCTGCGCTCAAAGCGAAGAAATTCGACGGTATTCTGTCTTCAATGACGGTCACTACGGATCGCGCAAAACAAATCGCGTTTAGTAATAAAATTTACAACACGCCTACTCGCATGGTTGCAAAGAAAGGCTCTCCTTTACTCCCTACTCCTGCATCCCTAAAAGGCAAACGTGTGGGTGTACAACAAGGTACGATTCAAGAAGGCTATGCAAAAGCCTATTGGGCGCCTAAAGGTGTGAATGTGGTTCCTTATCCAAACCAAGACGTGCTTTACCAAGACATGGTTTCGGGACGTCTAGATGCAACATTACAAGATGCGATTATGGTCGATGCTGGTTTCCTAAAATCGGCCAAAGGCAAAGGCTTTGCTTTTGCAGGCAATAATGTGGTCGATGCCAAAACACTCGGTGTAGGTGCTGCAATCGGCTTACGTAAAGAAGATGTCGATCTGAAAAAGAATATTGATAAAGCATTAGCTGAAATTATTGCCGACGGCACCTATAAGAAACTCGAGAAAAAATACTTCTCCTTCAGCATTTATTAATTTATAGGGTGTCGGTTAAATACCGACACCCTATATATATTGCTGATTTATAAAATTTTATATTTTTACTCGGAGAAACTGAGTATGTTTCTGTCTGGCTATGGTCCCGTATTACTCAGTGGCACTTGGATGACCATACAGCTTGCTTTGTTATCACTGCTACTTTCGATCATTATTGGATTGTTTGGGGCAAGTGCCAAACTCTCTCGTATTAAAATCTTACGTCATGTTGCAACCCTCTATACCACGCTCATTCGTAGTGTTCCTGATCTGGTGATCATGTTGTTGTTGTTCTATAGCCTGCAACTTGGATTGAACTCGATTACCGAATCGATCCATATGGAGCAAATTGACATCAATCCCTTTGTGGCAGGGGTGATTACTTTAGCTTTTATTTATGGGGCCTATTTTACGGAAACCTTCCGTGGCGCATTTCAAGCCGTCCCCAAAGGGCAACTTGAAGCTGCATATGCCTATGGCATGACCCCATTTCAAGTCTTCAGGCGTGTCCTCTTTCCACAAATGATGCGTTTTGCCTTACCGGGGATTGGCAATAACTGGCAAGTCCTCATCAAAGCCACCGCCTTGGTGTCCTTAATTGGTTTGACCGACATCGTTAAAATTACCCAAGATGCAGGTCGAAGCAGCATGCAAGTGTTCTATTTCAGTATTGTTGCAGCCGTCATTTATCTGGCCATCACCACCCTTTCGAATTTGATTCTCATGTGGCTGGAACGTCGTTATTCTGCTGGTGTGAAAAAGGGACAACTATGATTGAAATTATTCAACAATACTGGCAGTCCTATCTGTGGACCGATGGTTTTCAAATGACTGGGGTCGCCATGACCGCGTGGCTACTGGTCTTATCGATTGCGATTGGTTTTGTTCTGGCTGTGCCTTTGTCAATTGCTCGAGTTTCTGAGCATGCTTTTGTACGTGGACCTGTTTGGTTTTTTACTTATATTTTCCGTGGTACCCCCTTATATGTGCAGCTACTGATTATCTATACTGGGATTTATAGTCTCGAATTTGTGCATGCGCATGAACGGCTCGATGAGTTTTTTAGAGAGGGGCTTAATTGCACCATTTTAGCGTTTGCACTCAATACAGCAGCTTATACCACTGAAATTTTTGCAGGGGCCATACGTTCGATTCCCTACGGCGAAATTGAGGCAGCAAAAGCCTTTGGAATGTCGCCTTGGAAACGCTATACCCGCATTATTATTCCCTCGATGCTACGCCGAGCATTGCCGTTTTATGGCAATGAAGTCATTTTGATGCTGCACGCAACCACCATTGCCTTCACTGCAACCGTGCCTGATATTCTCAAAATTGCACGGGATGTCAATGCTGCCACTTATGCCACGTTTGATGCCTTTGGCATTGCCGCTGTGCTGTATGCCTGTCTGGCATTTATCCTCATTTGGATCTTTCGTAAATTGGAACAACGCTGGTTGGCGTTTTTAAAACCATCGAATCATTAGGAGAAACAATGGAAAATTCAGCAAAACTGGTGATTCGAGACCTTTGTAAAAGTTTTGGCGATCATGAAGTCTTAAAAGGGGTTTCACTAGAGGCACGCGCAGGTGATGTGATTAGTATTATTGGTTCCTCAGGTTCAGGTAAAAGTACCTTTCTTCGTTGCATCAATTTTCTAGAACAACCAAGCCAAGGCAGCATTCAGCTCAATGGTGAACAGTTAGAGACCACTTTAGATAAAAATGGCGATCTCAAAGCGACAAATCCCAAACAACTGCAAAAAATGCGCACCCAACTGATGATGGTCTTTCAACATTTCAATTTATGGTCGCATATGACGGTATTAGAAAATATTATTGAAGGACCCATTCATGTCTTGGGGCTAAAGCGGAGTGAGGCGGAAGAGCGTGCGCGAAAATATTTAAGAAAAGTTGGGCTCGCAGAAAGTGTGGAAAAGAAATATCCATCTTTTTTGTCAGGAGGACAACAACAGCGTGTTGCAATTGCCCGTGCCTTAGCGATGGAACCTGAAGTGATGTTGTTTGATGAACCGACCAGTGCTCTAGACCCTGAACTAGTGGGTGAGGTATTGAAAGTGATGCAAAGTTTGGCTGAAGAAGGCCGAACTATGATTGTGGTCACCCATGAAATGGGCTTCGCACGCCATGTGTCCAATCATGTTATTTTCTTAGATCAAGGCAAAATTGAAGAACAAGGTGATCCGAAAGAGGTTTTGATTCACCCCAAAAGTGAACGCCTGCAACAGTTTTTAGAAGGTAACTTTAAATAATTGAATAGCCCTCAAGAGGTTGATGCAGCAATGATTCAACACTCAATGCTTAGTTGAAAAGATAAAGCTCATCCCACGAAGCGATATGTAGTCAGATAAAAACCGAGCAGTTTCGCTCGGTTTTTATCTTCCGATCTAAGCATTTATAGATTGGTGTATCGATTTTTAGTGGTATCCATCACCAAAAAACTGGTGATCGAGCTAATGGAAGGAATCGTTCCCAAAACATCAGTATGAAACTTTTTATAAGACTTAATGTCAGCCACTTCAACCCTAAGCAAATACTCAACCGAGCCTGTAATGGTATGACACTCTGTGACTTCATCCGTTGCAGTAATCACATCCTCAAACTGACTCAAGCTTTCCTTTGAGTGACAGGACAGCCCGATGGTCACATAAACCGTTAAGCCGATACCCAAAAGCGAACGGTCAATCACCGCTTTATAGCCTCGAATCACACCTACTCTTTCTAACTCTTGCACACGTCGTAAACAGGCCGAAGGTGACAAACCCACGCGTTCTGCCAGTTTAATATTGGTTAAATGTGCATCGCGCTCAAGCTCGAACAATATTTTTCGGTCTAATCGATCTAATTCAATCATTTGTTGCATAAAACTCAATATTAACGATCAATATACAACCAAATTGTGATAGATCAACAATAAAATGATATTTATTTGATTACTCCACCCCCTTTATGAACGCTTCACTGTTTGTCTCTTATCTGCTGTTCTGTGTCGTGATGACCTGCACGCCTGGGCCCAATAATGCACTGGTCATGCTGTCTGGTGCACGATTTGGCATCAGTAAAACCCTACCTCTGGTTTTAGGCATTGCCTTTGGTGTGGCCGTGCAACTCTTCGCCATCGGCATCGGGTTAAATCAGGTGTTTCTGGCCCTGCCCCAGCTCCAATTTATTTTAAGTCTGATCGGCACGGCTTATATTCTATGGCTCGCATGGAAAATTGCGTCCAGTGGGCCACTCAACATCGAATTAGAACAAAAACCATCGATGGGTTTTCTACAAGGGGCTCTTTTTCAGTGGGTCAATCCCAAAGCGTGGATTATCTCCATCAACACCATTGCCACTTATTTTGCTTTAAACCATCATGTCAGCGATATTCTTTATGCGGCCCTAATTTTAATGGTGGTTTCCATTCCATGTGTCGGGGTTTGGGCAGTCGGTGGCCTTTTCTTACGCCAATATCTGATGAAACCGCGCTTTGCCTTGAGCTTTAACATCACGATGGCAATCGCCTTATTGGTCGCTGTGTTACCTGCGGCATTAAAATTGATGAATACGCACATCGGAACATAAAAAAGCTACCGTGCTTAAAGAAAAAAACTGCTCAATGAATGTGACTAAATCCTATGCCCCAAAAGTAAAAAGCCTGATTTGTGAATCAGGCTTTTTTATTACTGCTGCTGTTGCTGTTCTTGTTGCCAACGGCGTTGCTGTAAACGCTCACCCTCAACCTCACGCTTATTGCGTGCCGACTCATACAGTTTGGTCCCTTTGAGCTCAGGGGGTAAATATTCTTGCATCACAAAATGCTCTGGATAGTTGTGCGGATACAAGTAGTCGACGCCATAGCCCTGCTCTTTCATCAACTTGGTCGGAGCATTTCTTAAATGCAGCGGCACAGGTAAATTCGCTGTTTTTTCAGCCAAGTCCAAGGCTTTATTGATCGCAAGATAAGTACTGTTACTTTTGGCACTGGTCGCCAAATAAACCGCACACTGCCCAAGAATAATTCGACACTCTGGCATGCCCACCGCTTGAACAGAACGGAAGCATTCTCCAGCAAGCAGCAGTGCATTGGGGTTTGAGTTGCCAATGTCCTCAGAGGCTGCAATCAACATCCGACGGGCAATAAAAACAGGATCTTCACCACCTTTGAGCATACGTGCCATCCAATACAAAGTGGCATCAGGATCACTCCCTCGAATCGACTTAATAAAAGCCGACACCAAATCATAATGCTGCTCACCCGATTTGTCATAACGGGCGATATTTTGCTGTGCAACTTTGACCACCATTGCATTGGTCACGATATTTTCAACGTCAGGTTCGAAGGTGCCCGCAATCAGTTCAATTAAATTCAAGGCTTTGCGGGCATCACCTGCGGCAAACTGCACCAGTGCTTCAAATTCTTCAATCTGAATATAACGCTCTTTTAAAAACTTATCGTTCTTAATTGCTTGCAGTAATAAAGTTTGAATCGCATCGGCATCGAGCGCATTTAAGGTATAGACCTGACAACGTGACAGCAGCGCGCTGTTCACTTCAAAAGAAGGATTTTCGGTGGTGGCACCAATGAGGGTAATTTTGCCTTTCTCCACTGCATTCAGTAAGGCATCTTGCTGTGATTTGTTAAAACGATGAATTTCGTCAATAAACACCACAGGTGGCATTAAATCTCCGCCATCAGCAATGATCTCACGAAGCTCTTTAACCCCCGTATTGAGTGCAGATAAGCTGACAAATGGTCGGTCGATCGCTTGCGCCAGCAATAAAGCAATAGTGGTTTTTCCCACGCCTGGCGGCCCCCAAAAAATAATCGATGGCAAATGCCCTTGATCGATCATTTGGCGGAGCGGTGCCTGCTCACCCAATAAGTGATCCTGCCCAATAATTTCAGATAAATCACGCGGGCGTAAACGTTCAGGCAGTGGAATATTGCTATCGGACATAGGGCTAGGACTTATCATGCGTTCATCGAATGCTTATGTTATGGCAAATTCAGGCAAATGACACAAGCTTTTCATGCAATTTGATGGTGCTTTTATCGACTAGCGAACCCAACGCACAATATAGTCTTCAATGTCGTCATCCTGAACCTCTTCTTCAGAAATACAGCGTCCTGCTGCAGACTTTTTGGCTTTCAGAATACTTTGACGTGAGCCCGTGTTCAAATAGTGCCATCTGGGCAAATTTTTACCTTCATGCAGACGGCGATAAGCACAGCTCGGTGGTAACCAATGAATCGTGTCTAAAAGTTCGGGCGTGAGCTGGATACAATCGGGCACATGCTGCTTGCGGTTCGGATAATCCCGACAACTGGCCGTTTGACAGTCCAGCAGTTTACAGGCCACTTTGGTATAGGCGACTTCTTGGCTTTCTTCATCTTCAAGTTTCACCAGACAGCATAGACCACAACCATCACACAACGCTTCCCACTCTGCTGAACGTAGCTCAGTGAGCGCATAATGCTTCCAAAACTCTGGTCTTAATTCGTTGGACATAACCACTGCCAATAAAACTGAATGCACTATTATAACCTATAGTCAGATGGCTTTCAGAGCTATCTAAAGTGTCAATATTTACATCATATTCATAAACTTAAAATACAAACAGAACACTTTTTAAACAAAAGCAACACAGTGTGTCCGAACCTTCTTTCTATACTAATAGAGTAATAAATAAGAACATCTATGGAGAAAAATTATGTTTCGTTGGGCGATTATCTTCGCAGTGATTGCACTGATTGCAAGTTTACTTGGTTTTGGCGGCGTAGCAGGTTTATCCAAAGACTTTGCGATTATTTTATTGGTGATTGCTGTGATTCTTGCGATTGTCGGATTTTTATCCCGTGGCAAAGTCTAAAGCACATTACGCTTAATCACTAAAAAGAAGGATTCAGATCCTTCTTTTTTTATATGTGCCTTTAAAAATAATTTCTCACATTTCTCATCTAGATCGGAATATTTTTCAAATCCTTGTAAAAGTTTTTATGCTTTAATCAGAACAGATCATCTATCAGGATTTGAGCATGACAATCAGTATTCAAACTCGAGAAATTCAATATAACGCAGCCGATGGACAACGCTTAGTCGGTTATTTTGCAGCACCAAGCTCTCAAACACCACATGCAGGTATCATCGTTGCACCCGAATGGTGGGGCCGAAATGAATATACTGAACAACGTGCTCGTGAACTGGCTGAACACGGTTATGCTGCACTAGCGATTGATATGTACGGCGACAAAAATGTCACCACAGATGCGAAACAAGCCTATGAATGGATGATGCAAACTTTTGCCGATGCAGACACCATCGTCAACCGTGCTCAAGCAGGTTTAGATACGCTTGCAGCCCAGCCTGAAGTGAATCCCACTCAACTGGCGGCGATTGGTTTTTGTTATGGCGGTAAAGTGGTTTTAGACTTAGCTCGCTCAGGCGCACCACTAAAAGCAGTGGCGACTTTCCACGCAACATTGGCACCCAAAGCCCCTGCGGTCGAAGGTCAAATTCAGGGTGAAATTTTAGTTTTACATGGTGAGTTAGACAGCATGGTCACGTTAGATGATGTTGCCAGCTTCCGTGAAGAAATGCATGCGGCAAAAGTGGACCATGAAGTAATCATTTTTGAAGATGCAAAACATGGCTTTAGCAATCCATTAGCCGATGAGCGTGCCAAAGCCAATGGCGTAGACTTGGGCTATAACCCAGAAGCCGAAAGACAAGGTCTAGATGCAATGTATGACTTGCTAGAACGCAATCTCAGTGCTTAACTAGAGCTGAGAATTCAAATATTTGATTTTTCAGATCCAACAGGATACATAATTAGATTTTAGAGGAGATAACAATGACTGAGACCCACTGCCAATATTGTAATTTTGATGAATATGACGTGCTTGATAAAAACGACTTTGGGGTGATTTTGCCCGAACCCAATGCATTGTCTAAAGGTCACTGTGTCATTATCCCTCTACGTCATGTGAGCTCATTTTTTGACATTACCGACAAAGAACGTAAAAGTTTAATGTCTTTGCTAGAACTGGCACGTAATGAACTCCAATTGCGTCATCAACCTTCAGGCTTTCATATCGGTTTTAATGATGGTGAAATATTTGGGAATGTGTCTGAACACTTACATATCCATATTATTCCACGCTACAAAGACCAAGAGCTAAAACTCGATGCACGTTGGGGCATGACGAAAGACTAAGTTTTTATGGTTTTAAATGGCGCGTAAGCGCCATTTTTTATGCACAAAAACTCAGGCTCAGAAAAGACATTCAGTTATACTAAGCCGAATTTTTTGCTTGTGCCTCAGATGTCTCCTTTCTCTTTTTCAGATGCGTTACTGACTTGGTTCGATGTTCATGGTCGACATGACCTGCCATGGCAAGTAGCCGATGATCCCTACAAAGTCTGGGTGTCTGAAATTATGCTGCAACAGACCCAAGTCAAAACCGTGCTGCAATACTTCGAGCGTTTTATCGAACGCTTCCCAACGGTTGAAGCTTTAGGGACAGCATCATGGGATGAGGTCGCACCTTACTGGGCAGGTCTGGGCTACTATGCCCGTGCACGTAATCTACATAAAGCTGCAGGGGTTGTGGCACGTCAGGGGCACTTTCCTCAAACTTTAGAGGACTGGATTGAACTGCCAGGCATTGGTCCATCTACCGCAGGGGCGCTGATGTCTTTGGGTTTACGTCAGTACGGCGTCATTATGGATGGCAATGTAAAACGCGTGCTCGCGCGTTTTTTTGCCATTGAGGATGATCTAAGCAAACCTGTGCATGAACGCAGCATGTGGCAACTGGCCACTGAACTCTGTCCAACTGAACGTAACCACGACTATACCCAAGCCATCATGGATTTGGGGGCAACCGTCTGCACCCCTAAAAAACCGCTGTGTTTATACTGCCCAATGCAGCAACACTGTAAGGCCCATGCACAAGGGCTAGAAACTGAACTGCCTTTTAAAAAACCCAAGAAAGCTGTACCTGTGAAGTCTGCCCAAATTTTGGTGCTGCGCCATCACAATCAATGGCTGTGGCAACAGCGTCCCAATAGTGGACTGTGGGGCGGTTTATGGTGTTTACCTATTTTTGAAAATCGTGATGAACTCTCGCAACTGTGCCAAAGTCTAGGACTGAAACAAGTCTCGCAACGCACTGAAATTTCGCATAGTTTCACCCATTTCACTTGGCAACTGGAAGCACTTTGCTTTGAGATCGATGCCGATCAGCTCGAACATTTAAGTATAGAATTGGCCAGCACATGGCTAGACATACAAAACGTCACAGAAATGGGCATCCCAACTGCGATGAAAAAATTGATCTCGGCAATTCAACTGTGACATAGTTGGGTGATCGATTGGGTTCACCCTGAGACTTTAAAATTAGATCACTGAAATAATAAAGGATTGTTCGTGCGTTATTGTTTGTCTCGCCTTTCTGCGCTTGCCAGTTTAAGTTTTGTAATTCTGTTACTCGCAGCTTGCCGCACCACGCCGCCTGCACCGAGTGGAAGCCAGTTACCTGCCTCACAAGTCCAACAGCTGAAAAACATGCGTTTAGCTCAGCAGCTGCCTGTACCCGTTCAAGGCATTAAACGTCATGGGCTCACAGATACTTGGGGAGCGTCCCGCAGTAGCGGACGGACGCATGAAGGCATCGACATTCTGGCTCCACGTGGAACAAAAGTTTTTTCTGCCACAGAAGGTCTCGTTGCAGACTTACGCAATAACAATTTGGGTGGTAAAGTGGTTTGGATTATGGGGCCAGCAGGCACTTGGCATTACTACGCTCATCTTGATGACCATAAACGTGGCTTAAGTGTCGGCGACTATGTCAAAAAAGGCGACCTGATCGGCTATGTCGGCAATACAGGCAATGCACGGCACACAGCCCCACATTTGCATTATGGACTTTATTTACAAGGTAAAGGCCGTGGTGCAGTAAATCCCTATCCTTATTTACGTTAACTTTAGGAATTTTTCATGTCAGAAGCGTTGATCAACCGTCTGGTCGAATTTGCTGAATCAGGCAATCAACAAAAAATCATCTTGGCAGGACAAAACCACCAAGGTTGGATCATGGAAATTACTGAAGATGCGCTTTTAATCAGCACTGGATTTGCTGAAAAAACAGGAAAAGATGTTTGGATTAACTTTTCCGACCTCGAACACGCCCAATTGTTTTATTGGGACAATCAACACGACCAATGGGCACCTTTTACCCTATAAAAAGATCAGGAGCATGTTCATGACCACTCAACGCTGCGGATGGTGCTCCTCAGACCCACTTTACATCGACTACCATGATCATGAGTGGGGTAAACCACTACATGATGAAAAGCAATTATTTGCGATGCTCTGCCTCGAAGGTCAACAAGCGGGGCTGTCATGGATTACTGTCCTGAAAAAGCGTGAACATTATCATCGCCAGTTTTTTCAATATTCCATTGAACAGATTGCGGCTTTGACTGATACAGATTTAGCCGAAAAAGTCCAAGATATCGGCTTAATTCGCCATATCGGGAAGCTGACCGCCATTCGTGACAATGCGATTGCATGGCAAGCCCTGAAACAACAAGGCATCAACCCCGTTGAGTGGCTCTGGAACTTTGTCGAGCAACACGCAATCAACAATGATGTCCCGGACTACCGCGCAGCACCTGCACAGACACCTCAAAGCCAAAATATGTCTAAAACCCTAAAAAAACAGGGCTTTAAATTTGTCGGACCCACCACCTGCTATGCCTTTATGCAAGCGGTCGGCATGGTCAATGACCATGAAAATAGCTGTCATTTTAAATAAAAGTACATAAAAAACAGGAAAATAAGGATATAAAATATGTCGGATAACACCATTCGTGCCTATGCGGCAATGCAAGCAGGCGCAGCGTTACAACCCTATCAATTCGATGCGGGTGAACTGCAACCACATCAGGTCGAAGTCCAAGTCGAATATTGTGGATTATGCCATTCCGATGTTTCGGTCATTAACAATGAATGGAACTCTTCGGTCTACCCTGTGGTTGCTGGTCATGAAATTATTGGCACCATCAGTCGCTTAGGCTCCGAAGCCAAAGGGCTTAAACTTGGACAGCGCGTCGGTATTGGCTGGACGGCAGAAAGCTGCCAATACTGTGATCCCTGTGTGTCGGGCCAACAAGTGCTCTGTACAGGAGGGCCGACAGCAACCATCGTCGGTCATGCAGGCGGCTTTGCCGACAAAGTTCGCGCAGGTTGGCAGTGGATTATTCCTTTACCTGAAGAGCTAGATCCTGAGTCAGCAGGTCCTTTATTGTGTGGTGGTATTACCGTTTTTGATCCGATTTTAAAACACCAAATTCAAGCCATTCACCATGTTGGCGTGATTGGCATTGGTGGTTTAGGGCATATGGCTATTAAGCTACTTCGAGGATGGGGTTGTGAAATTACGGCGTTCACCTCGAACCTCGACAAAACTGACGAACTCAAAGCCATGGGCGCAGACCATGTGGTGAATAGCCGTGATGTGGATGCGCTTAAAACCCAGCGAGGAAAATTTGATCTAATCCTCAGCACCGTGAATGTCTCACTCAATTGGCCTGCCTATATCAGTACACTGGCACCGAATGGCACGATCCATCTACTAGGCCTGCCCCTTGAGCCCATCAAGTTTCATGCAGGTAGTCTGATTGCTGGAGCAAAATCTATCACGGGTTCACCCACTGGCTCACCTGCGGCATTACGTCAGCTACTCAAATTCGCTGCACGTAAAAACATTGCGCCACAAATTGAACTGTATCCTATGTCACAGTTGAATGAAGCACTGGAACGATTACATTCTGGAAAAGCCCGTTATCGGATTGTCCTCAAAGCTGATTTTTAATCCATAAGCGCTTCAAAAGAGGCGCTTTTTTATACCGCTTGTTTTACCAACGTCGAACTGCTGAGTTGCGCTTTCACCCAATCAGCCAACAAGGTGACCGCTGCGCGAATATCTGTTGAAATTTCATGACCTGCATTGAGGCGGATACAGTTTTTATAACGCTGCCCTTCACCAAAGACTTCGCCTGGCACAATATTAATACCGTGCTGCTGAGCAAAATAGTACATATCTAATCCATCGATACACTCGGGTAGCTGTAACCACAGCGCATAACCACCTAAGGGTTGATTGATACGTAACTCAACTCCGTTAAAGGCATGCTGAATCATGTGTCGGTATTGCTCAACTTGCTGTTTCAAAATCGGCTTTAACTGCTGTAAATGCTCCCGATAAGCACGACTATAAATGAGATCGGCCAGTGCCAACTGCAAGGGTGTATTCACTGTAATATTTTGCATCAATAACGTAGCCTTCAAATGCGCTAAGCGCTGCGGAATACAAAACCAACCTACGCGATACGCAGTTGAAAGTGACTTGGAAACCGAACCACAGAAAATCACATAACCCTGCTGATCCCAATACTTAATCGGCAACGGACGACTCGAACTGAAACTACATTCACCATAAATATCATCTTCAATCACATAGCACTGATAGCGCGCAGCCAGTTGTGCAATTTTTTCTTTTTCTGCATTGCTTAAGCAAAACCCCAATGGATTTTGATAATTGGCCGTGAGTAAGCACGCTTTTGCGCCTGAACTTTGCATGACCTGCTCTAAACGTTCAAGATCAAAGCCTTGGGTATCGGCTGGAATTTCAATAATTTTTCGTTTTAACCCCGCCAACATTTGCAACTGACCATTAAAATTTGGGGTCGGCACAATCACGCTGTCCCCTTCCTTGCAGAGGTGTTGGATCATCACCGACAACGCAGGCATACAGCCATTGCTGATGTAGATATCATCCTGCGAAATATAGAAGCCATCTTCAGCCCAATGCTCAGACAAGGCCTGCCGCAAGCGAATATGGCCCTGCTTATCGCTATATAAAAAATCTTCAGGTTGACTGTGTTTCAAAGCACGTTGAATGGAGCGGCGGAGCGCCTCTACAGGCACATGTTTTGGAGAAAGCTGAATCGCTCCCAAATGGATGAGACGGCTATTAATGGAAGACTGTTGAATTTCCAGCTGTAGCTCTAAGTTAGAAATATCACGAGCTTGAGACAGAAAATCAGGATGCTGTGGTACGGGAATAGATGGGCTGGTATTTTTTTGATAACTGACAAAATAGCCCGACTTATTTTTCACATGAATATACCCCTGCGACTCGAGTAGCTCATAACAGCTCTTGGCGGTATTCAAACTGACCTTTTGTAAGTTGGCAAACTGGCGTAACGACAACAGCTTTTGCCCTGCGGGTAATTCAGCATTTTGAATTTTTTCAAGCAACTGTGCAGCCAAGCTTTGATACTGGAATGCCATTCATCTGTACCTATTTTTTTAACTTTTATGTATCTGTATCCATTATGCCAACAGAATTATGCTTCTGTCATTCGTTCACAATCATAAATAGGCACTTTTAT
Source organism: Acinetobacter sp. MYb191 (assembly GCF_037572605.1). Lineage (NCBI taxonomy): Bacteria > Pseudomonadati > Pseudomonadota > Gammaproteobacteria > Moraxellales > Moraxellaceae > Acinetobacter > Acinetobacter sp. MYb191. The sequence continues at coordinate 51,564 of NZ_JBBGZP010000006.1, read as the reverse complement.
GAAAAAAATAATCATATCTCTCTTTTGCTTATTGAGCTTATCGGCTTGCCAACCGCCACATATTTCGCAGCAAGTACAACAGCAGCATTTTATTTGTAAAGCCCTGATTGAAGGGTTTCTGAAAACGCAAAATTTAACTGATTATCAGTTTTTAAGTTTAGCGCCGAGCTTGACTGAAACCTCGACCCAACGAACCTATCAATATCGGTTGAACAATGAACGTGAAATGCAGATGAACTTGCCCCACCAGAAAAATTTACAGTTCCAATGTGACCAAAGCAGTGCTGAAAACTTCAAGATCTCGCTCACTGGTGAAGGACATGCCATGCTCAGTTTAATCCAGTTAGACCTGCCTAAGGCTTCAACCTTAGAGCTGCTGAACGCTTATCAACAGCCTTAAGTTTTAAAACATAAAAAGCCTGCATTGCAGGCTTCTCCGTCTTTAAAATTAACGTAAGGCAGCTGGTAAATGGGCAGGAGTGTCTTCTTGTTCCAGCAATTGATTTTTCATTTTTTGCAGCATTTGATAGGGTTGTTGTTGGACAAACATATTCACAAACTTCAGTGGTATCGATCCCTCAGGGTTGGCATAACCTGAGGTCGAAACCTTGACTTTATTTGATCCCAGTTTCTGAAAGGTCCAATCGCCCTCATAATGATTTAGGCGAACATAATCTGGATTTTTAAGGATGTTTTTATCAATCGCTTTATTTTTAATGCTAATAATGCCCTGACTGTCCTTGGTCATTTTCCCCTGCACCACCAAGTCGCGGTCTTTTAAAGGAAAAGGGAAATCCAGCACCATATACAGTTGAAACTCACCTTTTTTATCGTCGCGCGACAAGACTTTCACACTGCCCATATACGGCACCCATTTCACCGCATGGTCAACATCTAAGATCAGTGACACTGCTTTTTCAATCGGCACATCAAACGTGGTTTCGGCCTTATATAAAAAGACCGGGTTTTGCGCATTTTGATAGGTCCAAACTTTAATATTATTTTTATGAATACTGAGTTTGGCTTGATCCATAGGTTTGGCTTGTGCTGTCGTCATCACGGCAACAACACAAGCCATATACATGACTTTTTTCATTCTATTCTTCGTCTTATTTTAGTTTTTTATCTTGTTTTTATGGCGAATGAAGCAGGTTTTTAAACTTGAATATCGTTAAACCCTAGTACGTCTTTCATGTCATATTTACGTGCTTCACGCCCTACCACCCAAGCCGCAGCACGTACCGCACCCGAAGCAAAGTTCATACGGTTGGTCGCTTTATGGGTAATTTCAACACGCTCACCATCGGCAATAAACATAGCTGTATGTTCACCGACAATATCGCCGCCACGAATAGTTTGGAAACCAATACTTTGACGCTCACGAGGTCCTGTATGACCTTCACGGCAATACACTGCATCGGTTTTCAAGTCACGCCCTAAAGCACCCGCAATGGCCTCACCCATCATCAATGCGGTGCCTGATGGTGCATCGACTTTATGACGGTGATGCGCTTCAATCACTTCAATATCCACTGTGTCGCCAAAGACTTTAGACGCCAATTCCAACAGTTTAATCGAAACGTTGACCCCCACAGAATAGTTCGCTGCATAGACCACAGGTGTTTGAGTCGCAGAGTCATCCAAATAGGCTTTTTGTTGGTCATTCATGCCCGTGGTACCAATGACAATGGCCACCCCAGCTTCACGACAAATTTTTAAATGCTGAACGGTCGCTACTGGTGCAGTGAAATCAATGATCACATCACAATCTTTCACTACCGCTTCCAGACTACCCACGACCTTCACGCCTAGGCTGCCAATACCTGCAAGCTCACCTGCATCTGTACCAACCAGTGAGCTTTCAGGGCGTTCCACTGCCGCAGCCAGTTGATAGCCTGCTTCATGTACCGCTTGAATAAGGATGCGACCCATACGACCGCCGGCACCTAAGACACCAATGCGTGGAGCTGCTGACATAACATATTCCTAATCTAGCTTCAAAATTGCTCTTACTATAGCAAAACTGATTGCCCAGACTAAGGTTTGTTGGCCATTTTCATCGAAAAAATCGCTTTATTTTCAAACATGATTTCTCCAGCTTTTCACAAATTTGCAATCAATCTTACGCAGACTAGGTTCGCGTTTAAAAACAACTTTAAAATGAGGAAAATAGAATGAAAGCCAAGGTACTTTTTCTAGCGATGGCGTTTGGGGGCAGTTGGGCACAAGTTCAGGCTGAACCCGCTGTTCAAGCCGGCGACACCTTAGAAAGTTTGTCACAGGTAAAGATCACCACCAGCACACACCCTAAAGTACAGGCCGAACAACAAGTACAAGCCGCTGCACCTATGGCTGAAGACATGGTGTCGGTTGAAGAGATCGATCAACCTGAGCTGCCAGCAGAAGCGCAATAACATAAAAAAAAGCGGGAAAATATTCCCGCTCTTTTCAACACCAATTCAGACGTACCGTATTCAATTAATCAAACAGTCGGTCAAAGAAAGACTTCTTCTTTGGTGATGATTTGTGATCATCTCCATCTAAAGTTTCTTGCAACTCTTTCAACAGTTCACGTTGACGTGCTGTTAAGTTGACTGGCGTTTCAATCACGATACGGCAGAGTAAATCACCTTGCATACTGGTACGTACAGGTTTAACCCCTTTGCCACGTAAACGGAACATTTTACCCGTTTGTGTGCCTTCAGGAATTTTCAAACTCACACGACCTTCGAGTGTCGGGATTTCAATTTCTTTACCCAAAGCGGCATCGGCAATGCTCACAGGGACATCCATATACAGGTCTGCACCATCACGTTGGAAGATTTCGTGCTCACGCACCACCACTTCTACATACAAGTCGCCTGACTGACCATCACGAATCGCTTCGCCTTTACCCGTTAAACGAACGCGGTCACCGTTGTCGACACCCGCAGGAATCGTCACTTCTAAGGTTTGTTGACGGTCTTTAACGCCTGAACCATGACAGGTATTACATGGGTTCTTAATGATCTTACCCTGACCGCGACAGGTGCTACAGGTCTGCTGTACAGAGAAGAAACCTTGCTGCATGCGAACCTGACCTGCGCCATGGCACGTTTTACAGGTTTCAACATCGTTCGGGTTTTTAGAGCCTTTACCATCACAGGTTTCACACGGCGCTGGTGCAGTAAAAGTAATGGTTTTTTTCACCCCTCTTACTGCTTCTTCCAACGTCAGTTCCATCACATAACGTAAGTCAGAACCACGACGTGCACGCTGTTGACCACGACCGCCGCCGCCAAATGCGCCGCCGAAAATGTCACCGAATTGACTGAAAATGTCTTCTGCGCTGAAACCACCACCGAAGCCGCCTCCGCCGCCCATACCACCTTCAAAGGCTTGATGCCCCATACGGTCATACATGCTACGCTTTTCGCTATCCGATAAAATTTCATAAGCTTCAGCCGCTTCTTTAAATTTCTCTTCAGCTTCAGCATTGTCAGGGTTGCGGTCCGGATGATATTTCATCGCCAACTTACGGTAGGCTTTTTTAATTTCATCATCACTAGCGGTTTTAGCAACACCTAAAACCTCATAATAATCACGTTTAGCCATGTCTGGCGATGCTCCTCACGGAATTTATTTAATACTCAACTGTGGTCTGAAATTGGGTTCAAACCAAGTTTTACAAGGGGGTGTTTGAAAAAAAATCAGTAGAATTAGAAAACTGCTTTATTTTTCAAAAATTTAGACAGGCCTTTAAACCATGCATTTAGAAGGAAGAGAAATGCAATACAGCTAAAAACCACACCTGCAACCGTGCATGCAGTCACCCACAATGCGCTGTCCCAAGTGAAGAAAATAAGAGGAATAAACCACAGTGCTGCAAATAAAGCCAAAATACTATAAATCACAATATTGCGCATGACCCAGAGTGCTTGCGCTTGTAACCACACTTCAGCATGATCAATTTGCGTGACTTTTCGGGCATACCAATAGGAAAATGCGCCACTAATCACAGTAAACAAAGCCAAAAACATGAAGACATAAGAAATCGCGATAGAGCGGCGATACTTGGTTACATTGTCTTGCATCATGCGTTTAACCCCATTTGCCACATCGTTGGTTTTTTAATGTGTAGCAAAAAACTGCTTTATAAAAATGCCATAAATTTCAGGTGCTACTATATTGAAATTTTCAACGTTTCGCACCTGATATTGGCATAAATTTACAGCTTATGGCTAATTTTTTTTACTTTAAACCACTGCGCGTACAAGGCCGGTAAAAAGAACAGGGTTAATAGCGTCGCCACAATTAGTCCGCCCATGATCGCAACGGCCATAGGTCCAAAGAAAATACTTCTAGATAGTGGGATCATCGCCAGAACAGCTGCCAATGCCGTCAGCACAATTGGACGACAACGTCGCACTGTCGCATCGATGATCGCATCCCATGATTCATGCCCCGCTTGAATGTCTTGCTCAATCTGATCAATCAAGATCAGCGAGTTACGCATGATCATGCCCGACAAGGCAATGGTCCCCAACATCGCAACAAAGCCAAATGGTTTATTGAACAACAGCAGGAACAATACCACGCCGATTAAACCTAAAGGTGCAGTGAGCAAGACAATCGTGGCACGAGACATACTGCGCAGTTGAATCATCAGCAAAGTCATGACCACGGCCAAGAATAAAGGCATACCCGCTGCGACCGATTTACCCCCACGTGCAGACTCTTCCACTGTGCCGCCGACTTCAACCAAATAACCATTCGGCAGTTCCGCACGCAGCTGATTCATCTGCTCCGCCATTTCATCCACCGCAGTGGCCGGTTGTAACTTGGTCCGAATATCTGCACGTACCGTAATGGTCGGTAGGCGGTTACGATGCCAAATCAAACCTTCTTCAAAGCTATAATCAATTTTGGCAATTTGTGCCAACGGTACTGTTCCGCCATTTGAAGTTGGAACTGCAAGGCTCGCCAATGATGCCACTTCAACCCGCTCGGCTTGATCACCACGTAAACGGATTTCAATCAGTTCACGTTTCTCACGGTATTGGTTAATGGTGGCACCCGAAATTGAGCTGTTCAAGAAATTGGCCAAATCTAAACTAGACACCCCCATTTGGCGGGCACGGTCTTGATCGATCTCTAAATTGATCATCTTGCTTGGTTCACCCCAGTCCAAATGCACATTGGTGGTGTTGGGGTTAGCACTCAACATCGCCGCGACTTTATCCGCCCAAGCACGCACTTGGGTTAGGTCTTCACCCGATACGCGATATTGAAGTGGATAACCGACAGGAGGGCCGTTTTCAAGTAAAGAAACGCGAGTACGTACATCAGGCAATAACTGACGGATTTGGGTGTCTAAGGATTTTCGAATTTCATTGCGATCATCCAGTGAAGAAGCCAAGACCACAAACTGCGCAAAGCTGGCTTGTGGTAGCTGCTGATCGAGCGGTAAATAAAAACGTGGCGAGCCTGTGCCCACATATGCCACATAATTATCTATGCCTTCTTGCTTCGACAGGAACTGTTCAACTTTTTTCACCGCATTTTCAGTTGCCGTTAAAGACGCACCTTCTTCAAGTTTTAAGTCGACCAAAATTTCGGCACGATTCGAGGGTGGGAAAAACTGCTGTGGTACTAACTTAAACATCAACACCGAGAGTACAAAAATAGCCACAGTCGTCGCAATGACCGTTTTGCGATAGGTCACACACAGATCGACCCAACGGCGAAAACCTTGATAGAACTTGGTTTGATAAGGATCATGATGCTCACCTGCATGATGCACCATCGGCTGAGGCTCTGGCTGTTTGCGCAAGCGTGCCCACAAACGGCTATACCACGGCGCTTTTTGAATCAGCTCTTTATTAAAATCGGGCAGGAGTTTGTCACCCAAATAAGGTACAAACAACACCGCAGCAAACCAAGACACAATTAAGGCAATGGTCACCACTTGGAAAATAGAACGAGTGTATTCACCTGTACTGGACGCTGCTGTAGCAATCGGTAAAAAGCCCGCAGCGGTAATCAAAGTTCCCGTCAACATTGGGAAAGCCGTCGTTCGCCACGCATGCCCTGCTGCTTGTAGTCGACTATAGCCTTGCTCCATTTTGATCGCCATCATTTCCACGGCAATAATGGCGTCATCGACCAAGAGGCCCAGCGCTAAAATGAGCGCACCCAAAGAAATTTTATGTAGACCGACATCAAAAATATTCATGCCTGCAAAGGTCATGGCTAGGACCAGTGGAATGGAGAATGCCACCACCAGTCCAGTACGGAAACCCAGCGAGAAAAAGCTAACCAGCAAGACAATAATCACCGCTTCAGCCAAAACCTTCATGAACTCGTTGACACTACGCTTCACCGCGACAGGCTGGTCTGAAACTTTCTTCAGCTCCATACCTAAAGGCAAAGTTTTTTGCAGCTTGGAAAACTCGGTTTCTAGGTTTTTACCCAAAGCCAAGATGTCGCCACCTTTACGCATCGACACCGCAATGCCAATGCCATTTTCCCCCATAAAGCGCATACGGGGTTGAGCGGGTTCACTAAAGCCACGATAGACATCAGCCACATCGCTGAGCTGGATGGTTTTTCCATTGACCAATAAAGGCATACGTTGCAGTTCTTCAACGCTTTTAATTTGCCCTGTGACTCGGAGTTGAATACGATCCGATTCTGTTTCAAAAAAGCCTGCACTGGCCATGGTATTTTGCTGTTGCAGGGCTTGTTGTACCGCTGTTACAGGAATGCCTAACTGCGCCGACTTGGTGTTGGAAATTTCAATCCAAATTTTTTGATCTTGCAGCCCGACCAGATTGACTTTGGCGACATCTTTGACGCGTTGCAGTTGTAACTGTAAACGGTCGGCATATTCTTTCATCACCGCATAATCGAAGTCTTTACCCGTCAGTACATAAATGTTGCCGAAAGTATCGCCAAACTCATCATTAAAGAATGGTCCTTGTACCCCATTGGGGAGCTGATGTTTGATGTCTCCAACTTTCTTGCGTACGTCATACCACACATCCGGTATCTCACTGGAGCGCATGGCATCTCGTGCCACGAAAGTCACCATCGACTCGCCGGGTCTGGAGTAGGCCATAATGCGCTCATACTTACCCGTGGTCATCAGCTCTTTTTCAATACGGTCGGTCACTTGTTCAGACACCTCACGCGCCGTTGCACCCGGCCAATAGGTCTGTACCACCATCACTTTAAAGGTAAAAGGCGGGTCTTCGCTTTGTGCAAGTTTGGAATAAGACACCACCCCCACGATGCCCAGTAACAACATCAAATAAAGGACCAAGCCCTTATTTTTTAAGGCCCATTCCGACAGGTTATAGTTCATGCTTAACCTCCTGTCGCAATCTTGACCGTTTTATTGTCACGGCTAATCGGTTGAATTTTTTGTTTTTCACGCAGTAAATGCACCCCACCCACCACGACATAGTCCTTTGGCTGTAAACCTGAACGAATGGTAACGCTGTCTCGACCATACTCCCCCACGCTGACAGGGACTTTACGAATGCTGTTGTCAGTATTCACCACCCAGACATAAGCATTTTTACCTGCAGCGGAAACACTGGCTAAGGGTACACTCAACACATTGCTTTCAGTTGAGCTGAAAAACACCCGTGCACTCTGTCCCAGTTGAATCGTATTTTGTCCTTCACTCAAAGCCACTTTGACACTAAAAGTACGTGACTGATCTGCGGCAGGCGAAATTTCACGGACGTAGGCAGCAAAACGTTCATCGGGTTTAGACCACAAGGTGACGATTGCATCTTGTCCAACTTTAATCTGAGCAATGGCTTGTTCAGGCACACCAATCACCACTTCACGATCACCTGAAATGGCCAGTTGAAACGCGGGTTGCCCTGCTGAAATCACCTGTCCAATTTCAATATTACGCTCGGTAATCACGCCGTTTTTATTGGCGATCAGTTGGTTATAACTGGTTTGGTTTTGCGTAACGTTATAATTGGCTTGTGCTTGTTTCAAACTCGATAGTGCGGCTTTGTATTGATTTTCAACGCTGTCGTACTGTGAACGACTCACCGCATTACTCGGTAATAATTGCTTAAAGCGTTTGAGTTCATCCTGCGCATTTTTTTCAGCCGCTTGGGCACTTTCTAACTGTGCTTTTGCTGCATTGAGTTCTAACTGGGCATCTTGTACATCTAAGCGTGCTAAAACTTGTCCGACTTTGACTTGGTCACCCACATCGACCAGACGCTCCGTAACTTGTCCCCCAACACGAAAGGACAGTGCAGTTTGTTGGCGGGCTTGCACTTCGCCTGCATAGCTTTTTTGTTCTAGATGCGTGGTATTCGGTTGGCTCACCATTACCAAAGGCACCGACTCTGGTTCGGTCGTGTCTTTGCTACATCCCCATAAGGTGATACTACACACCACCATCATACTTGCCACAAGGGTCTGAATTTTGCTCATGAAGTCTGCTCTTCTTCCATAACCACCAATTAATCAGGCACAATATCCAGACTTAACTTGGTTATTTTTTAATTAATATACTGCATAGTACACTAATTAAAGATATGCTCAGATGTAAATGACTTTTTGAACTTTTTTTTTAGGAAAATGTGTGCAAGCTTCAGCAGGACGTCCCAAGGATTTAGAAAAACGGCAACGTATTTTGGAGGTGGCACGTCAGTTGTTTTTACAACATGGCTACCACGGCTCCAGCATGGACCATATTGCCAAGGAAGCGCACGTCACCAAACTCACGGTGTATAACCATTTTCAGGACAAAGCCAATCTGTTCAGCTGTGCGATTGAGGAAACCTGTGAAAAGCTGATGCTGGGTCGTTCATTTCAATTGCAACGTGCCGAAGACTTTGTGCCTATGCTCAAACAGATCTGTGCGTTATCAATGCATATTATTAACCTGCCTGAGGCCATCAAGCTGGAGCACCTATTATTACAGCTGGCCGCTGAACAAAACCCATTGCTAGAGAACTTCTATAAAGCCTCCCACCTCAAAATGCGGGCGATTTGGGAACAGTTCTTTGACCAAGCTCAAGCCTTAGGCGTTCTTCAGTTTGAACAGGTCAATGAGGTCATCACCTTATTAATGTCTCTGCTGTTTGGATATCGTCACCAAGAAATGTTACTGGGGATGAATGAAGTGCCAAATGCCGAACAACGCGAGCAACTGATTCAAGAAGCCATTGCGATTTTTTTATTAAAATACCCTTTAAAAACACCTTAAGATCCGGTTAATTAAATTTATATTTTTGACAATTAATTCAAATACTTGGAATTAAAAACCATCTTTATTTTAAAACAATCGCTCGCCCTAAGTTGTTCATTTGATTCTAAATTCAGCAATTAATCCCCTACTTTTGTCTGCCCCTACTTGGATTGTCATCGAATCGGGGTATAGTCAAATTAAGAACAACGAGGGAATAATAATCATGATTCAACAAATTGATGCTCCACTACGTGAAGATGTCCGATTACTCGGCAACCTATTGGGTGAAACCCTCAAGGAGCATGCAGGACAAGATTTGTTTAATCAGGTCGAGCAAATTCGGGCCTTATCCAAAGGGGCACGGGATGGTCAAGTTGAAGCCGAAAAGCAGCTGGAACAACTGTTTTTCAGCCTTGAAGATGATGAAATTCTGCCGCTGACGCGTGCCTTTACCCACTTTTTGAACTTTGCCAATATTGCGGAGCAATACCATGTGGTCCGTAGCCGTCGTCAAAGTGAATTTGATGAGACCGCACCCTCTCCAAATCCGCTCGACCACCTCTTTGCTAAATTTAAAAATAACGACATTTCAACCGATACGCTGTTCCAGCAAATCTGTGATTTAAATATTGAACTGGTTCTGACCGCTCACCCCACTGAAGTTAGCCGCCGTACTCTGATCCAAAAATATGATGGTATCAACGATGCCTTATTTAAAATGGATCAGCAAAAACTGACCCCTCGTGAACGCCAAACAGTCCTTGAAGACTTAAAACAACTGATCTGTTCGGCGTGGCAGACCGATGAAATTCGTCAACACCGTCCAACCCCAGTCGATGAAGCAAAATGGGGTTTCACCACCATTGAACAAACCTTATGGAATGCCGTGCCGAAGTTCATGCGTGAACTAGACGACATGGTGATTGAGCACTGTGGGCAACGTCTGCCTTTACATGTGGCACCTGTACGTTTCGCTTCATGGATGGGTGGTGACCGTGACGGCAACCCGAATGTGACACACAACATTACTCAAGAAGTCCTGTGGCTATCGCGTTGGAAAGCGGCTGATCTTTACTTACGTGACATTGAAGACTTGCGTTGGGAACTGTCGATTCAAAGCTGTAGCGATGAACTGCGCCAAGCCTTGGGTCAAGACCATCCTGAACCCTACCGTGAATATTTACGCGATACCCGCGAACGGCTAAAAGCTACGCGCCATTGGCTCGCAGAAAAACTGCGCGGTGCCGATGCCGATGACAGCTTGGTGATTAAAGCCAAAGATGAACTGTTACAGCCTTTACTGCTGTGCTATCGCTCTTTGATTGCCAGTAATCTGCCTGAAATTGCCAATGGGAAACTGCTGGACTTTATCCATCGGGTGAACTGTTTCGGGATTGAACTGCTGAAACTGGATATTCGCCAAGAGTCAGGACGTCATCGCCAAGCGATTTCGGCCATTACTGAATATTTGGGTCTGGGTAATTTTGAAACGTGGACCGAACAAGCGCGCCAAAACTTCTTATTGCAGGAACTACAAAGCAAACGTCCACTGTTGCCCAAGCATTTAAATGAACCTGCGCAAAGCTTAATTGAACAACCCGAACTACAAGAAGTGTTTGCCACCATGCGTACTTTGGCGGCACAGCCTCAAGAAAGTTTAGGTGCCTATATTATTTCGATGGCTGAATATCCAAGTGATGTGTTGGCGGTACTGCTTTTGCAAAAAGAAGCAGGTATCCAACATCCACTACGTGTGGTGCCATTGTTTGAAACATTAAAAGACTTAGATGGCGCCGCAGCCACCATGAATACCCTATTCAATATGCATTGGTATAAACAGCATATTCAGGGCAAACATGAAGTCATGATTGGCTACTCAGACTCGGCAAAAGATGCAGGCTTTATGTCAGCCAATTGGGCACAGTACCGCGCGCAAGAAGAATTAACCGCGATTGCAAAAACGCATGGCATACAACTCACACTATTTCATGGTCGTGGCGGGTCCATCAGCCGTGGCGGTGCGCCAACGCAACAAGCCCTGTTTTCACAGCCACCAGGCTCGATTTCAGGTGCAATTCGAGTCACTGAACAAGGTGAAATGATTCGCTTCAAGTTTGGCTTAGAAGGCATTGCGCTGCAAAACTTAGAGATTTATACCGCTGCCACTTTAGAAGCCACTTTACTTCCACCACCCGTCCCAAAACCTGAGTGGCGCGAGTTAATGCACAGCATGACCGATTTGTCGGTACAGGTGTATCGCCAAACCGTGCGAGAAAACCCACACTTCGTCAAATATTTACGTACAGTCACGCCAGAGCTTGAACTACAAATGTTACCGCTTGGCTCACGCCCTGCAAAACGTAAAGTCACTGGCGGCATTGAGTCCCTACGTGCCATTCCTTGGGTATTTGCGTGGACCCAGATTCGTTTGATGCTACCCGCTTGGTTAGGTACAGGCGCAGCAATTAACCAGGTGATTGATCAAGGACATAAAGCCACCTTAGATGAAATGCTGGTGGCTTGGCCGTATTTTCAAACCCTGATTGATATGTTGGAAATGGTGCTCTCAAAGTCTGATGCTCATGTAGCGCTGTATTATGAGTCGCACCTGACCGATGATGAGGACTTGAAAGTGCTCGGTGAACATCTACGTCAGCGCTTAAAGTATGCGGTGCAAACCCTGTTAGCGCTTAAAGGTGAGTCTAAACTCCTCAGCAGTAACGAAGTATTAGATCAGTCGATGAGAGTGCGCAAACCGTATTTATTGCCCCTGCATTTACTCCAAGCAGAGTTAATGAAACGTCGCCGCCGCTACCTAGAAGAGCGTCAGGAAACAAATACACCTGTAGATCATGCACTTATGGTAAGTATTGCAGGCATTGCTGCAGGTCTTCGTAACACAGGATAAAGTTTTAAGCCCGCTCCATTTAAAGCACATCAGCATGATGTGCTTTTTTATTGACCGCATGGTCAAACCTTTTATAATTTTTTTTATCAATCCGATCATAAATATTTATGAATGAGCGATTGGCTAAATTTACCAATTAAACCTTGATTTATCATTATTTTTAAAAATAAAAAGTTTTACCATGCGGTAAAAAGTTCTGGAAAGTCATAAGATTAGTTTGAACAATTTTTTGTATCACTGATTAAATCTTCTAAAAAACAAGAGTATGATGTGCACAATTTATCTTTAGAGTGCTCAAAAAATGTCCAATTGGTTTCCCAAATGGCGCCCGTACGAAGGTAATATCGATGCACGTCCTGTTGGCACAAGTGAATACCTCCCTGCTTCACAAAGTGCAATTTTAGGTGTGCAGCATGCCTTTGCCATGTTTGGAGCAACGGTTCTTGCACCTTTCTTGATGGGCTTCGATCCCAACCTTGCCATCTTAATGTCAGGGATTTGTACCATCTTGTTCTTTATTATGACGGGTGGCCGTGTTCCAAGCTATTTAGGTTCAAGTTTTGCCTTCATTGGGGTCGTGATTGCAGCAACGGGCTATACCGCATCGGGCACAGGCACACTCAATCCAAATTTAGCCATGGCGGGCGGCGGTATTATTGCCTGCGGCGTGCTCTATACCTTGTTTGGTTTTATGGTCATGGCAACGGGCACCAAGTGGATTGAAAAACTGATGCCGCCTGTGGTGACAGGTGCTGTGGTGATGATTATTGGTCTCAACCTTGCCCCAGTGACGGTCAAAGGCGTTGCGGGCAATTCCTTTAATATGTGGATGGCACTGGTTACCGTATTATGTATGGGCTCGATTGCAGTCTTTACCCGTGGTTTATTGCAGCGTCTCTTATTATTAATTGGTTTGTTACTGTCTTACTTGGTCTATTTCATCGTGACCAATGTTATGGGCTATGGCACAGCGATTAATTTTGCACCAATTCAGCAAGCCGCTTGGTTTGGTTTACCGACTTTCCATGCGCCTGAATTTAATGCCAATGCCATGATGATCATTGCACCAATTGCGTTAATTTTGGTGGCAGAAAACCTCGGTCACATCAAAGCCGTGAGTGCGATGACTGGTGAAAACCTTGATCCGCACATTGGTAAAGCGTTTGTTGCCGATGGTGTCGCTACGACATTAGCAGGCGGTGTCGGTGCACCAGGCATGACCACCTATGGTGAAAACATTGGGGTCATGGCAGTCACACGAGTTTACTCGACCATCATTTTTGCCATCGCTGGTGTGTTTGCCATTTTCTTAGGTCTATCTCCAAAGTTTGGTGCCATCATCCATACCATTCCGACCGCGATTTTAACTGGTGCGTCGATTGTGGTGTTTGGTTTGATTACCATCGCAGGTGCAAAAATCTGGATTGAAAACAAAGTCGATTTTTCACAGAACAAAAACCTGATGGTCGCTGCAGTCACCATCATTTTAGGTACAGGTGATTTTGCCTTACAAATTGGCAACTTTAACTTGGGTGGTATTGGTACTGCAACGTTTGCAGCGCTGTTCTTGAACTGGTTCTTCAGCTTAGGGCAAAAAGATTAATCTATCTGATATTTTGATTATCCATTTTGATCGCAGCCTTCGGGCTGCTTTTTTTGGTCTAATGCTCTGACTCCTATTACACCTAAAGGGATGTCTCAAAACGCAAAAAGGACTAAGATAAAGCAACATTTTCCGCTTTGACCCTGCCATGCGCCTTGATTTTTTTGATCTGCAATTGTTTATCAATATCCTGAGTACAGGCAGTTTGACCAAAGGTGCAGGACGTTCCGCCATTTCGTTACAGGCCGCCAGTGAACGGATTAAAAAATTAGAACACCATTTTGAAGTCAATTTATTTACCCGCCATGCAACAGGGGTAAAAGCGACCCTTGCTGGACAAACCTTTGCGGAACATGCGCAGCACTTACTACAACAACAGCAGCAATTACAACAAGCCATGCTGCCCTTTGCCCACAGTGCAACGAGCAACATTATATTGTGGTGCAACTCATCGGCACAGAGTGAGTACTTACCGCACTTGTTGCCGCAGTATTTAATGGAAAATCCGAAGATTCATATTGAATTAAAAGAAGCCGAAACCAATGACATCATTCAGGCCCTCAGTACAGGTACGGCGCAGTTGGGGCTGATCTCTGGTTTTTTTGATGCAGGGCAGCTTGAAACTCAAGAGTTTGCTGAAGACCCGTTGGTACTGATCTGCCCAAGCCAGCATCCACTTGCCACTGCGGCTCAACTGGAGCTGGGTGAATTATTGCAACATCCGTTTGTGGGCCTCATGCAATATCACTCCTTACAACAGTCAATAGAAGCGCAAGCCAAACGCTTAGGCTGTGACATCCACTATCGTCTACGGGTGCCGAACTTTGCTGCAATCGCCCAAGTCGTTGCCAATGGCGTCGGCATTGCGATTATTCCCAAACGGGCAGCCCTGCGTTTAAAAGCACAGTATGATTTTCAGCAGGTTGAACTCTTAGGCAAATGGGCCAACCGCAAGTTGCTGTTAGCCGCACAGTGTTTTGATCAGCTCCCCGCAGATTACCAACGCTTTAGTCAATTCCTCTTGAGCCAACATGACCAACTCATTGCGCATTAAAGCCAGCCCAGTTGATGTAAAACCATATAACTGCCAAATAGCACTAGGCCCACAAAGAACACCTTACGAAAGGCTTGTTCAGGGATGCGGTAGCGAATTTTAGTGCCCAACCACATTCCGAGCAATGCAGGAAGCAGAGCGATCAACGACAGTTGATAGTCAATGGGAGTGTCTTCAACAGGATTTAGATGTAAATACACAGCAAGACATAAAGTTGAAACGGTAAAGGCAAGGCCGAGCGATTGTACCAAATCATCCCGTTTCAAATGCAAGGACTGCAAATATGGAACCACGGGAATCACCACCACCCCTGTCGCCACCGTCAAAGCACCGCCCAAATATCCCATGATTGGTGATAAATATTTTTCATACGGGGCTAAGTTGGGCATGTTTTTGGCAAACAAACCATATAGACCATAAATGGCCAGCATCCCGCCCAACAGCGCTTCACTTTGAAATTCGCCATGTCCAAGTGTAGGAAAAACACTCCAAACTGAACCAATGATCATGCCCACCAGCAACGGCCAAAAGCGTTGTACCAGTCGCATTACACGCCCTTCTGCAAACAATTGCCAAAAGTTCGTGACCATGGAAGGGATAATCAGCAAAGTTGCCGCTTGAAATGGGCTAATCACCAAAGATAAAAGTCCCATCGACACGGCGGGCAAACCCAGACCAATGGTACCCTTAATCATGCCTGCGACAGCAAAAACAAAAATAACAAAAGCAAGCATGACGCTTCTCTCTAAACACTTAGCGCCATGCTATAAAATTTAAATCTGGGCTCATATCACTGTTTTTAGAAGTAAGCCTCAATCTTTGATTGAGGCTTACTGGAAAGAATGGTCTGGACTCAACTTTTATTGAATCAGGTATGATGTAGCGTGGTTTCGCTTAGTATTTAAAATTTAAGCTGAAGCGGAAAGTACGTGGATCGCCCCAATTCACCAATTGCGCATTTGGCGTGGTGCCGACTAGATACTCTTTATCAAACAGGTTTTTTACACTGAAATTTGCGCCCCAATTTTTAGCTTCATAGCCAGCACTGACGTCGTACAACGTATAGCTCGATAGCGGTACATAAGAAGTCCCACGTTGTGCTGTACGCTCGCCTTGATAATTCGCACTGGCACCAATATTCCAGCCCAGTTGCTCATCAGCAAAGAAGTATTGGGTTGATAAAGAGGCGGCATTTTTAGGCACATGGTTAATTCGTTTGCCTATATCACTGCTGGTGGTACTTTCTGTCGTTTCCGCAGTAGGAATATAACTATAGGTTGCAGTCAGGTTCCATTGATCCGTCAATGCAGCGGATAATTCCGTTTCAAAACCTTTGGTTTTTTGCTCACCGATTTGCACAGAATAACCGAGGGTAGAATCCGACTCAGTCACGTTCTGACGGGTTAAATCATAATAAGCCACATAGCCTTGCAACCGTTGATTCAACCCCTGAAACTTAACCCCAACCTCAAACTGCTCTCCCTCTTCAGGATCCAATAGTGTTCCGCCAGCGCCAGTGTCGCTCACAGGAAAGAATGAGGTTGCATAACTCACATAGGGAGCAAACTTATCATTAATCTGATACATCAAGGACGCATTACCCGTGAAAGCATTGTCCGAGTTTTTCAGCGTCGTATCATTGAAAAGGTCATCGACTTCGACCTGTGTCCAGTCATGACGACCCGATAAGCCTAAGATCCAATGATCATCAATTTTAAAATTATTACGCAGATATACGCCCATATATTGGGTATCTGTCATTTGATGCGATTTGGTCGTGGTCGCCTTTGCGATAGGCGTATAGATCGGATTATTGGCATTAAAGGATGACAAGCTGTTACTACGGCGCTCATAGTCACTGCGCTCATGCATCATGTCCAAACCAACCATCAAATCATATTGGGTTTTGCCCCAATCAAAATGACGCGACAAATTATGATCCAGCGCAAAATTCACATCGTCTTTAATCTGTCTTTCCACCGTCCGTTTGATGGTCGGTAAAGTGTTATTACTCCCCGCCAATACCGGATTGTTATCTGCATCGGTTTTGGTGACCGCAAAGTTTTGTTTAAAGGTCCAGCCATTATCAAAATAATGCGCATAGTTTGACCCTAAGCGCAGAACATCGACCGTATTGCTTAAGTTCGGCGCGCCAAAAAATAAGCTCTGTGAATAGTTTTTATAAGCGCCATTACTATAGGGAATCCCCTGCTGGCGAATAAAATCCCGATGCTGATAGCTGGCAATCACAGACAGTTCGTCTTTTTCACCTAAGTCAAAATTATAAGACGGTGCAATATAATAATTTTTATAATAAACATAATCAGTTGGATCATCTTGGTCAGAGGCATGACCCACCACACGAAACGCCCCTTTTTCGCTATCATTTGGCGCATAGTTGATATCAAATGTGCCATCCACAAAGGCATTGCTGCCATAGCTCACACTGCCCCGAGAAAAAGTTTCAGCTTCAGGACGTTTGGTGGTTAAGTTAACTAAGCCGCCCGGCAAGGCAAAGCCAAAACCCGTCGATGTCGGCCCTTTCACCACTTCAATCGACTGTAAACCACTGATGTCTTCTGAACGTAGGGCATTATCAGAAGTTTGAATACGCAAGCCATCGACATAGGTTTGTGCGCTGGAAACCTGCCCACGAATAATAAAGTCATCCCAACCACGGCGACCATACTGTCCTGCGGTGACCCCCGCTACACCCTGCAAGGCTTCAGACAGTGTTTTTGCTTGTTTCTGTTCGAGTTGTTTTTCACTAATCACGCTGATCGATTGCGCAGTTTCAAACAGCGGTGCATCTGAACGCAAAACAGCTGATGCAGTTTTTGCTGCATATGCCGTTTTTTCATCTACATCTTGGGCTTCAAATTGCAAAGTCGGTAAAACTTGGGATGATGCTGTTTCCAGTGTCTCGCCCTGAGCAAACGCTGTTGTAGTCATCACGGCCAGAATGGATAAGCTCAAAGAAGAAATATGAAAACGCATAACATCGATCAACAGACAGAAAGAATGCCAATTATAATCATTTTCATTTGCAAGCCTATTTATTAATAAAATTTAACAATGAATTTAATTGTTAAACCTCATTAACATTATTAATAAGCACTTAAATGACTCAGCCTTCGCTTTCATCCACAGGGTCAGCTTTATATTGATCTTCTAGCACATTACTGAAAATACTTTCAATCATCCAGACGCGATACAAACTATTAAAGACATAGCTCTGCCCATCCACACGCAGTTCAATCACGGGAAAATCAGGCTGGGACTTCATTTCACAGAGCATGTCATTTTCTTGAAGCTTGGCTTCCACATCTTCGGTGATCAATGCTGTGATTTCCAATTCTTGCATCAGTTGATCAAAATGCGATTTAAAGGATAAATCTTTGCCTTGGGTCCAAACGGCTTTCAAAATCCGATACATGGCATCAACGCGCTGCTCTTCAGGCACGCTATAAAATAACTGTGCCATCGCCAAAGTGGCTGCTTGCGTCGGACGGCAAAACGGTGTGAATTTGATTTCTGTCCGTTTGGATAAACGCGTTGCCAAACTCCAATCAAACCCGTCTCGACCGTGATAGCTGAGCGGATAGACATTGAGCTGAATATTATAATAATCGGCCAGTTCTTCTTTAATATAGGCCAATAACAACCATGAAATTGGATCTTCCAGCGCAACGTATAGGTCTAACTCTGGATCGAGCGCCTGAATTTCATTTAACTCTTCAGCATCACTAATCAAATGCTCACGCCAATCAATATGATTGATCAAGAAAATTGGGTTATCGGTAAATAATTTTTGTTGTTTTAAACGGCGCGTTAAACGCAGCAGATCATCGACGGCATGATACTGACGGTCACCGAGCTGGAAGTAACTGGCCAGTACCGCATCATCATTAAAAATACGTTCTGGAAAGTGTTGCTCTTGATGGTGACGGCTGGCCATCGCATATAAGGTGCGCAGCTTACCTTCTTGTTTTTGCCATAGCATGTGAAATACATCTTCCAGCAAATACAAAAAATCCTGCCCACGCAGCGGTGTATGCCGCAAGATGGTTTCCGCTTGGCTCAGCGCCTCTGGACTGGGTTGTTCTGGCGTTTCGTGAAAACTAAAACGGTGCTGGCGCGACAGAATTTTGGCATCATTTAAACAATAAGTTTGCCACTCCAAAGCCGACATTTGATTCGGGGGTTCTGCAGCCTGACTGGAAATGACCACCTTCAATGGTTTCAGTTCGTCCGCTAAAATTTCTTCAATTTGTGGTAACTGCTGAACCGCTAAATAGCTATATACATCGTCGAGGCGTAAATGAATACTCAAGCCTTGTTCTGTAGATACGACCGTTTGACGAATCGGTTTTTGATAAAACCAACGCGATCGAATCGGATCGAACCATCGACGCAACAGTGACATGAGCAAAGCCTCTAAATTAAACCCTTGAAAGTACTACAAGGGTTTATATCAATTCACAGCAAAATGATCAATTAGACATCTAAATTTAGATCAGTTACCGCGCCTTTTTCCGCACCAGTGGTCAGTTTTGCAAACTTGGCCAAAGCCCCATAACGATAATTCGGCTGCGGTTTCACCCACGCGGCTTGACGCGCTGCAATTTCTTCTGCCGAAACATGCCACGTCATTTCACGGGTTTCTGCATTAATCGAGATTTTATCGCCATTTTGCACCAAACCAATTGGCCCCCCTTCATAGGCTTCTGGGGTGACATGTCCAATGACAAAACCATGACTGCCGCCTGAGAAACGACCATCGGTGATCAGCGCCACTGATTTACCGAGACCTTTACCAATAATCGCTGAGGTCGGTTTCAGCATTTCTGGCATGCCCGGTCCACCTTTAGGCCCTTCACCACGAATCACCACCACTTCACCCGCTTGAACTTCGCCATCCAAAATGCCACGCATTGCACCAATTTCACCTTCAAAGACACGTGCTGGTCCTTCGAAATACAAACCTTCTTTGCCAGTAATTTTAGCCACAGCACCTGTTGGAGACAGGTTACCTTTAAGCACCACCAAGTGAGAGTCTTTTTTAATTGGCGCGTCGAACGGTAAAATAATCTGCTGACCTTCTGGATAGTCTTCAACCTCAGCCAAATTTTCCGCCAAGGTCTTTCCAGTGACCGTTAAACATGAACCATCGAGCATGCTAGCATTGAGCATTCGCTTCATCAGCGGTTGAATGCCCCCAATCGCAATCAGCTCAGACATCAAATATTTGCCAGATGGACGCACATCGGCCACCACGGGAATATCTTGCCCAATACGGACAAAATCATCCAAACTCAGTTCAACCCCAGCAGTATGTGCCATTGCCAGTAAGTGCAGCACGCCATTGGTTGAACCACCCAAAGCAATCAGCACTTTAATTGAGTTTTCAAATGCGGCTTTGGTCATGATATCGCGTGGTTTCAGGTCTAAGCGCAGCAAATTCATCACCGCTTCACCTGCTTTTTGGCAGTCGATCCGCTTGTCATCCGAAACTGCTTCTTGTGCCGATGAACCCGGTAAACTCATGCCCAAAGCTTCAATCGCAGAGGCCATCGAGTTTGCAGTGTACATGCCGCCACAGGAACCTGGCCCTGGCAGCGCCACTTCTTCAATCTGTTTGACTTGAATGGCACTGATTTCACCTTTGGCGTGCTGACCCACAGCTTCAAAGACAGAAATCATGTCAGTATGCCCGGCGCCGGGCTTAATGGTTCCGCCATAGACAAACACCCCCGGACGGTTTAAACGGGCCAAGCCCATGATGCAACCCGGCATGTTTTTGTCACAACCACCAATGGCAATCACCCCATCATAGGCTTGGCATCCCACCACCGCTTCTATCGAATCCGCAATAATTTCACGACTCAACAAAGAATACTTCATGCCTTCGGTGCCGTTAGAAATGCCATCTGAAATGGTGATGGTATTAAAAATAATACCTTTACCACCTGCTTGATTGACCCCTTTCTCAGCCTCACGTGCCAGTTCATTAATATGCATATTACACGGCGTGACATTGGCCCACGTCGAAGCAATACCGACAAAGGGACGAGTAAAGTCTGAATCTTTAAAGCCTGTGGCACGCATCATGGAACGTGCGGGCGCATTTTCAATGCCTTCATAAACAGGAGCTGAATGTTCGCGGATATTGTCTTTACTCATTGTATTTGTCCTTAGCGATGGCTGCGTATTGCTCTACAGTCTTGGCAATTTTTTCTGTTTTTATTGTATAGAAAGCAGGCTAGACATAAAAGTACAATGAGACTTTTGAGTCAATCCCCATCAAGCTCTTCACGGTCTTAACATATTGATCTTGAATCCATCAGGTTGTCTGATACACGGAAACGTCGTCCGCAACCTGCGTAGCCGATTCAATGGGCGGTTTTTTCAAAGCATTCTTTTAGATGCAGAAAATAAACAGGTTTTGCGGACGACCAATGGTTTTGCCTACTTTTGCCGAAACAAAAGTAGGTCGAACCGAAGGTTATCAACTGCAATTTGAGAAACCTATTTAAGACTCCATTGTGCTGAACCAATAACTTTTAAATAAAAAGCACCCCAAATGGAGTGCTTTTTTAATCAGTCAAAGACTACAGCTTAAATTTCACGTACCGCACCTTTAGATGCACTGGTGGTATGCATCGCATAGGCTTTTAAAGCTTTAGAGACTTTACGTGGACGCTGTTCAGCAGGTTGCCAACCTTTGGCTTCTTGTGCTTCACGGCGCGCAGCCATGGTTGCTTCATCCACCGCTAAGTGAATACTACGGTTTGGAATATCGATTTCGATACGGTCACCATCTTCCACCAAACCAATTGCACCGCCTTCAGCTGCTTCTGGAGACACGTGACCAATCGATAGACCTGATGAACCGCCCGAGAAACGACCATCGGTGAGTAAAGCGCAATCTTTACCAAGCCCTTTCGATTTTAAGTAACTGGTTGGATACAACATTTCTTGCATACCTGGACCACCACGTGGTCCTTCGTAACGAATCACCACCACATCACCAGCGGTGATTTTTCCACCTAGAATCGCTTCTACCGCTGCATCTTGGCTTTCAAACACACGTGCCGTGCCGTTGAATTTCAAGATGGAATCATCCACACCCGCAGTTTTCACAATACAACCTTCTAATGCGATGTTGCCATACAGCACTGCCAAACCACCATCTTGAGAGAAGGCATGCTCAGCATTACGAATCACACCGTTGTTACGGTCGCCATCCAATCGTGAATAATAACGGTCTTGTGAGAATGCGGTTTGCGTCGGTACACCGCCCGGTGCTGAACGGAAGAATTGATACACTTCTTCGTCTTCAGTACGGATGATGTCCCATTTATCTAAAGCGTCTTTTAAGGTTTTTTCATGCACAGTGGGTACAGACGTATCCAATAAACCTGCACGGTCTAATTCACCCAAGATCGACATGATACCACCCGCACGGTGCACATCTTCCATG
The DNA here is from genome assembly GCF_037572605.1 of Acinetobacter sp. MYb191. Taxonomy (NCBI): domain Bacteria; kingdom Pseudomonadati; phylum Pseudomonadota; class Gammaproteobacteria; order Moraxellales; family Moraxellaceae; genus Acinetobacter; species Acinetobacter sp. MYb191. Next base: position 29,308 of record NZ_JBBGZP010000006.1, on the reverse strand, counting down.
TGCACATCTTGCTTTGCAGGGGCAACTTTACACAGCACAGGCACTTTACGTGACAAACGGTCAATGTCGGTCATGGTAAAGTCAACTTCTGCTTCATGCGCCGCTGCCAACAAGTGTAAAACGGTATTGGTTGAACCACCCATTGAAATATCAAGCGTCATGGCATTTTCAAAGGCTGCTTTGGTCGCGATTGAACGTGGCAACAAGCTGTAATCGTTTTGTTCGTAATGACGTTTGGTAATTTCAACGATCAACTGACCTGCTTTTTCGAATAATTTTTTACGATTCGCATGGGTCGCTAAGGTTGAACCATTGCCCGGAAGGGATAGCCCCAAAGCTTCGGTTAAACAGTTCATTGAGTTTGCAGTAAACATGCCTGAACATGAACCACACGTTGGACAAGCTGAACGTTCGTATTCCGCCACTTCTTCATCGGTGAAACTATCATCTGCTGCGACAATCATGGCATCAACAAGGTCAATCGCGTGTTCATTTCCACGGATTTTTACTTTACCCGCTTCCATCGGCCCACCAGAGACGAACACCACAGGAATATTCAGGCGCATAGATGCCATCAACATGCCCGGGGTAATTTTGTCACAGTTTGAAATACAGACCATCGCATCGGCACAATGCGCATTGACCATATATTCCACCGAGTCTGCGATGAGGTCACGTGAAGGCAATGAATACAGCATGCCATCGTGTCCCATCGCGATCCCATCATCCACTGCAATGGTATTAAATTCTTTGGCTACACCACCTGCCGCCTCAATTTGACGTGCAACAAGTTGACCTAAGTCTTTTAAATGAACGTGACCCGGTACAAATTGAGTGAATGAGTTGACTACCGCAATAATCGGCTTACCAAAGTCTTCATCTTTCATCCCCGTAGCGCGCCATAAGCCACGCGCACCCGCCATATTTCTTCCGTGTGTTGATGTTTTTGAACGATAGTCAGGCATTGTACTTTTCCAACATAGTTGTGCTTGAGATGAATGTCCACATTCACTCTGGCTAAAATCTGAGTTCTGAGAGTGTCAAACTGTCAAAAATTTAAACATAGCATATTCGCATTCTGCGTAAATCTCGTTTTTAGGCATCTCGACCTAAATTACCGAAGGCAGTAAGTTTGCGAGCTACATTTTAACCGATAAGCTGACATTCAATTGCATATGGAAACTACTATAACCCGTTCAATCGCCTTGCAATACAAAACTTCTATGAATAATTTTTAAATTTTGCATGAGTTTTATTTATATGAGATACAAATTTTGAGCGATGCGCTATCCAGGATCCTTGTGCTATTTTTTGAATAAAAATCTCGCACATCATTCAGTTAGAACCGCTCTATCAGCTTTTTATGCAGGATAAATCTGTAGCTGCTCGAGTTTTGCTATAATTGTTTTAATCTTCCCCTTTTTTCCGAGTATTTCTTGAAAATCATCTTTGCAGGCACGCCCGAATTTGCGGCTGTGGCTTTAGACGCTCTCCTAAAAACAGAACATGAAATTGTAGCCGTCTATACGCAACCTGACCGTAAAGCAGGTCGTGGGCAGAAACTTACCGCTTCAGCCGTGAAGCAGTTGGCTTTAGCGCATAATATTCCTGTCTATCAACCGCTGCATTTTAAGTCTTCAACCGAAGAAGGTTTGGCGGCTCAAGCAGAACTCAAAGCCTTAAATGCAGATGTGATGGTGGTGGCTGCTTATGGTCTGATCTTGCCGCAAGTGGTTTTAGATACACCTAAATATGGCTGTTTGAACATTCACGGTTCACTGTTGCCACGCTGGCGAGGTGCAGCGCCTATTCAACGCGCAATTTCTACTGGAGATACCGAAACTGGGGTCACCATTATGAAAATGGCTGCAGGCTTGGATACAGGCGATATGATGTATAAAACCTACTGTCCAATTGAAGCTACAGATACCTCTGCAAGCTTGCATGACAAATTGGCACAACAAGGGGCTGAAGCGACGGTCAAAGTTTTAGCCTCTGAAAGCACATTACAGCACTATTTAGACAACCGCGAAGTGCAAGATGAAGCTTTGACAGTCTATGCACACAAACTCTCTAAGGCTGAAGCGCAAATTGATTGGACTTCAACAGCGGTGCAAATCGACCGTAATATTCGCGCATTTAACCCATGGCCTGTCGCATTTATCGAACTGGATGAAAGCAATAATCTGCGCGTTTGGGGTTCGATGTTGTCTCAAGAAAATGCCCAAGCTCAAGCGGCAGGCACCATTTTAGCCATTGATAAACACGGTGTTCATGTGGCTTGTGGCGATGAACACGCAGTGTGTTTAAGCTCTCTGCAATGGCCGGGTGGTAAACCCCTAAATGCCGTACAAATTTTACAAACCCAAAAACTGAATATTGGACAAATTTTATAATGAAACAATCTCCCCACGCCTCAGGTAAGACTCTAAACTTACGTGCTCAGGTTGTTAAAACGTTATTGGCTGTCCAAAATGGTCAATCACTGGCATCGGTACTTCAGCAACACATGGCAATTGTGTCTGACAAAGACCGTGCCTTGTACCATGAATTAGTTCTTGGCTGTTTACGCCAATGGCATGCGCTTAAACAAGTGACTTTACCGTTGTTGACTAAGCCACTGGAAAACCAAGTCGTTGAAACCTGTTTATATGTGGGTTTATACCAATTGCTGTGTACCCGCGTTGCAGCGCATGCCGCGATTTCTGAAACGGTAGAAGCAGCCAAACAATTGGGTATGGAAAGCTTAAGTGGTGTGGTGAATGCTATTTTGCGACGTGCAACACGTGAAACGGAACAGTTCTACGATGTTCTAGAACAAGCCTCGAATCTGCCAAGTTGGTTATCCAAACGTTTGAAAAAGGACTGGGGCGAGCAACTGGCTGAAATCAGCTATGAGCTGAAACAAGTTGCACCCTTAACCTTGCGCGTCAACACCTTACAAGTTAGCCGTGACGAATATCTTGAAATTTTAGAAGATGAAGGCATTGAAGCACACGCGTGTGAACTTTCAAATGTTGGCATTGTGCTAGATGACAGTCTGCATATCCCAAGCCTGCCGGGTTTTGAGGTGGGTGGCTTTTCAGTCCAAGATGAACATGCACAACTCTGTGCAACCTTGTTGCCAGACTTAAATGGCAAATTTGTAATTGATGCCTGTGCAGCACCTGGCGGCAAGACAGCGCATATTTTAGAGATGTATCAGCCAAAAAAACTGATTGCACTCGACCAAGATGAAAAACGCTTAAAACGTGTCTCTGAAAACTTAGAACGTTTGGCTTTAAGCGAAGAGCCTGTGGAAATTATCACTGCCGATGCTGTGAAATGGACCTCGCCTGAGCTTGCAGATTGTATCGTACTGGATGCGCCTTGCTCTGCCATTGGGGTGATCCGCCGCCATCCCGATATTCGTTTGCTGCGTCAGTCAGGGGATATTGCCAAAACGGTACAACTGCAAAAGCAGATTCTTGAAAATATGTGGCAACAACTCAAAGTGGGTGGCACATTGCTGTACATCACCTGCTCGATTTTAAAAGCCGAAAATGAACAGCAAATGGTCGACTTCTTTGCTGAACATACGGATGCGAAAGAAATTAAAATTGATGCCGATTGGGGTGTTGAGCAGATTCATGGTCGTCAACTACTCCCACAAGTAGGGCGTGGCGATGGTTTTTATTATTGTCGCATTGAAAAGATTTAAAAATTAAAGGAGCTGAAAGGCTCCTTTTTTCATGTGTGTACTGATTGCAGTTGCTGCAATTTTTCTAAAAATCGAACTGCGTATAAGTTAAAGTGTGCCACAGTTTTCCGATAAATAAGTGGCTTGATCCATCAAACGTTCTGCTGAAGCAAAAATCTCACGCGAATGATGCCAACCTAATTCACGGTACTCAGCAGCTGCCCAAACCAAATTCACTTCAGCTTGTGCAAGTTCTTTATAGGCACATTGAAACCCAGTCTGTGTTTTTATCATTGCGGCACGCGTCCATAAATCACGGCGCATTAGTTGGGAAAACGGTAGCATTGGTGTTTCTACACTTAACGTTGCACGCTGATCTGCATATACAATCTCTAAGACCTTCTGATAGATCAGATCAATATTTTGACGCTTCGCTTTTTCACTATATTCATAGTCAGCATAACTCAGCCATGTTCCTGCTTTTTCTAACTGGTACTTGTCTCGTACGTCCGTCGCTTGCTCAACTGCAGTGTGCAATTGCTCATGCACCTGCTGCTGCGAAACTGGATAACTTGAACTAACAGGAACCTCTGCAGGATGCGCCACTACAGTACCCAAAGCCGCAAGCCACAACACATGTTTAGCATAGTATTTCAACATTATTTAGGCTCCAAGGCTTTATTGACTAAAGGCTTATTTTTGTTAAATAGGTTTTCGTCAAATTTGAAGCGGAAACGGAAATATGCACCATCCATCGTTGTATCACTATCAATTAGATCTTTATCTTGATAGCCCACAAAGTTATATCCACCTGAAACCCAAAGGTTCGACGCTAGTAGATAACCCACTTCAACCCCTGCCATCAACTTGGTTCCATCCGAAACACTGTTCCACATCACGCCAGCATTCACCCCTGCATCCCAACGCTCATTAATGTCATACATAAACCGGCTGTTGAGCATTTGAGTCATACCACTGGTTTGCAGTAGATCATAAGTTTCATCCAAATATTTAACAGCATATTGCCCAGATACATGCACCGAACGTGTTGGATGATAATTCATATGATGAGACATAATATAAACATTGCGCTCATATGGATCATTCAGCGTTGTTTCATTTTTCTCGTAGCGATATTCAATTTTGCTCAATGAGTCAAAACGATTGGTTGCCAAATCACGATATGCAGCACCGACCTGAACACGGTCAATCACACGATCGCCAGAATCTGCAGACTTATTGTCGGTAATATTCAAGACATTTTTAGCCAATAAAGTTACTTCGTCTGAATACTTATACGCTGTACCTAAAGTATTTAAATAGCTATCACTTTGATTAGACCAGCGCCCTTCTATACGTGCCACATTTTTCCAGCGTGGATTGGAAAGGTGTTCAAAGCCCAAAGTCGCTGCAGTGGACTCTAGTGAATCTTTATTTTCACCTTCAAAGACTTTTACTTTTTCAAAACTGGTATTAAAGAATAGACCTTCTTTAAGCTGCCAACGATTACGCACACCCATCGCGGCTTCAGCTTCACGTGCGCTCATACCATCACGTACACGATATTCACTAAACACAGAGCCATCACGCATATATTCACTGTCTAAACCAAAAACGGTGGTATTACGTTTTTGCGTGTCATTGAGTTCGTATAATCCGCCTATACTCGAAATGAATTCATGGCGCGCATAGGCATGAATATTTTTATAAACTTGTGCATCACCGCCCACAGCAAATACACGGCGGTCGCTATCCGCGATGTCTTGCTCATATTCTAGGAAAGCACTTGAACCATCAAAAGGGAGTGCTGTTTTTAATTTAGCGCGCACAGTGGTACCGTCATATGGTGTTTCAACATTTTGGGTCGAAGCACTGGCTGCATTGGCCGACTCATTATAATAACGTGCACCCAGCTCTAAACTTACAATACGGTTAATCGCTTTCTCAATCGAAGCACTCACGCCATGACGAACACCTTCATTCACGCTATCTTCAGTCCGTACCGCTTCAACACGTAAAATACCAAACTGATCTAAACGTGCATTAAGTTTGACTGCACTTTCTTTACGCCCCGAACTGATTGAAGACGCCGCATTACGGAAACCTTCATCTGCTTGTTGATGGTAGGCACGTAAATCGACCTTGTCATTTTTGTATTCCAATTCAACGCGTGCCGCTGTGCCATCACCAGACGTGTCTGTACTATTTGACGCATTCACGTCTGTCAATTGGTCAAGGTTTAGGGCATCGTGATCAGAATATGCATATTCCGCAATCAGTTTGGTCTTATCATTCCAATGAATGACGGTATTGGCACTGGCAATTTTCTCTTGATCCATAGGATCATCATTTTGAATATAAGAGCCACCCACCGTCACTTTATCATTGAGTTTATAACGGCCATTCACGCCAGCAACGGTATATTCCTGCCCCCCTTGATCCGACTCTACCGTAATCCGTAGATAAACAGGATTCAGGTTTTCATCAATACTGCTTAACGGTGAGGTCAGGTAAATACTGTTGGTATAGGTATCTACTTGATAGTCGCTGAAGCGATTTAAAGTACGCTGTGCAATAATCAAACCTGGATTGTTACGATCACGAACAATCACTTCCACCTTTTCACTATTTTCTAAAATATCGTCGGTATCAATACCTAAAGAATATGGACCAGAAACCCCCATTGCACGTAATTCATTCACGATTTGCGTTGCATTGGTTCGTGCTGCAAAGCCCGAAACTTGGTAACGATCCCCTTCAACAGTTGACTTCAGACCTGTCAATGAACGGCTGTATTGACCCAGTGAAAGCCCTTCGTCATTTTCTGTACGTGTAACATAGTCCCCATACATGGCATAAGAACGGCCTTTATCCACACGGACATAAAGTTTACTGGTGGATTGTGCATCGAAGCCTTTCGCTGATGCATCGCCATACACGGGGTAATATTCATCTGGACGGATATCACGGAATAGGCGCTGATTATTTTCTTTGCTCGAGTCATAAGCCAAAGTCAGTAAATAATCTCCGCGCACCTTCCCTTTCAAGAATAAAGCCGCACGACCACGAATGGCTGTTTCACCATCCCCTGAACTGGATAAATCATTCAGTTCTTCTTCGAAGCCATCTTGTGTTGAGCTTTGCGATAAATTTTTTGGGTCGAATTTGTTCAATGCAAATGAACCTTCGATAATCCCCGCAACCAACATTGGGCGTAATTCTGCTAAAAAGCGAACAGGAGCTGTCTGCTCATAAATACCACTACGAATACGCAGTACACCTGAACCCGCTTCTAATGGCGCAAGAACTGGGATAACCAGTGAGCCACCTTCAGCAAAAACTTGAATACCCGGTTTATCTGGATCTAAATCTTTAAGTTGAACCGTTCCCACCGATGTTTCTATCGTAATTGGGGTACGTGTTGCAACAGCCGTACCATTGCGGTCAAGCACCTTAACAACAACTTGATAAACGTCTTTGCCATTGGCATAAACCACTTGTTCTACAGGCTGTGCAGCCAGTTGACTCATCGCATCTGGTGCGATTACTATCACTTGCTGTTGGTCACGTAAATTGCCAAAGCTGTCGTACTGGCGAACTGCAACTGTGTTTTTGCCTGCAAGCAGCGGCACACCAATAAAATCTAAACCAGCAACACCATGCTCTTGATAAGCTGCTTTTTTACCAATACGTTTTTCCGAAATTTGCTCATCATTCACAAATAAACGAATGTCGGTTCCTAAAGCACCCTTCACCTGGATAGTTGCTTGTTGAGCAGGCAGCACTTGCTGTTCATTTAAGTTTAAAATTGCAAGTTGGTTCGACTCAGAACGTTGTAGTTCTTGCTCTAAATCTAAAATCGTTGGTGTTTTAACTGGTTCAACTTGAACCGTTTTAACGTCTTTAATCTGTTCTTTTTTATATTCAATATTACAGTTTGCCGAGGCCCCTGAAGCACTAATACAACCACTTGCAGGCTGACCTTGAACATCAGTCACATAACTGCTCTGTGCATCTACGTTTAAATCTTGGCGTAAGGTTTGCTCAAGTGCATCAAGTTGTGCATCAATTTTGCTACGACGCGCTTCAATTTGTGTTGCCAACGCCTGACTACATTCGCCTGCGGTATCTGCAATCGCGAAATCGGCACGGTGCAATTCACCACGTTTTAAGTCCACAAATCGGCTGGCTGGATCACCCGCTTGACGGTTACTGATCAGTACCAACTCAGCATTATTTGGTAAAGTGGTATTGTCGACTTTAAGAACATGGGTAATCGGTTTAATGCCATAGAAGTTATATTTCCCTTCACGGTCAGTGACCACAAAGTTACCATCTTCCATATAAATACGCACACCTGGAACACCAAGCTCGCCCGCATCTTGCACCCCATTACGGTTACAGTCAGTAAATACTTTACCCACTACGAAACCATCTGGACTAAATACTCCTGGTGTCACTTTGACTGCCGCTTGTGCTTCATTTGAAGTCGTATTTTTATTGTCCTGCGCGTAAACACGGTTAATCCCATCGCCACTTAAAGCATTTGGCCCGACATACACACGGTATTGAACTTTTGCTTCTTGTTTCGGTATCAGTGTCCCTAAACCTAAAGTTAAATAAGGACCTTTACCACCCTGTGGGTCGTTACTCTTTTGACCATTGACACGCGTAGTGCCTGATACATACACAAAGCCACGTGGCAAAGTATCTTTCATATTGACGTCATACAGTGTTGAGTCACCCATATTGGCAACCGTCACCATATAATCTTTAAAGTCACCAATCTCAGCTGTTTTATCGCCCACCACTTCTTTTTTAATGACCAATTTGTCATTAATTGGCGTCACAATATCAACTGGGTCGATTGGGATATCAATATTGAGTGCAGCATCACCTGTTTTTAACGTGAAGTTTCCGCCATAAGACCATGAAGCATCGACCACACGCTGATCAAAATTATTATAAATGGTTTTGTCACTGGTAAATTTATAGCGGGTTCCACCCGCAATCGTCGACGTGTCGATATATAAGCTATAAGTACCGTTTTCGACATAAGGGTAAATAAACTCACCATCACTATTAGTGACTTGCTTTGCAGGAATAGCAACTTTGTCCCCTGTGGTTTCATCTAGTTTATAAGCAACATTTTCAGCAGGTTTGCCATTGGCATCCAATAGCGTCACGGTTGCACCCGCAACAGGTTGATTGGTTTTGGCATCAAAAACCACACCATATGGATCAATGAGTACATTGGTATCCACATCACTGATACTGGTTGTGGAGTTACCATTTTCATCCAAGCAATCCGTTAAGCTCACAATCACTTGATCGCGCTTAACCGTTTGTAGAATTTGATCATTCTGCTGTGCTGTCGCAGACTCCTGAGTAGGTAATGAAAAACGGAATATGCCTGTGTTGATGCCTGTTTCAACACCCTGTACATATTCAATATCACCAGTTTTCGTCGATTGAACTTTGATTTTAACTTTGTCTACACTGCTGCGCGTGGCATTACACATGGTACTATTTGCTGCAATATACAACGGCTTACTTAAACTGCCAGTCGCTAAAATATTAGAATAATCTTTGCTGTTATTAGTGATGGAAGAGCTTCCACCCACTGTGGTGACCACTTCATTCGACAGAGTCTTTTTAATATTTGAGACTAGGCCATGCTCAACACTAAAGATGTTGGAAATCGATGTACGACTAATATTAGAGTTCATCGTCACAACCAGTTCGACCGTTTCAGTCGCATTGGCTGCTAACGCTTGCGGATAAGCCACCACTAAAGTATTGATGAGTGATTTATCGTTCGGGATCTGCTGAGTAAATTTATCTTGCCCTAATGGATATAGCACCAAAGCTTTTGAGTTATTTGCTTTTGCTGATTTAAACGTGGTGTTGGCTGGTAACTCGTCCAATAACACCACAGCATTAATGGTTTGACCATCGACCTCAATCGGCTTAGTACCCGAATTACGCGTAGATGTATTTTTAATGGTTAAGGTATAAGTTAAATCGTAAGATTGGCCCGCTTTGGGTTCGAAACTACTTTTATCGACAGCTTTGGTTGCCGTTAACTGAGGTAAAAAACTAATTAAGCCGTTAACAGCATCTGCAATAGCTGTTGGATCTTGAATAACATAAGCACGCAGCGGTAAATCAACGTGTTGACTATCATTTAAAGAGCTAGATGAATCGGCCACGACCCATAGGTCAACTTTTTGACCGCTTTCTAAACTCAAATGCCCTGTCACCAATAAGTCTGAACGATCAAACTCACCATTTTGATTACTGTCGACATAAATTTTTATATTGGATAATTCTGGAACCGAGTTTTTATCAATTGAAATATCGGCTTGTGTATTACTGTGATTGGTTAGAGTGTTTAACCAAATAACTTTTGCACCCGCATTGATTTCCTGACGAGCTGGTGAAGTCAGGCTAATAACATATTGGGGATTAATTGTGACTTGAACAGTATTGGAAACGGCCTGACCAATCAAACCGTCCTTTTGTACAAAACTTGCATACGCAGTATTGGTGATATTTTGCCCAGCAGCAGGCACCACAGCATAAGCTTGATTTACCAAAGCCATAGCGGTCGCTAAGCTTGAGAAAATGAGCTTGATCTTATGATTATATAGCGGCTGAACTCGTTTAATCACGAAAATACCCCAATACCAAGTAAAACAAGGTTAAGGGATAGGCATCTTGACAATGCCTATCCACAAAAATAGTTATTAATGTTATGTCTTAATTATTGTCCATCGACCTTAACGCTGAACTTCATTGTGACCGTTTCAGAAGGTGCTAAAGCAAACTCAGTTGATTTCAAATTGTTTGCTGTATTCGATACCGTACCTTTTGATGCAGGATCTAGTGCAGCTGCTGGTGTTGTACCTAAAGTGGTATAACTTGGCACCGCATCCGTGATCACAACTTTAGTTACTGCTTGGTTACCTTCATTCACCGCCTTAATTTGGTAAATGATACAAGCACCAGGTTTAGCTTGAAGCGTTGATGTTCCGAAATTGCCTTCTTCAACACCATTACAATCAGCGTCTAGCGCTTGTAATTTTTCCAAACGGACTTGACCAATGTTCACTGTAGTTTTATCAGTTACAGTGACAGCTGCAGGGGCAGCAATACTGTTCAATTCACCTGTCGGAGTGATGGTTACAATAGATAGATCGGCCTGACCTGCAGTTGCATTACTTGGTGCTTCAACTTTCACCAAGATACTTACGCTTTCATTTGGCGAAAGACCATCTGCACCATTCGTCGCTGTTAGCCACGCATTAAGATCAGCGCCAGTAACCAACTCACTCGCGTCAGCAACACCATTATTGTTTTTGTCCACATAAACTGAGGTTACAAAGCCACTATTTGATGGGTCATGCGTGATTGCAAATGGAAGTGTACTCCCCCCTGTCACACCTTCTACAACGTTACCGTTGTTGGTCAAAGTATGCTTATAAACAATCGTACCACCTGGAGCGACTTGACCTTGTTGATCAGCTAAGAACGACAGTCCACGCACAGCTTCTACAACCAGACGATCTTTCATCTTGTCGGTTAGGCCAGTGGCAGGAGAGTTAATCGTGAAGACAATATCTTGGCTATTTGCAGGCGTTGCATTTGCAGAAGGCGTCACTTTGGCACAGAAATAAGCCGTTGCATTTGGCTGAATTGCACCTGTGTTGGTCACTTTAGTTGAAGAACACACCCCATTTGAATCTGCAACAAAGTACTCAACTGTCCAACCTGATGGTAATGGTTGATCTGTACCGAAGTTATAGTTGTCTGCAGTTGAACCGCCATTGGTCACAGCAATCGGGAATGTTCCTGCAACACCTGGTTTAGTCGTTACTGTCGTTACAATATTCGCTGCAACATATGCACCTTCACCTGTAAGTGCAGTATCATTTTCTATATAGTCTTTATTACCCTTACCATTACTCAAATCGACTTTAGACGTAGTGATGTCAGTAATACGTAAAGTGATCTTATCGGATAAAGTGCCATGTACAGGTGTAATGGTTAGGATTGTATCTAGGCCAGGGGCTGTAATCGGCCCTGTATAACCATTTGGCAAAGTAATACGTGCAGAAATTTCAAGATGACCACCAGAAGCCAATGGACCACTATCTACACTTGCGTCACCATTGGTGTCTGTTAATGGTGTATTACCATCTGATTTTAACAATTCAACGATAGAACCTGCTGGTAGCTTAGATTTATCGACTTTAATGTTATATGTCTCAGTCACATTACCTAGGTTATGAATCCAAATATCTTCAGTTGAGCTTGAAGCACCAAATAAGATAGGTGAACCTTGAACAGCAGTGGTAGAGATTAAGTCATCTTTAGAACCCGCGACTTCAGCATCTGAGTAAGGGTCTGTTGCTAAATCATTGATCGTACCAATATAAGTCGACTGAACTGTGACATCATACGGGTTCGTAGGTTGTGGGCTTTCTGTACCTGGACCATCTGGGTCAAATGTTGCGATGTTAGTAATTTTACCCGCTGGCGCACTTGCGTTGACTGTTACTTGGAATGTCAATTTTCCTGTGCTGTTACGTGGTACTGATGCCAATACCAACTGCGCTTTACCATTGGTAAATTCGTACTTCGCTGCTGTTTCGTCACCAGTAGCATCTGTCAATGCCGCTGTTTGACCACTCCAACGCGCAGACCCAGCAACGTACGTCACACCTGCTGGCAGGATATCTTCAATGGTTAAATTAGTTGCGTCAGCATTACCTGTGTTTTTATAGGTCAACTCATAAGTCACCGTATCGCCACGAGTTACAGCAGTAACATTGGCAGATTTCGTGACTTGAATCACCGCGCCACCCACGATTTTCACTGTATCCGTGTTCACTTTGATATCACTTGAACCGATGAACGTGCTTTCTGCTGATAAAGTCAATTTACCCAAGTCATTTGCCTGAGCTGTTGATGCTGTTGTACCCACAACCACTAAACCTGCAGACTCACCCGCATTTAAGGTAATAACCTGACCCATTAAATTGGTGTTGTTATCAGGCACGCCGTCTTTATTCGCATCTAAGTAAATCGCAATATTTGAGAAATCAAATGCATCACCAGCGATGTTTGCCAAACTTAATGTGAACTTATCTGTTCCATTACCAGTGTTGGTCAAGACGTGTGATAGGGTCACCACACCGTTCGGGTTCGCAGTCGCACTACGGTCTTGTTCAAGTGTGAAACTGCCCACTTGTAAAACAGTCGTTTTGACTTCATTCGATGTGACAGTACGTGTGGTCGAAGTACCATCCACATACGATGCCGTTGCAATGTTACTAATGTTCGTACCCGCAGCTGGCGCAGCCGCATATGTGGTGCCTGTAGCAAAGAAAGCAAACCCACCTAAGACTGTCGCAATTGACAAATAAAGGTTATTTCGCTTTGTTGTTTTCAAATTCATAGACATGAAAGTCCCCCGACTCCATCGGAATGATGTGTGTAAAATTGAGAAATTAATCGTTTGCAGTATTTACTTTGGCTTGTGCACTAACCGTTACGGACTTTTTCGCTGGTAACTCTACAATCTGCCACTGTAAAGCGCGGTATTCTTTCAATGGAATATTGACCAATTTTCCATCTACTTTTTTCTTTAATGGCATTGCTGAAAAGTTGACACCATCCGTGCTCGCGAGTGCACCTGAAGGCAGACTTGCACCCAAATATTGAGTATCGGCAGGAATCGGTAATGTCGCTTTTAAGCTTTTGATGCTACCTGTCGTGTTGTTGGTATACGTCGCACGATACTCAATCACATCCTGCGGTTTAATTGAGTCTGCAGCTTTAAATTGTGCATTCCCCTTATTGTCTACAACTTTTTTGAACGCTTTAAGCTGAACAGAGACAGGCTCATTATTGGTCGCTGCTGTTACCGCCATTGCACTGGCAGCAACCCCAACAAACATCAAACTAATTGTCATTTTTTTCAGCATAGAATTTTTGTTTAACATGATTTTATCCACTGCGAACCAATGCGAATTTTTTGTGACACTAATCACTTTTTTATAAATTAATGCAACAAATCTCAAAGCAATATTAAACAAAAAACACACAAACAACCATACATTATTTAAAAAAAATGTTAACCAGTTCACCTTAGGCTATTTCATATTGATACAAAAAATCACAAAAATAAAATCAACTTATTGATATTTATTGTTTTTTTAATTTTAAATTAAATTACATACAGAAACATTTGCAAGAGATACAAAAAATTACAACTGACAGAAAAAACTTAAATGCTCTTCGAAAATCCTAAATGTTGTTTTTTTGAGAGAATTATCTGGATAAAATAGATGCTATAACTGTCTTTAAATCACTCAATTAACGCTTATCATTTAATATATTTTTCAAATAAATACGCAGAAAATCATAGTCCTATATATCAAAAATGAGCAATAAAAAGCCCCTTCGTGTAGATCTCAGAAGGGGCTTGTCATATCACAAATTAACTAATCGGGAATCCGTACACAGAAACCCACTTGTCCCTTTTGTTTCGGTGCCAACACACCAGGAATTGTCCATTTCAACTGCCCTGCATTTGCTTCAGTTTGACAACCAGAAGCTGTACACGACATCGTTCCATAAACCGTACCCACGGGAACACTATCTTTTAGAACGATATCGACTAAATTTTTGTTTGAATTATTGATATAGGTCATTTGATATTCCAAATAATCCCCTTTCGCAGCTTGGTTTGACACAGTAAACGGCGTAGTATTATTGCTAGGTGCAGGACATGCTGTCGTTTTACGGACCAATTTACTAATACTTAAGCCTGCTGTCCCAATAGTCGTAATGTCATTCACACTATTACTTTCTTTTGCCGTAGCACTGCTATAAGTGGCTTTTCCATTGACTTTAAAACTCGCAATAAACCGATCACCACCTTGCGCTGTGGTTGGTGAAATCACTCGCTGAATCAAACAAACTTTTTCATTGGCTTTGATGGTGCGACTCGTCAGTAAACTCTCACCTTGATCTAACTCCGCATTACAGTTGCTGTCCACGTAAATTAAACTCTGCCAAGGCTGATTATTTGCAGGTTGCTGCTCTTTGCTTTCCATTAAATTGAGCACATTCATCACACTTTTAGCCGTCAATTCATGCGGATAATCCACCACATCTCCAGCCACAATGGTTTTTTGTCCATTTTGACTTAAGACCAATTGCAACTCAGCATCACCAAATAAGAAGCCTTCATAACTGGTGACATTATTTGCTTTTGGAATCGTAAACTGATCATTTGTGCTATCTGCTGTCGCTGTAACATTACTTGCTTTTGCAGAACTTACTGAATCATAGCCTGTTACATTTCGTTGTACGAGGCAGACATTACTGCGTCCAGAAAAGACATCTTGTAATGTTTGGATTCTAAACTCACCATTGGCATTGCTTGTAGCAGAGGCCAAAACGGCTTTGCTACTACAATCTTGCAATTCAATAACACTGCCTGCTATTCCCAACTCACCCGCATCTACGGCACCGTTATAGGCCTTTGATGTATCTGAGGTTGTACCACTGTTATCATTAAAAACGCGGCCAGAAAACACATAGCCTGCGTTCTTACTATTCGTCACGCGGCAGATAAACTTAGACGCAAATTTCACATTTGCTGCTGGAATAGTTTGAGTCAGTCCACTTAAGCTTCCCAAATTACCTGAGCTATTCCCTGAAACAGCGGCATTGCTATCGATACATTCCACACTCTTAAGTGAATATAAAGTTGAAGCTGATTCAGCAAAACTAATCACTGTGTTTGGGGTCGCGTAGGCTACCGTTGAACCTTGCTCAACAGGTGATGTACTATTTTTTAGGCGCACAGACTGTGCCGTACCAACAACAGTTGTTACCACTTCTCCACTGGTAATGATTGCAGCATTGGCATTGCTCAAATTTGAAAAAGAACTAAAGTTGAAACTGTCGGTGCCATTTTCAGACACTTTATTCATTTCAAAAGTTGGCTTTAAACAAGCATTCACTTCATTTAAACCAATACCAATATCATCTCCTGCCATACCAGAACCCGCATAACTCTGGAATTCTGTACGAACAACTTTCACACTACTTACTGTAGTTGGTAATGTAATTGTAAAATTAATTGAACCAGGATCTGTTTGGTAAGACGTTAAAGCATAATCCGCTTGTGCAACTTGAGCACCATTTAAGGCATTGAACGATGCTGTAGTATTTGAACTTTTACCCGGTGTGGTTAATACAGCATACACAACACCATCTACCAACACTCGCATGGTCGCACCTGTTGTGTTGGTTCGTGGATAACCATATGACCAACTCAAACGCCCTCTCACCTGTAAAGCACCATTTGCACCTGTGCCATACATGATGCTATTTGGAAGAACTGTTGGACTACTACCTGCTGTTTTTAGATTATTCTCAAAAGCCGTTAATGTATTGTCTGCATCATATTTTCTAAAAGTGGTATCAGACACAAGATTCACGGCCTGACTCGCTGAACATTGATTTTGAGAACTCCCTGTTGTTACAGGCGTATTCTGCATAATCGTCATGTTTGCTGTAGCACTGTTATTTGCAGAGTTGCGATCAAAAACACTCGTAGAAATAGATGCAGTATTGGCAATAGAACCGGCTTTATAAGCTAACCCTGATATGGTGAACTCTAAATAATTGACATCTTTCCCATTTGCAGGAAGGTTCAATCCAGTTGCAGTTAAGCTATTGCTACTTTCTGAACTGGTCATTGTCGTTGGGCAAACAGCGGTTCCATATTTCGTACAAGTCCAAGTTAAACTCGCAATATTTGCAGGAACAGTATCTATTAATGTGGCATCTGTAACTGCTAATCCACCATTATTCCAAGCCTTAATCGTATACTTAACAACCTCACCTGTATTGTATGTAGTCTTATCAGAGACCTTTGAGACTTCCAAATCTGCCGATGCCAATACGGTATCTTGGTCTGCTGTCGTACAAGTGCCCGTCGTTTGGTTAAACGAACGGGTAATACCGTTTGCATTTAAAGTTGTACAACTTACCCCTGTTGAAGAACCTAATGTTGGTACTTCTACTGTAGCAGTATTTGTTACCGTACTACCTGCCGCCGCGTCAACACGGGCTGTGACTAAAATTTCATAGAACTCACCAGAGGCTAAGCTTCCCGTGTCAATAGAAGCTAAATCAGTTAAATCTGGAGCCACGGTACATTTATTATTGGCAACTGTACTGCAGGATATGGCAGTCACTGTTAACCCTGTCCCAATCACATCCTTGAGTAATGTTCCTGTATACGTATCTGGGCCATTGTTAGCCACACGAACAGTATAAGTCGTTGTAGCCCCAGAATAGACTTGAGTTGTATTATTGGTTTTTGAAACAACTAAATCACCTACCATAGAGTCAACACTGGAAGCACTAAAAACAAAAGCATCTCCAGAGTCTGAACTCCAGCCCAAGGTGCTATTCCCCGTGTAATCAGACGCAATATAAACTCTAAATCTTAATGTTCTTATACTATTGCTATTCTCAACTTGTACGCTACCACTGGCCCCACCATTTGCTCCAGTACCATTATGGTTTGAATTATTGTTTCCCCCTGTGGTCGCCCCATATAACGAAGCAGAGTTCGTAATGTTAAGTCCATTAACACTTAAATTACGACCAGATAAACGTCGGATTGTTGTTCCACTCGGAGGACTACTCAGTACAAAATTCGTGGTAATCCCAAATGCTGTATTCCCATTAGAACTAATAGCAACCCCACCCATACCAGATAAGTTAATGACTGGATTCTTGACATCACGGTTAAATGTCACCACTACATCACCAAAGTAATAACCTAACCCCCCCTCTCTTGATGATGTATTACTTCCGTTTGAACTGCCCAAAATACCGGCTTGAAGCAGTACACGCGTACCATAGTTAAGGTTAGCATCAATACCCGTTCCCATAGTTGGGTTTAGACGACTTGAGGTAAAATCAGAACTGACTGGGCTACCCTGACCATTTAGCGGAATAAAAATCTGCCGTTCACTTGTACTTGAGCTACTACTCCCCCCAAAGACCAACCCGTTTGTATATTGCTGATTTTCGAGTGTGTATGTAACTGTGGTTTTTGGAAAATAACTTGGGCTAAAAGTATTTGCCGTTGGGTTATCAGCATTAAATAAATATGTATTGGTTTGAGATGAAGTTGTTGGTCCTGTTCCTGCTGTGCCACTTGCCGATGAAATTTCTAAAGTAGGAACAGCAGCAATTGCGACCGAATTTAACACCAATCCAAGACCTAGGCTTGCTGAGAATGCAATAATGCGCTTCATTGACTTAGTTCCCCACATATTTCACCCCAAATTCTAAGCTATGACTTTCATTGCTTTTTATTGCCGCAACTGAACCCTTAATTGCACCTGACTGTCCAAGTGCTGGTGCAGTTAATGAACCCACTTCACAGGTTGTACAACTTGGCGCTTTACTCATCACCATCGCCTCAGGCGTATAGTCATAAAAATTAAATCGACCAATTGCCGAAGCACCCAAATTCTTCACGGTTAATTGATACAGAACACATTGCCCAGACCCATCTGAATTACGTGTAATCGGCAATACATTTGAGGTATACGCGCCATCTGCCACGCCATCACAATTATTATCTTTGGCTTGTAACTTGCTCAAACGGACTGGTGCACTAGTGATGGTTGTAATGTCTGTCGCTGTGTCTAATATCGTACCCGCACTATTTTTTAGGCTAATCACAGAGGTATTCGCCACTCCGACCGTGTTATATGCGGTATTCTCAACTTTATTAAAAATACGAATCTGTGCTTTGCTGCTAAGAATAGAAGCATTCACAATAGATAAGTTTTGAATAATCGGGTCAGACGCATCTAACTGCCCATCATTATTGGCATCATAATAAAGTGTTGTGGTAAAGCCAGTTCGATCATTGGCAACGCTTAAATTATCCGTTGCTGACAATACAGACGTTCCCCACGGTTTTAAGGTGTGGGTATAAACAATACTGCCTCCTGGGGCAATTTGCCCACGTAAATCAGGTTCTAAACTCACCCCACCTTGACTCGCATTTGAGTTAATCGTAATTGCATTTTGAATAACGTCATAACCATTACTTGGCGCTGAGGTCATCAAATTAGACGAAGCCACTTTAAAATAAATTGGAATCGGTTGGGTTGTGGTCTTGGCATCCGCCCGAATTTCGACCACAGCGCAATAGAGCTGTGATTCGCCATTATTCAACAGTCGCGTTGAAGCAATTTCCACTCCAAGCACTGAACAGTTTGCCGTCGTTGTAGAAAAATAGCGAACTGAACTAATTTCAGTAGGCAATGCAACCGTCGCAAAATTATTATCGGCATCGGCACTAAAACTATATGCCGTCGCTTGACCTGTATGACGTACAGTGAATGGGAACACCACCGTTTGATTATTCACCCCAGCTAAAGTTTTCCACGGCGCCCCCCCGCTCGACACATTGCCATTTCCTGTACCATTTGCCGTAGTTTCAGGACTATTGATCAGGTCAACCAACCGAGAGGCTGTACTTTGAATCAGTGATGTACGATCTTGTACCGTATCTGTTTTGGTATTGTCTAAAATCGATTGTGCTTTAGGCACAATGTTATACGTGGTATTGGCTGTATCTATATAGTCTGCAGGGAACGTGACTTTCACAATTATCGGAAGTTTAGCGCCTGCATCTAGCGTTCCCGTATCAACAATACCGTCATTATTACTATCAAACAGTGGAGTGACGCCATCTGCACGATAGAATTCCAATACACTACCTGTCGGTAAATTATGGCTGTTAAAAGTTAAATTGAACCGATCTGCTACCGTTCCTGTATTCCACACATAGTTCTCAAAGCTAACCGATCCACCACTACTTACCGCAGATTTAGTCAGTAAGTCTGCGCCACTCACACTATTTACATCCGCATTAATCACCACCCCATAAATCGGTTTAATGTTTAATACTGCGGTGTTGGACTGCGTGGTTAAATTTGCTGTAGTAGACAAACTATCATGGTCATAATCCATATTGGCAAAGTTGGGAATCTCACCGGGTGCAGTACGAGCAACCCGAACACGGAACTCAATATAGCCTTGCGCATTCGCAGGGACATTGGTGATTTGCGCACGAATAGTTTTACCATCCGTATCGAGGTAATAATTGATTCCTGTTGGATCATTACTGCCTGTCGCAGAATTCAGTGCTTGCCCATTCCAGTTTTCATTACCCATGACATACGTCAACTGCGTGGTATCCAACAAGTCACTGATATTCACTACACCGCTGTTATTACCATTATTGAAATAGGTTAAACGGACGGTTGCGATATCCCCATTCACGACGGTTGTTTTATCAAAACTCTTGGTTAAATTTAAAACTGCCTGATCCGTGATGCGAGATGTATCAATGTTATTTTGAGTCAGACTGGGTTGTTGTGTAGAGGTCGCTGTGAGTTGAATCTGACTGGAGCTATTTACGGCTGCTGATGAAGGAATAATGGCTTTAATAATCAGTGCAACCGTCTCTCCAGCATTTAAGCTATATTGGCTAATCGGAGTATTATTGTCTGCAACACCATTTCGATCGGCATCTAAATAAATTTCAATATTGCTATGGGTAAAACTCCCCCCTGCAATTTGACTGCCCAACAAATTATAAAGGTCGCGTTCGTTCCCAGTATTGGTTAGAACATGGTGATAATAGACCGCCTGCCCTGGACGCACATATTCCGTTCGGTTATCTTTCAAATTCAAGTTATAAACAGGAATCACCGTGGTTTGAACCAAATTGGAACGTGCCACTTGAACCACGGTAGAGCCTTCTTCTTTGTATTCACCCACAGCCATGTTACTGATGACCAGAGCATCAGCAAAAACCCAAGTCGATGCTGTTGCCCCCAACAAGCACAGCATGGCAATACGGATATTTCGAATCATTTTCTTTTCTGCAAACATTTTCCGAGCCTACTCTTAAGGGTTAACACGAATAACAAAGTAGAAATTGGCTTCTTGGTTTGGATCTAAACTACTCACCAAAGCAGAAACTTTGTCACCAGAAGATAAGTTTGTACCTGACGGAACAATTACAGGCGTTCCTACTAGGCTGGTATAAGCTGGAACAACATCATTAAACTGCACATTCTTCACCACTGAACCACCATCATTTTTAAGTGTCAGCTTATACACCACACATTGATTTGGCTTGACCAAAACCAACTGAGTTGAATAGCTCAAAGATGCTAAATTAGTGGTTGTACAGCTACTATTCGCTGCTTGTGTTTTAACTAACTGTAAATGCCCCGTTGCAACCGTGGTCACATCTGTATTTTTTAAGTTATCTAAATGAATGCCGTTAAAGTCAGATACTTCAACCACGATATCTGCCTGACTCACCACACCTTCTGTTGCAGAAGGAGCCGCCTGAACTTTAAGTAAAAGTTGAATGTCAGCCTGCGCCAATAAGCCCGCACTGCCCAAAAGCTGATTTAAACTGGTTGTTGCGCTAATAATTTGGTCTGCACTATCAATCTGACCATTTTTATTCGCATCATAATAAAGGGTATAAACAAAGCCATCATTTTTAAGTGGTACAACTTTCAAATTCACTTGAGAACCTGCGTTTTCACCTTCTGCCATATTGCCCAAATTCTTTAAAGTATGCGCATAGACAATCGTGCCGCCCACACTTACCTGCCCCTGCTGATCATTGGTCAGGGTGAGTAAGCGCGCGACATTACTTTCAATTTGGTTCTTAATCGAGTCCGCTTGTTGATTAACCGGTGATTGAATCGCAAACCAAATCGGTGTTGTAAAATTCTGTTGGCTTGCGTCAACATCAATCACTGCACAATATGTCTTGCTTGCTCCTGCACCTAAGGTTCCCGTATTGGTAATTTGCTTACCCATCGTTTGACAGCTTGCATCACCTTCATAAAATTTGACGCTAAAACCCATTTTAGCGGTAAGCGCAATATTGGCGACATCAATCGCGCTAAAGGATGCATACAAATTATAGTTATTGGCTTGGGTTGAATTATTCTTTGCCACCAAAGGAAAAACCGCTTTACCCGAAGTAGCTTTAACCGTACGTAAGGGTTGACCGGCGTTATCCACGATCCCTACGCCTAAACCCGATTGGTCAGCATTATATAAATCACTGCTGCTGGATGTAGCAGTTAAAGCTGTAATTTGGTTACGAATCGGGTCAGAGACTGTACTTGAAGCAATGGATGTTGCAACTACATCAATATTGATAGTGTTGCCACTGCTGGTACAGCCTGTAGAGGCCGATACCCCAACCTGAATTTGTTTTACTGCCGCATTTGAAATCGAACCTGTGTCGACTTTACCGTCCCCATTGGTATCCGTAAGTAAAGTTTTTCCATCCTGCGTGTAAAAATTAACTGTGGCACAGCTAGGTAGATTGTTATTGTTTGAGCTATAACTTAAATTATAAGTATCTGTGGTATTGCCGATGTTCCAAACATAGTTATTAAAGAAAACTTCTTGCCCTGGTTTCAAACTGGCTTGAACCACTAGGTTATCGGGACTGCCATTCGGGTTACCAAGGTTCGTTGCTGAACTGGATTTATTATTTAAAACCACCCCATAGACAGCAGCTAAGTTGTAAATGACGGTATTGGAGAAACTGCTCAGTTTTACCGTGGTGCTATCTGTATCGTATTGTACAAAACCTGCCGTGTTTGGAATTTTATTTGTCGCACCTTGTTTGACTTTGGCTTTAAAAGCTAGTGTGCCTGATGTGAGTGGTGCAACAGCCGTAATACTGGCTTCTAGACTCTTCCCATCAGGTTTAAGTTGATAGGAAATTCCCGTATTGGCAGATCCTTCTGTATCATTTGCATCGGTGAGTGCAGTGCTATTCTGATTCCAAACTGCCGACCCTGATACATATTCTAAAGAATCATCCAACACATCTTGCAGCACGACACGACGTGTTGCTGTCCCTGTATTCCGATAGGTCAAAGTATAGGTAATCAAATCACCAATATTGCCTTCACTTGTACTTTGCGCTTTAACGAGAGAAATCACAGCATCATCGACAACGCGAATCGTATCTGTGACTTGTGCAGAAAGCGTAGCATTTTGCTGGCTCACAGCTTTGAGGTCTAAACTACTGAGCTGATTAAAGGAGACATTTGTCGGGATACTGCCCACAATCACAACTGCTAAAGATTGACTCGCATTGAGCTCAATTGAACCTACCAATAAGTCTTCAGTATTATCTGGTAAACCATTTTGATCGCGGTCTGCATAGACCTTTACATTACTTAAATCAAAATTATCCGTACTACTTTGTACTAAACCCAATGTATATCGATCAGCAGTATTACCTGTATTGGTTAAGATGTGTGGCAGATTCACAGCCCCACCAACCACACCATATTGGTTTTGGTTTTGTACTAAAGTCAGTGAGTACGTTTTTTGCACTTCCAATGCCACGGGATTGGAATTGACCAATAAAACATTCCCCATCTCATCGGTATAGTCCCCATATGCAACGTTATAAATATAGCTTCCCGGTTGTGTAAATGCATGTGCTTATAATTAAAAAAAAAAAAAACACGACAGAGCAGAAAATTTCTTTTTGTTAATTTTCATATGAATTAGCCAGCAAAAGTACAAACTGTGTCACAATTCTATACTATTTTGTATCATAGTTGTTATTGTGATTGCATATTTATTAGATAAAATTTGTACAGGATACTTTTTGTTCTTTCTGGCCGTATGAATTCTTATTTATTTCAAGCCAAATTGATCCAAATTAACTCATCAAAAAAAACTTATCGAAGCATTGTTGTATAGCGCTGATGTGCGATAGCTCACTACACCCTCGTTAAAAAAACGCCCAATGAGCTCATCGGGCGTTTTTTAATAAGTAGATACCTATTTCAGGGCGACTAAACTTTAAATCCAGTATTACAACGTATGCTGGTCTTTCACTTCTTCAAGAACCTCATCGAGTTCTTCAGGGTTTTTCATCAAGTGGAGAATAGACAACACAAGTCCACCCCATAAAAACACCATTGAAATGATCATCATCACGATTGCCGAAGTATTCATTTATGCTCTCCTAGCGATCTTTCATTTTACTGAGTACGATTGCAACGACACCACAGAAAATCACGCTGCCCCATCCGAATACACCCTGTAGACTCATACTATAACTATCATAACCATTTTTCAGTAAGTTAAATATGGTCATGCTCAAGGTCGTTAACAAGATCAATGAGGTGATTACCGTTAAAGTAAATGCCCAGCCTTTGCCCAATTGAACCGTTGAAATACGGTTTACGTGATCACGAAGCTCAATCAATGCAGAACGCTTAAACCACGCCACACTGATAATCGACAATAATGCACCACCGATAATCCCGATGTTATTGATAAAGTGATCCACGATATCTACCAGTTTAATCGCATTCACACTGGAGAATAAGATCACTGAAACCAGTGCACTACCACCACCAATAATGGTAACAGCTTTTTTTCGGCTCCATTTTAACTTATCCTGCATCGCTGCAATTGGCACTTCCAAGATACTGACCATGGAAGAAATACCAGCAACAAATAATGACGAGAAGAACAATAGACCGAATAAATCAGCACCCGCTCCTAAACTTGAAATGATTTTCGGGAAAGCAATAAATGCCAGACCAATACCGCCACTCACTACATCTTGAACTTCTTTGCCTGCGGTATGCGCCATAAAGCCCAATGCAGCAAAAATACCAATACCCGCCAAAATTTCAGTTGAAGCATTGGCAAAACCAACGATCAGCCCCGAACCAGTCAAGTTGGTCTTTGGCTTTAGGTAAGATGCATAAGTCACCATGATCCCGAAACCCACGGAAAGCGAGAAGAAGGTATGACCATATGCCGCCAACCACACTTTATAGTCCATCATCGCAGACCAGTTCGGTGTAAAGAATGCATTTAAGCCTTCTGCGGCACCGGGTAAACGAAGTGATTGCACTACTAAAATAGTGAATAAAACGAATAACAACGGCATGAAAATCTTATTCGATAATTCAACACCTTTTTTAACCCCACCAAACAGAATAATTAAGGTCAGTGCCCAAATTCCCACGATTGGCCAAAATAAATGGCTCACAAACTGAAAATCAAAACCTGTTGCTTTCGAAGTTTGTAAGTAGGTATTAAAGAAGAAACTTTCAGGATCACTGCCCCATGCCTGACCAATCGAGAAGTAAACATAGCTTCCCGCCCACGTCAGTACGCTGGCATAGTACAAACCAATGATGATACACACACAGACTTGCCACCAACCCAGCGTTTCACCGCCTTTAAACAAAGCCCGATAGGCTTTAGGTGGTGACCCCGAACTACGGTGTCCCGTTGCATAATCTAAAAATAACAGAGGTAAACCAGCGGTAATTAAAGCCAATAAATAAGGAATAAGAAAGGCGCCGCCACCATTTTCATAAGCAACATAAGGGAAACGCCAAATATTACCTAAACCTACAGCCGAACCTACAGCTGCAATAATAAAACCAGATCGTGATGTCCAGTTTTCACGAGTTCCTGACATAAAACACCTAAACCTAGGTCCCTTTTAATTGCTTTTTATTTGGTTATCTCGCAACAAAAAAGAACCATTTAATATTAATCTTGAGTGTTTGATTTAGCTTCGACCTTTTGGGTACAAGGTTCTAAATGACAAACAGAGGAGTTTTCACAAAACCTTGGTTAAAGTGTGTCGATTAAACTTCCCTTTTATATGGTTCAACAATACTCACTTTTATAAAAATATTCTGTAATTTCTACTTCAAATATTCCATTTTTATAATGTGTGCTGATTCAACCGTTCAATTAATCAGCTTATTTATTGTACAAAATTAGTTATAAATTAACAAACTTTTTGGAATGATTTATTGCGCCTATTTTCCTTCATAAAATTTCAAGATCCTGCATCGATACTCAACCTACTAAAAAAATCAATCTAAAAGACGCTAAAGCTATCAATCTCCTGCATAAAAACATTACTTTTCACATTTTTATTCAAATATTCACTCCATCTAGAAAGATTGATCATCTTTCTGATGAACATCACATGCATAAATACGGCTTTTTAATATTATTCCGTACTTACAGTGCAGTCGTATTTAAAACTGCGCGATACCAGTGATGCTCTATATTTAAAAGAGAAACCACCAAAGCCAGTCATTGCGTAGAACATCATCAGTTTCACTAGATCAATCCAGCATTCATCAGACTATTTAAAAGATGCTGATCTAAAGCACTAAGCAAGAATTATAAGCCATTCACTTTTGTCAGCTTAGGCTTACAAATAGCGTGGTTAAAATGCTGTATGAACAACAGCCATCGCCATGTATATTTAAATCATCAGGAAACAGGACGTTTCCCAAACTTAAAACAACAATAATCAGTTTAAGCATCAGGATGTGAGATATGACAGGAGTTGTATCTAAACACTGAAATACAAAGAAACCTCGACAGGATGTCGGGGTTTCTTTTTATCTATATTTCCACAGTTAAAGCTGAATATAAGTCCGAAATCCTCGACTCGCATAGTACGAAGCAGCGCCATTATGATAGGTAAACGTACGACCATAGCGCTGATCACAAAAAATTGCCCCGCCTTGCTGACGTAATTCAGCTGGAGTTTCAACCCAACTGGATGTTTTCAAGTCGAAATTAAAAATCTGCTGTAAAGCATAATACTGTTGTTCCGTCATTAAGCTTAAGTCATAAGCCTGTACCCAATCTAGCACTGTATGTTCAGGCGGATGGTCTTTACGACTCAATAGTGCCTCTCGGTCATAACACATGCTCCGTCGCCCTTTTGGGGACTCAATTGAACAATCAAAAAAATACACATCTTGTGTATTCGGTAAAGCCACGACATCGGGCTCACCACCACTTATTTCCATTTGTTGTAACGCATATAGTTTTTCAGGAGACTGCAAAAGTTGTTCTCGGACAAATGCCCAACTAATTTGCATATGACGTTCAGTATGCTGTTGAAACCGTTGTTCTAAGGTATTGAATAAATGTTTAGTTTGCTCAGGTTCGAGTTTTTTCTGCTGCTTAATCATTGTTATTGTGCTGCCCTATTTAATGCTACCTTTAGCATAGCACTCTCCTTCAAACACGACCAAATATCACCCAACGGTACACCGATTTTGCAAAAATAAAGGCCCTCAAAATGAGAGCCTTTTATTTTTAGGATTTGATTAAGAAGATGCTTTGATTGAACTCGAAACTTTCACCTGAGTTTTAACTGCTTCTTCAGCACTATTTAAACGGATAAAAGAAACCGCTATCGCAGCAAGCACCGCAGGAATCGCCACAGCAATAAAATTCAACTTATGTGGTAATTCCATGCCCAACAATACACCAATGACAATTGGACCCACGATTGCACCCACACGGCCAATGCCAGATGCCCAACCCAACCCTGTTGAACGAACAGCTAGCGGATAATATTGCGCCACATAGCTATATAGTAAAATACTACAACCGATTGAAGCGGCTCCTGCAAGTGCAACCAATAAATAAATTACAGGTTGTGGTGAATTAAAGCCTAAACCCACCAATGCAAATGCCCCGACAGTCAACATGCTAATAATGACAGGTTTCAAGTGGAAACGATCCGCAAGCACACCACCACCAGCAGTGCCAATCACCGCACCAATGTTCAAGGAAAGGAGGAACATTAAACTGCTGCCCATCGAATAACCCGCAGCCATCATCAGTTTTGGTAACCAGCTTCCTAGGGCATAAACCATCAATAAGCACATGAAGAAGCAGCACCAAAATAAAACTGTACCCATACCACGGCCATTTTTAAACAAGGCAGCGACAGATGCATCAGGGACTTTAGCTTCATTCAGCACTAGAACAGTAGCTGAAGTTACAGTCTCTTCAGGTACCAGACGTTGAATAATGCTGCGTGCCTTTTCTGTTTGCTGGTCTTTCACTAAAAAAGTGACTGATTCAGGTAAAAATTTCCATAAAATCGGAATAAACAGTAATGGAATACCAGCAATGAAAAACATGATCTTCCAGCCAAATGTTGGCGTAAATGCAACACCTAGTAGTGCTGCCATAATCCCACCCATTGCATAGCCACTAAACATCGCGGTCACCAAAGTACTACGAAACTTCTGCGGCGCATATTCCGAAGTTAAAGCAACCAAATTCGGTAATACACCACCAATCCCAAGACCCGCAATAAAGCGTAAAATACCAAATTCAGTCGGGTTTGAAGCAAAGCCACCCGCAAAAGTGAACCCACTGAACAACGTAACACAGATAATAATGACTTTTTTACGGCCAATTTTATCGGCCAGCATCCCAAATAGCATTGCACCAAACATCATGCCTGCTAGGGCAGTACTGGCTAGCATTCCCGCTTGAACAGCCGTCATACCCCACTCTTTCATTAAAAGCGGTAAAGCCACACCGTTAATTGCTAAATCATAACCGTCAAACAAGACGACGAATAAGCACCACAAAACAACCGTTAAATGAAAAGGCTTAAACTTAGCCTGATCGATTACAGCATTTACATTCATTGTTGTCGCTGTCATTTTTCCCTCACCTCCAATTGTGAGCTTTATTATAAAAAGTGAATTAAAATTCACTTTTACATAAAATGAATTATAATTCAGTTTTTGTCTATAAATAAAACAATTGAAACAGCATTTTTTGGAAAAATTAGACTAAAGTTGTATAAAAATGACGTAAAATAATTTGCACTACATCAAATTCTTTGATAAATGGTAGATATTTCACATAATTTTAAATTATATAAATGTATTTTTGTATAATTTAGCGTGTATTCTCCGCTCTAATTCTCTTCTTTCCCACTTAATATTTCTCTTTTTCTTTATTATTTAATATTTTCAGCATAAAAAAAAATCCCCCTCAGCGATTAGCGGAGGGGGATTTTGAATTAATGAGCTGGCGATGACTTACTCTCACATGGATAACTCCACACTACCATCAGCGCTAAGAGGTTTCACTTCTGAGTTCGGGAAGGGATCAGGTGGTTCACTCTTGCTATTGTCGCCAGCACAACTGTTTATGACTATTCGTTGGGTCTTATTTACACATTGTGTATGCCTAACTTTCATCAAATGAGTTATTAACAGAACATCTGAGTTAATTTAATTTGCACATTGTACTTAGCTTTATAACTAAATCAAGTTGTTTGCAGTGATTTGAACCACAACACCAACTGTTTGGGTGTTGTATAGTCAAGCCTCACGAGCAATTAGTATTGGTCAGCTTCACATATCACTATGCTTCCACATCCAACCTATCAACGTCGTAGTCTTCAACGGCTCTTTAGAGGACATAAAGTCCTAGGGAAATCTTATCTTGAGGTAGGCTTCCCGCTTAGATGCTTTCAGCGGTTATCCCTTCCGAACATAGCTACCCGGCGATGCGACTGGCGTCACAACCGGTACACCAGAGGTTCGTCCACTCTGGTCCTCTCGTACTAGGAGCAGATCCTCTCAAATTTCCAACGCCCACGGTAGATAGGGACCGAAC
>NZ_JBBGZP010000005.1:0-338615 GCF_037572605.1 Acinetobacter sp. MYb191 | reverse complement strand
TAGTAGAAATGGAAGTTCGTGAACTTCTTTCTACTTATGACTTCCCAGGTGATGACACTCCAGTTATCCGTGGTTCAGCTCTTCTTGCACTTAACGGTGACGCTGGTCAGTATGGCGAAGAAGCAGTTGTTGCTCTTGTTGACGCACTTGACACTTACATTCCAGAGCCAGTACGTGCAATCGACCAAGCATTCTTAATGCCAATCGAAGACGTATTCTCTATTTCTGGTCGTGGTACAGTAGTAACTGGCCGTGTAGAAACTGGTATTGTGAAAGTAGGCGAATCAGTTGAAATCGTTGGTATCCGTGATACTCAAGTAACTACAGTTACTGGCGTAGAAATGTTCCGTAAACTTCTAGACGAAGGTCGTGCGGGCGAGAACTGTGGTGTTCTTCTACGTGGTACTAAGCGTGAAGACGTACAACGTGGTCAAGTACTTGCTAAACCAGGTGCAATCAAGCCGCACACTAAATTCGATGCAGAAGTATACGTACTTTCTAAAGAAGAAGGTGGTCGTCACACTCCATTCCTTAACGGTTACCGTCCACAGTTCTACTTCCGTACAACTGACGTAACTGGCGCGATCAAATTACAAGATGGCGTTGAAATGGTTATGCCTGGTGACAACGTAGAAATGTCAGTAGAATTAATCCACCCAATCGCAATGGACCCAGGTCTACGTTTTGCGATCCGTGAAGGTGGTCGTACAGTTGGTGCTGGTGTAGTTGCTAAAGTAACTGCATAATTATAAAATAAAATTACAAATTGGGGTTTCGGCTCCAATTTGTTTTGCAGGTCAGTAGTTCAATTGGTAGAGCGTCGGTCTCCAAAACCGAATGTTGGGGGTTCGAGTCCCTCCTGGCCTGCCAACTTTTTTATAAAAGACGCTTGATGTCGGCAAAACTGGTCATATAATAAGTCGCGAAACCTACGACGAGTACAAAAATGTCGAATGAAAAATTACGCGACGCACAAAGCGACGCGGCAATCCCTCAAAGAAATAATTCTGCTGAAGTAGTTAAATCTGGTTCTCCCCTAGACGTCGTCTTATGGATTATCGCATTGATTTTATTAATTGGTGCGACCATGGTGAATCAACACCTACCAGCGTATTGGGCACCAGCCAACGATATCTGGGTGCGCGTTGGGGTAATTTTGGCTTGTATCATCGTGGCATTCGGTTTATTATACGCCACCCATCAAGGCAAAGGCTTTGCTCGTTTGTTGAAAGACTCACGAATTGAGCTGCGTCGAGTGACTTGGCCAACGAAGCAAGAGACCATGACCACATCTTGGCAGGTGCTTGCGGTTGTAGTTGTTGCATCCATTTTATTATGGTGTTTTGACTACATTTTGGGCTGGTTAATGAAGTTTATTATCGGGTAAGAGAGCTATGAAACGTTGGTACATTATTCATGCCTATTCAGGCTATGAAAAACAAGTGATGCGTTCACTTAATGATCGAATCCAGCGTAGCGCTGTAGCCGATAGCTTTGGTGAAGTCCTTGTTCCTACCGAAGAAGTGGTAGAAATGAAGGATGGTAAGAAACGTAAATCTGAACGTAAGTTCTTTCCAGGCTATGTATTGGTCGAAATGGAAATGAATGATGAAACTTGGCACATTGTTAAAGAATGTCCAAAAGTTTTAGGTTTTATTGGTGGTACGGCTGAGAAACCGGCGCCAATTACCCAACGTGAAGCAGATGCGATTCTTGCTCGTGTACGCAATACTGGTGAAGCACCACGTCCGAAGACGATGTTTGAACCAGGCGAAGAATTACTCGTAATTGACGGTCCATTCACAGACTTTAAAGGTGTGGTGGAAGAAGTTCTATACGAAAAGTCACGTTTAACGTTGACCATTAATGTATTTAATCGACCAACTCAGGTTGAGCTGGAATTTCGCCAAGTCGAAAAATCAGTTTAATTGGATATGGTTGAAAAACGCCTGGCTTATTTATAAGTCAGGCATTGTTGTTGTAACGGTATCGTTACTTAGAAATTGGGGAGCCTTCATCGGCGTTTGTACCCAGAGGTAATTTGAAATGGCTAAGAAGATTGACGGCTATATCAAGCTGCAAGTTCCAGCTGGTAAAGCGAATCCATCTCCACCGATTGGTCCTGCATTGGGTCAACGTGGTGTTAACATCATGGCATTCTGTAAAGAATTCAATGCTGCGACACAAAAACTTGAAGTTGGTTTACCAATTCCAGTCGTGATCACTGTGTACAACGACAAGTCGTTCACATTCATCATGAAAACTCCTCCTGCATCTATTCTTCTTAAGAAAGCTGCTGGTATCCAAAAGGGTTCTGCTGTACCTAACAAAACTAAAGTTGGTAAGTTGACTCGTGCTCAATTGGAAGAAATCGCGACTACTAAAGAACCAGATTTAACTGGTGCTGATTTAGACGCACGTGTTCGTACCATCGCTGGTTCTGCACGTTCTATGGGCTTGGAAGTGGAGCTATAAGACATGGCAAAGTTAACTAAACGTCAAAAAGCCATTGCTGCTGCTATTGAAGCAAACAAAGTTTACACTTTAGAAGAAGCAGTAGCTGTTCTTGCTGGTCTTCCTGCTGCGAAATTCAAAGAATCTTTGGATGTTGCGGTAAACCTAGGTGTTGACCCTCGTAAATCTGACCAAGTTGTTCGTGGCGCGACTACACTTCCTGCAGGTACTGGTAAAACTGTACGTGTAGCTGTGTTTGCTCAAGGCGCTGCTGCTGAAGCTGCTAAAGCTGAAGGCGCGGACATCGTTGGTTTTGATGACCTTGCTGAAAGCATCCAAGCGGGTAATCTTGACTTTGACGTAGTGATTGCTGCTCCTGATGCAATGCGCGTTGTTGGTAAGTTGGGTACGATTCTTGGTCCACGTGGCTTAATGCCAAACCCTAAAGTGGGTACTGTAACTCCTGACGTAGCTGGTGCAGTTAAAAATGCAAAAGCTGGTCAAGCACGTTACCGTGTAGACAAAGCGGGTATTATCCACGCTGCGATCGGTCAAGTAGATTTCTCTGCTGAAGCTGTTCGTCAAAACGTTGAAACTTTGATTGCAGACTTGAAAAAGTTAAAGCCTGCGACATCTAAAGGTGTATACATCAAAAAGATCACTTTGAGCTCAACTATGGGTCCTGGTCTTGTTGTTGATGTAAGCAACGTTTCTAACTAAGTTTTACTTAGACAGAATTTTAAAGCCCTGAGTAATATTTGAAGCGCTGCTTCAAATATTACGCAAGAGAAACCAGTTTCGGACTACTTGCAAACTTAGGCAAACTTTGAATTGGTAAATGTAGATTTATCAGCGTCAAAGACCTCAGGCGAGAGTAATTTCGATTACTTTCTTAATTTCCCAGCCTGAGTAGACGCGGTGGTGTGATTTGTTCATCCTCCGCGTGTAAGTTCAGTGATGAACTTGCGAATTGGGAGTGTACTTCGCGTAAGTACATAAATCACCGTTAGGAGGTTTTACAATGGCTCTTCTTATCGAAGGCAAAAAACAGATCGTTGCTGAAGTAACTGAAGTTGCTTCTACTGCGTTTGCTGCTGTTGTTGCTGACTACCAAGGTTTAACTGTTGAGCAATTAACTGCTCTTCGTGTTGAAGCTCGTAAGTTAGGTGTTGCTACACGTGTTGTACGTAATACTTTGGCTAAACGCGCTCTTCAAGATACTCCATTCAATATCTTGAACGACAACCTTGTTGGCCCAACAATTTTAGCTTTCTCAACTTCTGCAGATGATATGGGTGCTGCGGCACGCTTATTCGAAGAATTTGCGAAAACTAACAAAGCATTTGAACTTAAAGCTGCTGCATTTGAAGGCAAACTTTATCAAGGCGAAGAAGTTAGCGTTATCGCGAATCTTCCAAACCAAGAGAAAGCGCTTACTATGCTTGCAAGCGTTCTTCAAGCTCCTATTTCGAAATTGGGTCGCTTACTTACAGCGCTTCAAGAGAAAAACGAGTCAGAAGCTGCATAAGCTCAAACTTAAACACACATCATTCAATACCCATTTGGAGTTACTCTCATGGCTTTAACAAACGAAGAAATCTTAAACGCAGTTGCTGAAAAAACTGTTCTTGAACTTGTTGAACTTATTTCTGCTTTCGAAGAAAAATTCAACGTATCTGCTGCTGCTGTAGCTGTAGCTGCAGGTCCTGCTGCTGCTGCTGCTGAAGAGCAATCAGAATTCAACGTTGAGTTGACTTCTTTCGGCGCGAACAAAGTAGCTGTGATTAAAGCAGTTCGTGAAATCACTGGTCTTGGCTTGAAAGAAGCTAAAGACATGGTTGAAGGCGCTCCTTCAGTTCTTAAAGAAGCAGTTTCTAAAGAAGAAGCTGAAGAACTTAAGAAAAAACTTGAAGAAACTGGTGCTACTATTACTATTAAGTAATGTTACCAGGGGGGGAATATTAATTTCACCCCAAAAATTGGCTGATGGCTCTTGGGTCATCAGCCTTTTTGCGTTACAATAATCGGCTCGATTTTTGTTTGCTTGGTGGAAAATCCATCAAATTAAAATAAAGAAAAGAATCAAACGCTTACCAATATTTTTCAAATTTAAAAATATTGGTAAGCGTTTCAATACCACTGAAAATTGCAGCATTTGTAAAAAGTGGTGGCCATATCGGCCTGCGTAATTCCTTCTGAGCCCGTTCTGCAGGCGGGCTCGGTTTACTTTCCGAGGACTCCAGATGGCATACTCATATACCGAAAAGAAACGGATCCGTAAGAATTTTGGTAAATTGCCTAGTGTTATGGATGCTCCGTACTTGCTCGCGATTCAAGTCGACTCGTACAGAACATTTTTACAAGATGGCAAATCACCAAAAAACCGCGAAGATATCGGTCTGCAAGCCGCGTTTCGTTCAGTTTTTCCTATAGAAAGTTATTCTGGCAATGCTGCTTTAGAATTTGTTGAGTATAGTCTTGGTAAGCCTGAGTTTGATGTACGCGAATGTATTCTTCGTGGCTCAACTTATGCAGCACCAATGCGCGTAAAAATTCGTTTGATCTTAAAAGATCGCGAAACTAAATCAATTAAAGACGTGCGCGAGCAAGAAGTGTACATGGGTGAAATGCCACTCATGACCGATAACGGTACATTCGTTATTAATGGTACTGAGCGTGTAATCGTATCTCAATTACACCGTTCACCAGGCGTGTTCTTTGACCACGATAAAGGCAAAACCCACTCTAGTGGTAAAGTGCTTTATTCTGCACGTATTATTCCTTACCGTGGTTCATGGTTAGACTTCGAATTTGACGCAAAAGACCTTGTGTTTGTGCGTATTGACCGTCGTCGTAAGTTACTCGCGACTGTGGTTCTTCGTGCTTTGGGTTATAACAATGCGCAAATCTTAGACTTATTCTATGAAAAAGTGCCTGTATACCTAGACATGGGTAGCTACCAGATTGACCTTGTTCCAGAACGCTTACGTGGTGAAATGGCACAATTTGACATCGTAGACAATGATGGCAAAACCATTGTTGAGCAAGGCAAGCGTATCAACGCGCGTCATGTGCGTCAAATGGAAGCTGCTGGCCTAGAAAAGCTTTCTGTGCCTGATGAGTACTTATACGAGCGTATTACTGCAGAAGACATTCCACTTAAAGATGGTGATGTGATTGCAGCAAACACCTTGTTAAGCCATGAAATTATGGTGAAATTGGCTGAAGGTGGTGTTAAACAATTTAACATTCTATTCACCAACGATATCGACCGTGGTTCATTCGTTGCAGATACTCTACGTGCAGATACCACGACAGGTCGTGAAGAAGCATTGGTAGAAATCTACAAAGTAATGCGTCCAGGCGAGCCACCAACGAAAGAAGCGGCTGAAAACTTATTCAATAACTTGTTCTTCTCTTCTGAACGTTATGACCTCTCTCCAGTCGGTCGTATGAAGTTCAACCGTCGCTTGGGTCGTCCTTACGAAGTGGGTACGGACCAGAAGTCTCGTGAAGTTGAAGGCATTTTGTCGAACGAAGATATCACTGATGTACTCAAAACATTGGTTGAAATCCGTAACGGTAAAGGTGAAGTCGATGATATCGACCACTTGGGTAACCGTCGCGTGCGTTCAGTAGGTGAAATGACTGAAAACCAATTCCGTGTTGGTCTAGTTCGTGTAGAACGTGCTGTTAAAGAACGTTTAAGCCAAGCTGAAACAGATAACTTGTCTCCGCAAGATTTGATCAATGCGAAACCAGTGGCTGCTGCAATCAAAGAATTCTTTGGTTCAAGCCAGTTATCTCAGTTCATGGACCAAAACAACCCATTGTCTGAGATTACGCACAAACGTCGTGTATCGGCGCTTGGTCCCGGTGGTTTGACACGTGAACGTGCAGGCTTTGAGGTACGTGACGTACACCAAACTCACTACGGTCGTGTATGTCCAATTGAAACGCCGGAAGGTCCAAACATTGGTTTGATCAACTCGCTTTCTGTTTATGCGAAATGTAACAATTTCGGTTTCTTAGAAACACCATACCGTAAAGTGGTTGATGGTCGTGTAACGGATGAAGTTGAGTATTTATCTGCAATTGAAGAAGTAGGTACTGTGATTGCACAGGCCGATTCTGGCGTAGATAAAGACGGTAACTTAACAGAAGAATTTGTTTCTGTACGTCACCAAGGTGATTTCGTACGTATGCCGCCTGAAAAAGTGACGCATATGGACGTTTCTGCACAGCAGGTTGTTTCTGTTGCTGCATCACTAATTCCATTCCTTGAACACGATGACGCCAACCGTGCATTGATGGGTTCAAACATGCAGCGTCAAGCTGTGCCTACATTGATTGCTGACAAACCGCTTGTAGGTACAGGCATGGAAGCAAATGTAGCGCATGACTCTGGTGTGTGTGTGATTGCGGGTCGTGGTGGTCGTATCGAGTTTGTCGATGCTTCACGTGTCGTGATTCGTGTCAACGAAGACGAAATGGTTGCAGGCGAGGCAGGTGTAGATATCTATAACCTGATCAAATATACACGTTCGAACCAAAACACTTGTATTAACCAAAAAGTTCTTGTGAAACTTGGTGATAAAGTGGGTCGTGGCGATGTATTGGCTGATGGTCCATCAACAGATGGCGGTGAGCTTGCACTCGGTCAAAACATGCGCGTTGCGTTCATGACGTGGAATGGTTACAACTATGAAGACTCGATCTTACTTTCAGAGCGCGTACTTCAAGAAGATCGTTTAACCTCAATTCACATTCAAGAATTATCATGTGTTGCACGTGATACGAAATTGGGTGCGGAAGAGATCACAGCGGATATCCCGAATGTGGGTGAAGCTGCACTGTCTAAGCTTGATGAATCAGGTATCGTATATATCGGTGCTGAAGTGACTGCTGGCGATATCCTTGTAGGTAAAGTAACGCCTAAAGGTGAAACACAGTTAACACCAGAAGAAAAATTGCTTCGTGCAATCTTCGGTGAAAAAGCAGCTGACGTAAAAGACTCATCTTTACGTGTTCCATCAGGTACCAAAGGTACAGTGATTGACGTTCAAGTGTTTACACGTGATGGTCTTGAAAAAGACGAACGTGCTCAAGCAATTGAAAAAGCTCAGCTTGATTCATACCGTAAAGACTTGAAAGAAGAATACAAAATCTTCGAAGAAGCAGCACGTGAACGTATTGTTCGTTTGTTGACAGGTCAAGAGTCTAACGGTGGTGGTACAACCAAGCGCGGCGATAAGCTTTCTGCTGACGTATTGTCTGGTTTAGAGTTGGTTGATTTACTTGAAATCCAACCGACTGATGAAGCTATTGCAGAGCGTTTAACTCAAATTCAAGTATTCTTGAAAGAGAAGAGTTTTGAAATTGATGAGAAATTTGCAGAGAAAAAACGCAAACTTTCTACAGGTGATGAATTAACAACAGGTGTATTGAAAGTTGTTAAGGTTTACTTGGCTGTTAAACGTCGCATCCAACCGGGTGATAAGATGGCGGGTCGTCACGGTAACAAGGGTGTTGTTTCTAACATCTTACCTGTTGAAGACATGCCGCACGATGCCAATGGTGTTCCAGTCGACATCGTATTGAACCCACTGGGTGTACCGTCACGTATGAACGTGGGTCAGATTCTAGAGACTCACTTAGGTATGGCAGCGAAAGGTCTTGGCGAAGAAATCGACAAGATGTTAAAAGCGCAACGTACTGTACTTGAGCTTCGTGGATTCTTAGACAAGATTTATAACAAAGTTGGTGGCGAGCAAGAAGATCTTGATAGCTTAACTGATGATGAAATTTTGGTGCTTTCGGGTAACTTACGTGCGGGTGTTCCACTTGCAACGCCAGTATTCGATGGTGCTGAAGAATCACAAATTAAAGACTTGTTAGAGCTTGCGAACATTTCACGTACTGGTCAAACAGTATTGTATGATGGTCGTACAGGTGAACAGTTTGACCGTCCTGTAACTGTAGGTTACATGTATATGTTGAAACTGAACCACTTGGTAGATGACAAGATGCACGCGCGTTCTACTGGTTCTTACTCATTAGTAACTCAACAGCCGCTTGGTGGTAAAGCACAATTCGGTGGTCAGCGTTTCGGTGAGATGGAAGTCTGGGCGCTTGAAGCATATGGCGCAGCTTACACGCTTCAAGAAATGCTTACTGTTAAGTCGGATGACGTTGAAGGTCGTACCCGTATCTATAAGAACATTGTAGATGGTAACCATTATATGGACCCAGGTATGCCTGAATCGTTCAACGTATTGACCAAAGAGATCCGTTCTTTAGGTATCAACATTGAACTGAAAAATGGTGACTAAGTTTCTCCATTGAATCTCCCCAATCTCTCTTGTTCAAAGAGAGGCTTCCTCGAAAGGGAAGCGGGGAGATTTCTCAGTTAAAAAACAATATTTGTGACCCAGTTGTGTAGTGAAAGTCTCCACAACACACGGAGAAAAAAATTGAAAGACTTGCTCGATATCATGCGCAAAAAGACGGATTCAGATGGTCATGCTCCAGTTGAGTTTGATCGCATCCGTATTGGTCTTGCGTCACCAGAAATGATTAAGTCATGGTCTCATGGTGAAGTTAAAAAGCCTGAAACCATTAACTATCGTACGTTCAAACCAGAACGTGATGGTTTATTCTGTGCCAAAATTTTTGGCCCAGTCAAAGATTACGAATGCTTGTGTGGTAAATACAAGCGTATGAAATACAAAGGCGTCATTTGTGAAAAATGTGGCGTTGAAGTAACAACTGCGAAAGTTCGTCGTGAGCGTATGGGTCACATCGAGCTGGCTTCTCCAGTTGCACATATTTGGTTCTTAAAATCACTTCCGAGCCGTATTGGTCTATTATTAGACATGACTTTACGTGATATCGAACGTGTATTGTATTTCGAATCTTACGTAGTAACTGACCCAGGTATGACTCCATTTGAGAAATACCAACTTTTAAACGATGAAGAATACTTCAACGCTTTAGAAGAACACGGTGATGAATTCACTGCGAAAATGGGTGCAGAAGCTGTTCAAGACTTGTTAAAAGACATCGATCTTGAAAACGAAATTTCACGTTTACGTGAAGAAATTCCAAACACAACGTCTGAGACTAAGCTTAAAAAAGCATCGAAACGTTTGAAGTTGATGGAAGCGTTTAAAGAGTCAAACAACAAGCCAGAATGGATGGTGATGAATGTACTTCCAGTACTTCCACCAGATCTTCGTCCGTTAGTACCACTTGAAGGTGGTCGTTTCGCGACTTCTGATTTGAACGACCTTTACCGTCGTGTGATCAACCGTAACAACCGTTTAAAGCGTCTTCTTGACCTTGCAGCGCCAGACATTATCGTACGTAATGAAAAACGTATGTTACAAGAGTCTGTCGATGCATTGTTAGACAACGGTCGTCGTGGTCGTGCAATCACGGGTTCGAACAAGCGTCCATTGAAATCTTTGGCTGACATGATCAAAGGTAAACAAGGTCGTTTCCGTCAAAACTTACTTGGTAAGCGTGTTGACTATTCGGGTCGTTCGGTAATTACTGTAGGTCCTACTTTACGTTTGCACCAATGTGGTCTTCCGAAGAAAATGGCACTTGAATTATTCAAGCCATTCATTTTCGCGAAACTACAAGCATCTGGCCAAGCAACAACCATTAAAGCTGCGAAGAAAATGGTTGAGCGCGAAACGCCAGAAGTTTGGGACGTTCTTGCTCACGTGATTCGTCAACACCCTGTGATGTTGAACCGTGCGCCTACACTTCACCGTTTGGGTCTTCAAGCATTTGAACCGATCCTGATTGAAGGTAAAGCGATCCGTCTTCACCCACTCGTTTGTGCTGCGTTTAACGCCGACTTCGACGGTGACCAAATGGCGGTACACGTACCATTAACGCTTGAAGCGCAGTTAGAAGCGCGTGCGTTAATGATGTCGACCAACAACATCTTGTCTCCAGCGAACGGTGAGCCAATCATCGTACCGTCTCAGGACGTTGTCTTAGGCTTGTATTACATCACTCGTGATGCGATCAATGCCAAAGGTGAAGGCATGGTGTTTGCAGATACTCACGAAGTTAACCGTGCACTTGCAACAGGTCAGGTAAATTTACACGCTCGCGTAAAAGCACGTGTACACCAGACTGTGATTGATGAAAATGGTAACCGTGAACAGCAAACAATTGTTGTGGATACAACACCAGGTCGCTGCTTACTTTGGGAAGTTGTGCCAGAAGGTATGGATTTCCAACAAATCAACGTTGAGATGACCAAGAAAAACATCTCTAAATTGATTAACTCTTGCTACCGTAAATTGGGTCTTAAAGATACCGTGATCTTTGCTGACCAATTGATGTACTTAGGTTTCCGTCAAGCGACACGTTCAGGCGTATCGGTAGGTATGGAAGACATGGTTATTCCACCTGCGAAGTACTCAATTATTGAAAAAGCGGAAGTTGAAGTTCGTGAAATTGAGCAACAGTTCGAACAAGGTTTCGTAACTGCTGGTGAGCGTTATAACAAAGTTGTCGATATTTGGGCACGTACCAACGACCAAGTAGCGAAAGCGATGATGGACAACTTGTCTTTTACCACTGTTAAAAACAAACAGGGTGAAGATGAGAAGCAAAAATCATTCAACTCGATCTATATGATGTCTGACTCAGGTGCCCGTGGTTCGGCAGCTCAGATTCGTCAGTTAGCGGGTATGCGTGGTTTGATGGCGAAACCAGATGGTTCGATCATTGAAACCCCAATTAAAGCGAACTTCCGTGAAGGTTTGACAGTACTTCAGTACTTCATTTCAACACACGGTGCACGTAAAGGTTTGGCCGATACAGCACTGAAAACAGCAAACTCTGGTTACTTGACACGTCGTCTTGTAGACGTAGCGCAAGACTTGGTAATTACTGAGCCTGACTGTGGTACTTTGGGCGGTCTTGTAATGACTCCGTTCATTCAAGGCGGTGACGTAATCGAGAACTTAGGTACTCGAGTACTGGGCCGTGTTGTTGCTGAAGATGTGAAGAAAGCAGGTTCTGACGACGTTATCCTGCCACGTAATACTTTGATTGATGAGAAACTTGCAAACTTCCTAGAAGAGCAAGGTGTCGATGAAGTTAAAGTACGTTCAGTGGTTGCGTGTGAATCAACATTCGGCGTATGTGCGAAATGTTATGGTCGTGACCTTGCACGTGGTCATCAGGTGAACCCTGGTGAGTCGGTGGGTGTTATGGCTGCACAATCGATTGGTGAGCCGGGTACACAGTTAACAATGCGTACCTTCCACGTAGGTGGTGCTGCAAGCCGAACGTCTGCTGCAAACAGCGTACAAGTACGTAACAAAGGTACCGTACGTTTCCACAATGTGAAAACAGTACAACATGCCAAAGGTCACTTGGTATCGACTTCTCGTTCAGGCGAAATCGGTATTGCGGATGATTTAGGTCGTGAGCGTGAGCGTTATAAACTGCCATACGGTGCGTCTATCTTGCTGAAAGATGGCGAAGCTGTAGAAGCTGGCGGTATCGTGGCGACTTGGGATCCGCACACCCACCCACTTGTAACAGAGGTTGCAGGTAAAGTGCGTTTCAGCCAAATCGCTGATGGCGTAACTGTTACATCGAAAACTGATGATGCAACAGGTATGACGACGATTGAAATTTTACCTGTGACTGCACGTCCTGCGTCTGGTAAAGATTTACGTCCTGCGGTTGTTCTTGATACGACGGATGGTGGTGAGCAGTTCTACTTCCTACCACAAAACACGATTCTTTCTGTCCGTGATGGCGAAACAATTGGTGTAGGTGACGTTATTGGTCGTGTACCACAAGAAACTTCACGTACTCGTGACATTACCGGTGGTCTACCGCGTGTAGCTGACTTGTTCGAAGCGCGCAAACCGAAAGAGCATGCAATTCTTGCTGAAATTTCAGGTGTTGTAAGCTTTGGTAAAGAGACTAAAGGTAAGAACCGTTTAGTGATTACTCCAGATGATGGTTCTGAGATTTACGAAGAACTGATTCCAAAATGGCGTACCATGAACGTGTTCGAAGGCGAACATGTGAACCGTGGTGAGACTGTTTCTGACGGTCCACAGAACCCACATGACATCTTACGTTTGAAAGGCGAAGTTGCGCTGACCAACTACATCGTGAACGAAGTTCAAGACGTCTACCGTCTGCAAGGTGTAAAAATCAACGACAAGCACATTGAAGTGATCGTACGTCAAATGTTGCGTAAAGTTGATATCACTGATGGTGGTGATACAAGCTTCATTAAAGGCGAGCAAGTGGATTACATCCGCGTGATGCAAGAGAACCAAGCTGTTCTTGCGCAAAACAAGTTCCCAGCGAAGTTTGAACGTCAATTGATGGGTATTACTAAAGCGTCGCTTTCTACTGACTCGTTCATCTCTGCTGCATCGTTCCAGGAAACCACACGTGTGTTGACTGAAGCGGCTGTAACAGGTAAAGAAGATGATTTACGTGGCTTGAAAGAGAACGTAGTTGTAGGTCGTTTGATTCCTGCAGGTACCGGTCTTGCGTATCACTTAGAGCGTCGTCGTCAAGAAGCTGAAGCTGCAGAGCATGAGCTTGTAAATGACTTCTCTGATGTTGATCAAGCATTAAGCCAAGCATTTAGCGATGAGTTTAACGGTCTATAATTAGCCCTTTAAATGCATGAAAAAGCCACCTTCGGGTGGCTTTTTTTATATACTTGAAAAATAATATTTAATTTTTTTGGGGGATATAGTGAATTTAGAAAAAGAACTAGAAGATTTAGAGATCGAAAGTATAAAAATAAGTGCTTTGGATAAGCATTATGAAGATTTTAATCGAGGATTAGAGGCATATGATAATGGGGATCATGAGCAAGCTATTTTATGTTTTAAACAAATTACTACAGAAATTGATAGTGAATTATATGCAAAAGCACAGTTAGTATTAGGAATGATTTATGCTGAGAAAGACCACACTAAAGGTGCTATTGAATGCTGGAAGCAAGTACCAGAAAGTGAGATGGATATATATGCACAAACTCAATTTAATTTAGGGATTATTTACCAAAAGTTAGGAAGTTATGAAAAAGCAATAGAATACTGGAAACAAGTTCCAAAGACGAAAAGTGATTTGTATGCAAATGCTATTTTTAATATAGGTATTGTATATCAAGAACAAGGAGATCTTGAGAAGGCAATAGAGTTTTGGAGACAAGTACCTGACAATGAAGTTCAGACTTATGCCCAAGCCCAATTTAATTTAGGACTTGCTTATCAAAAGTTAGATGATTGTGAAAAGGCAATAGAACACTGGAAAAAGATACCAAAGAATAGAAGTGCTTTGTATGCAGATGCTATTTTTAATATAGGTATTGTTTATCGAGAACAAGGAGATTTAAGGAGGGCAATAGAATTTTGGAAAAAAGTACCTGACAGTGAAAGTAAGAACTATGCCCAAGCTCAATTTATTTTAGGTTTGACTTTCCAAGAACTAGGAGATATCAAGAAAGCAATAAAGCATTGGAATAAGGTATCTGAAAGTCAAATAAAATTGTATGTTCAGGCCCAGTTTAATTTAAGTGCGACATATGAGATATCTCAAAACTTTGAAAAGGAAATAGAACATTTATTGCGAGTACCTAGCAGTGAGGAAAAGTTTTATGCTCGAGCACAAGTAGACTTAGGTACTTCATATCAAAAGATGGGGAATATTGATAAAACAATAGAATGTTGGCAAAAAATTCCTGATAGTGCAGGTGAGGATTATGCAATAGCTCAATTAAAGTTAGGTTTTTTATATTATGATCATAAGAAAATTGAAGAAGCAATTTCATGTTGGCTAAGAGTGCC
Organism: Acinetobacter sp. MYb191; assembly: GCF_037572605.1. NCBI lineage: Bacteria > Pseudomonadati > Pseudomonadota > Gammaproteobacteria > Moraxellales > Moraxellaceae > Acinetobacter > Acinetobacter sp. MYb191. The sequence goes on along the minus strand of NZ_JBBGZP010000005.1, from coordinate 324,303 downwards.
TAAGAGTGAGTTTAATGAATATTCTTTAGCCCAACTATTACTTGGTATAACTTATTTAGATGAAAATGATGTAAATGAAAGAATTTCGAAGTTAGGTAAACATTTGCCTAATATTTCTCAGGAAGCTGAAATTTATAAAAATTTTGGTTATCATATTAGACTTACTTTAAAAATTTTAAATACTATAAGTGATAATAAAAAAATTGATTTTATTGAAATTTTTGAAAAAGTAGAGCAACTATTAAAATACCTGCATGTAAATTCTGAATATGAAAATTTAATTGCCCATTACACTAATTTAACTGTTTCAAAATTATTACTTTCACAAGATAAAGATCAAGAATTTAAATCTCCATTGAGGTTAAATACGATTAACTTGATGAATGATCCTGAGGAAGGCTTATTATTGAATAAATTATTGTGTGTTAATGAAGAAATTACCACTCAAGACTTGGCCTTTATTGCTTGTTTCACTTTACATCATGACTCATTGAATCAATTTAGGCTTTACTCTAAAGAAGGTCAGCAAGAGGCTTCGGGGTTAAGTTTGGTTTTAAATAAAAACTTTTTTTCTAAAGAGCATGATGTGGCACGAATTTATGAAAAAATAGAGTTTGTACCATATAAGAATATAAGTATAGAACAAAAGGATATGGAATTATCAGTTGATATTAATAAAATTGATGCTAATAAGTTTGAGGATATTAAACTTGCAACGATGCCACTTTATCGTTGTATTTATTTTGATCCTACATCAGGTCTCATTAAGATAGCACAACGTGAAGAATGGAGTTTTAGGCGAGAATATAAAGTAGATTGTGAACATCAATGGTTCGATGAAAATCCAAATGCAGATAAAAAATGGAAAGAATATATTAATGGACGGAAAGAGACTAAAAAATATCAGAAGTTGATTGGTATTAAAGAGATTGAAGTGAATGTTCGTGATGGTTTAAAAGCTCTATCAGAATCAATTAAACAAATACAAATTGACAGTTTAAGTAGCGATGAAAAAGAGCTTCTAGCAGAAATTCTTTTACCTTTGCGCTATTTAATGAAACATATGGCATTTAAAGAAGAATAAGAGTGCCGAATTGTTTATGTAACGCAAATGGATAATCCCTTAATACAATATGATGAAAAAATTAATCGTATATTTGTGGATTATGCTCCGTCAATCATGGAATATCTAGAAAAAATATATTTAGCACCGAAAGCTTCAGGTGAAAAAATGGTTTTTGAATACTTATGTTCTCGCGGCCAAATAATTCGAAAAGGTAAAGAGGCAGTCAAAGTCAAAATCTCACAAAATCCATTTCGTTGATTTAGCCACCTTCGGGTAGCTTTTTTTTGTCCTTTTGTTACAAAAGAGGATTTAAGCTTTTATAAATTTCACATTTTTCCTATATTAAAAATATAAGTACACAAATCTCCTTACTACATTAACGATTAAAAAATAGAGGTGGTTCTACATGAAATTGACATCAAAACTATTGGGTTTAAGCTTCTACGCATTTGTGAGCCAAACAATGGCAGCGCCGATGCCGAACACTATCACCGTGGAGGATAAGGCGGTTGTGCCGATTGTCAAAACACAGATTATTCGCAGTGTCGCGGGTCAAGATCCTGTGCGGACGACCGAAGCGACTATTTTTGAAGTGAAAAATGGCGGTAAAGATATTGTGGCACGTGAAGTGGTTCTCGAAGAAAATGCTAGCCAATTTTCAGATAAAAAAATGTCTGCACCGATTGTGCAAAAGGGTAGCGTGATTGTTCCGATATCCAAAGTTGAAGTGAAATCGACTTTGAGTCAAGGTGGTGTAGTCCTCGCAGAAGGTAAGCAAGTTGACGCACAAGGGGTTGAGTTTAAGAAAGGGCAGGAACCTGTACGTAAGGAGCTAAAACTGGATCAAGTGAAAGATCCGAATAGTCAAGAAAGTGTGACGCGTGCAGTGCTCCAAGAAAATGGCACCACCACCAAAGATGTGGTTGTGGTGAAAGAGCCTGAATAAGCTTGAGTTGAATATACTGTATGAGGCCCTCTAAGGAGGGCTTCTTGCTTACAAATTCTCAGCAATAGCACCTGTAATCGTAACATTTCACGGGTTTTAAGTTCATACTGATCTTTTATGCTGTAAGAAATAGCCAATAAGGACAGATCTCATGAAAAAGTATATGAGCATTATTGCAGTGGCAGCTCTTTCGACGATGCTGTTGGCAGGTTGTGAAAATATGAGCGCTTCAGAGCAACGTATTGGGACAGCGGCTTTAGGCGGTGCAGTAGGTGGGGCTGCGGGTAATAGCCTCGGTGGCGGTGTAGGCGCAGCTATTGGTGGTGGTGCTGGCGCGGCTGTGGGCAGTAAAGCTCAAGGTGGCTCAAACCGTAATGCAACTTACAGTGGTGTTGGCGGTGCGATTGGTTCAGCAGTGGGTAAAAGCGTGTTTGGTGGTAATACCGGCGCTGCCATTGGTGGTGCCATCGGCGGTGGCGCAGGCGCAGCAATTGAAGAACGTAAATAATGTTTTAAGTTCAAATGTCCAAAAAAAGCACTTCATGGAAGTGCTTTTTTTATAGCTGTGCCGGTTTAGGTTTTTTACGACGGATATATAAAGTCTTTTCCACTTCTGCAATTCGAATGCCCGCTTCATCATAAATATTTAAGGTATAAATACGATGTACGGGGGCATAGTTGTCGGCTAGTTGTTTCACGGTCGCGATTTCTTGGGCATCAAGGTGAAAGTCTGCATAGACTGTACTGCGCCCTGGGCTGAGAAATTGGATAGAGGCGGCTTTGTCCCAGACAATATACTTATTGCCTAAGTGGTGCATCAGCAGGGTCATATAAAACGGGTCGACCATTGCATATAAACTCCCGCCAAAATGTACGCCGACAATATTTCGATTTTGTCGAGTGAGGGGCATTTTGACGCGAATGTGGTAGTGTTTAAGGTCAAATTTTTCAATTTGAATCCCTGCACCTTTAAAGGGGGCAAAATGATTGAGAAAGTATTTCGCGACAATCGGCTGTGTCACAAGTTTTTTTAAAATGCTCATTTCGGTCAATGGTATCTGATTAACTTCTATCCATACTAGAGAAGATCAAATCAATTGGCATTGATCGTTTTGCCAGTAAAGTATAAAAAACAGTCAATAACAATAAGGAGCTGAATATGGAGCAGCAAAGTTACTGGGTACAAACCACAGACCAACAAAGACTTTATGTGAAAACATGGGGCAATCCGAACAATCCTGCACTGGTCTTGGTGCATGGCTATCCAGATAATCAAGAGGTCTGGGAGCCTGTGATTGGGCATCTGGTGCAAGATTATTATATTGTGACCTATGACGTTCGCGGTGCAGGGATGTCGAGTGTGCCGCGTCGTACACGGGCCTATGCCTTGCCTCAGCTATCGCTAGATTTGGAAAGTGTGGTGAATAGTGTGATTCCGCAGCGTAGCTTTCATCTAGTTGCGCATGACTGGGGGTCGATTCAGTCATGGGAGTCCGCGACTGAGCCAAAATTTAGAGAGCGTATGCTGTCATTTACCACTATTTCAGGCCCATGCTTAGACCATGCTGCATTTTGGATGCGTGAACAGTTCAAACAACACAAGCCTCAATTTTTTAAGCAGTTAACGAAGTCTTGGTACATTGCGGCCTTTCAGTTGCCTTTTTTAGCACCGACTGTATGGCAGTTTTTTAGTCCTGAGCATTGGGGCAAAGTTTTATCGCGTTTAGAAGGACGTTCAGACTTACCGCTGAATCATCATATTGCTGCCGATGGTAAACACGGGGTTGCACTCTACCGAGCTAACTTTATTCCACGTCTGACGAAACCCAGAGAACGCTTTGCCATTTGTCCCGTACAGGCGATTGTGTTGGAGCAAGATCAATTCGTGAGTCCCGCTTTGATCGATGAAATGCCGAAGTGGGTCGAGGATTTTCAACGGGTGAATGTAAATGCCAACCATTGGGCAATCTTGAGCCAGCCTGAGACCATAGCGGGTCTAATTAGCAATTTTGTACGTAAATAATCTCCTTCTTTTACGCTTGCTGTAGTGCTAAAACTAGCCTACAGCAAGCCTGTCCTTATGCAATAGTCAGACCCTAAAGTCACGTAATGGCCGTGGATAAAGCTGATCAAAATACAGTTTCAGCCTATTGGATCTGCTAAAATAGCGTTTTTTTTATCATCTTAAGTTTTCCATGAATGCAGTAGTAATTGCGATTGCCGTGATGTTTATTCTGTCACTGGCACGAGTTTCTGTTGTTCTGACTTTGGTCATTTCAGCAGTTATTGGTGGATTGGTTGCGGGGCTCAGTCTGTCCGATACCGTGAGTGCATTTAATGCAGGTTTAGGTGATGGTGCTGAAGTGGCTTTAGCCTATGCGGTACTCGGTGCCTTTGCTTTGGCACTGTCAAAGTCAGGCTTACCCGATTTATTGGCACATAAACTGATTGGTTTATTGGGGGTAGAAGTTTCACATCAACGTGCGCGTAAAGTGAAATACCTACTGCTGACGATTTTACTTGTTGCGGCCATTTGTTCTCAAAACTTAATTCCAGTCCATATCGCATTTATTCCAGTATTGGTTCCGCCACTGTTAAAAGTGATGAATCACTTGAACTTAGACCGTCGTGCGGCAGCCTGTGTGCTGACTTTAGGTCTGGTCGGCACCTATATTTTCCTGCCTGTTGGTTTTGGTGCGATTTTCCTTGAACAGATTTTGATGGGCAATATCAACAAGATTGGTGCTGCATATAATTTGCATGTTGAACGTTGGATGATGCCAATGGGGATGGCCATTCCTGTTCTGGGCATGGTGATTGGTACTTTAGTGGCAGTATTCGTCAGCTACCGTAAACCGCGTCATTATATTGATCGTGAAGTGGTGCGTGTGACCACGATTGATTTAGATAAACCCGTTCGTGCAGGCGAAGTGAATTTTGCGCAAGATGCGGAAGAATTAAAACGCGAAGCCGAAAATGTCCCTGTGATTGCGAAGAAAACAATCATCATGGCGATCCTTGCGATAGTTTTGACCCTGATTGCGCAGTTGTACTCAGGTTCAATGATCTTAGGGGGATTGGTCGGTTTTGCTGTGTTGTCTGCGGCAGGTATTTTTAAATGGCAAGAAGCCGATGATGTCTTTGTGCAAGGCATGCGCATGATGGCTTTGGTCGGGTTCATCATGATTTCTGCGGCAGGTTTTGCCTCTGTGATGACTCATACTGGTGATATTAACCAGCTGGTCAATGGTGTGGTGCACGTGATTGGGGATAACCATGCTTTAGCGGCGTTCTTAATGCTATTCATTGGTTTATTTGTGACGATCGGTATTGGTTCATCATTTTCAAGTGTCCCAGTCTTGGCTGTGATCTATGTGCCACTTTGTGTGCAGTTTGGTTTCTCACCCCTTGCGACTGTGGCGCTGATTGGTACAGCAGCAGCACTCGGTGATGCAGGTTCTCCAGCTTCAGATTCCACTTTAGGCCCAACAGCAGGTTTGGGTGTGGATGGGCAGCATGATCATATTTGGGATACGGTGGTGCCGACCTTTATTCACTTTAATATTCCGCTCATGATTTTTGGTTGGATTGCGGCCATGGTGTTGTAATTCAAAATCCAATGATTATAAAAGGGCGATTTTAAAATCGCCTTTTTTATTATTTATTCAGATTAAAATAATCGGGTTTATAATGTTAATTCGGATTAAAAAGGTTGGGATTAAAATGTATTTATTTTGATTTTATATTATTAATTTAAAACCAACTAAAATAGTCTATTTAATATTAAAAATTATTAAAAACAATTATTTAAAAAAAGCATTTAAAATACATTATTATTATAATTGCATATTAATTACACTCTTGTTTATGATGAGTTAATGTTAATTTTTATATTAATTATTTTACAAACAGAGGTTGTTTGAAATGTTGAAGCAAATTGCTCTAATTACATTAATGGGTCTTTCTGCATCTGCTGCAATGGCAGGTCAATGGCAAGTCAAAGTCGGTGGATCTGCAATTGCGCCAACGCAGGACACGAAAATTGCGAATGGTACATTAACGGTTGAAGCAGATAGCGAACTCGCGTTTACGCCATCGGTTGAATATTTCTTTAATGACAATATTTCTGCAGAACTGCTATTGGCGACGCCAATTAGCCATGACGTGACAGTAAATGGTAGCAATGCTGTAAAACTTAAGCATTTGCCGCCAACAGTGACTGCAAAATATAACTTTAAAAATTCAACAGGTTTCACGCCTTATATTGGTGTCGGTGCAACAGCATTTATTGCTTGGGATGAAGAAACTTCAGGTGTACTCGCAGGCACTAAAGTTAAAGTCAAAGACGACTACGGCTATGCTGCACAACTTGGTTTTAATTACCAACCTGCTGATGCGAAAAACTGGGGTGTGTTTGTCGATGTTCGTTATGCAGACTTAAACCCAAAAGTTGAAACTGTGGTTGAAAACTTTAAATTAGATATCGATCCAGTGATTTATACCCTCGGTTATAGCTACAAATTTTAATAATCAAAAGTAGCTTTTTTAAGAACCTCATCAATGATGGGGTTTTTTTATGCAAAGACTAAAGTTGAATAGTGGTCAAAGCTGAAATAAATCACGATGATTCAGTATTAAAAGAAAATCATCTATAGAATGGATGGAAATAGAATAAGAGAGTTATAAAAATGAAAGCTATGCTCGGGATCGGTTTAGTCTGTAGTTTGGCGTGGAGCATGCATGCTCAAGCGGCCAGTTTTAATTGTGATAAAGCGAAAACGACGACGGAGCACGCGATCTGTGAACATCGCCAAATCAATGACGCCGATGTGAAAATGGCCACCACTTATACCATTTTAAAACGCCTTGTTCCGATGGGGACGCGTGGCATGATTCAAGATGAGCAAGTGAAATGGTTGAGTCTCCGTGACCGTTGTGGTGCTTCACAAAATTGCCTCATGGATGTGTATAAAATGCGCCAGCAGCAGTTAGAGCTGAATTTAGATCGTATTTACCGTCAGGGCCCATTTTAAAAAAAGCAAAAAAAGTTGTGATTGCTATTGAAAAACGTATCGCTCACTCCAATTCATTAAGCATTCTCTATAAGACTTAATACATTAAGGAGCGATTGATGAGCGAGCAAAACGCACATAAACATAGTTTCCAAGCTGAAGTGGCTCAGCTATTACATTTAGTGACGCATTCACTGTATTCAAATCCTGACATTTTCCTACGTGAATTGATCTCAAATGCGTCCGATGCCTGTGATAAATTGCGTTTTGAAGGCATTAATCATCCTGAATATTATGAAAATGACCCAGACCTACATGTGCGCGTCAGTTTTGATGAAGCCAATCAAACACTGACCATTTCAGATAATGGGATTGGTTTAACTGAACAAGAAGCGATTGACCACTTAGGTACGATTGCTAAGTCTGGAACCAAGGACTTTATGTCTAAGCTCACAGGTGACCAGAAATCAGATGCACAACTGATTGGTCAGTTTGGTGTCGGTTTCTACTCGGGCTTTATTGTGGCTGACAAAATTACCGTAGAATCACGCCGTGCAGGTGCGGGTCCTGATCAGGCGGTACGTTGGGTCAGTGCGGGCACGGGTGAGTTCGAAGTCGAGCAGATCCACAAAGACAGCCGTGGTACCGATATTATTTTACATTTGCGTGAAGATGCGTTGGACTATTTACAGTCGCATAAAGTGAAGCAAATTATCAATAAATACTCAGATCACATTAGTCTGCCGATTGAGATGCAAAAAGAGGTTTGGCAGCAAGAAGAAGCGGTGGAAGGTGAAGAGCCAAAACCAGGTCAGTATGTGAAAACGGGTGAGTGGGAAGCGATTAACTCAGCCAGCGCTCTGTGGACACGTAATAAAAATGAAGTGACTGAAGAGCAGTACGTCGAGTTTTATAAGAATCTCAGCCATGATTTTGAAGCTCCACTGGCATGGGCGCATAACCGCGTTGAAGGTAGTACCGAATATACGCAGTTGTTGTATGTACCGAGTAAAGCTGCTGCGAATATCTTTACCCGTGAAGCCAAAGCGGGGATTAAGCTCTATGTGAAACGTGTCTTCATTATGGATGATGCGGATAATTTGATTCCAAACTATTTACGCTTTGTTCAAGGGGTAGTCGATAGTGCCGATTTACCATTGAATGTCAGTCGTGAGTTGTTACAAGAAAGCCGTGATGTGAAAACCATTCGTGAAGGGAATGCACGCCGTGTATTGACCATGTTGGATGCTTTAGCCAAATCGGAAGATGAAAAAGATCAAGAGAAGTTCAAAACCTTCTACCGTGAATTTGGTTCAGTGTTGAAAGAAGGTTTGGGCGAAGACTTTGGTAACCGTGAGCGTATTTTAAAACTTTTACGCTTCTCAACTTCAAACAATGATGCGGTGAGCACTTCTTTGCAGGACTATAAAGCGCGTATGCCTGAGGGGCAAAAAGCGATTTACTATGTGACTGCAGACAGTCTCAATGCTGCGAAGAACTCGCCACAACTTGAGCTGTTTAAGAAAAAAGGCATTGAAGTCTTACTCATGGCAGACCGGGTCGATGAATGGGCAATGGAATTTGTGCATGAGTTTGATGGCACATCAATGCAAAACGTGGCGAAAGGTGCAGTCGACTTAGGTGATTTACAAGATGCCGAAGAGAAGAAAGCACTTGAAGCAGCCGCAGAGCAGTTTAAACCTGTGGTTGAAAAACTGTCTGATTCATTGAAAGCCAAGACCAAAGAAGTACGAGTGACCACACGTTTGGTCGATTCACCTGCATGCTTGGTGACAGGTGAGGGAGAGCTTTCTCCACAACTGATTCGTATGCTGCAACAAGCGGGTCAGGCTGTACCTGAAAGCAAGCCAATTTTGGAAATTAACCCAGAGCATCCATTGGTGAGAAAATTAGAAAATTCGGCACAGTTTGATGACTTGGCCAATGTAATTTTTGACCAAGCGGTGATTGCTGAAGGCGGCTTACCTGATGATCCTGCCGAATATATCAAACGCATTAACAGCTTATTGCTTCAATAAGCTATTAAATGTTTAAAAAAAGCCTATCGCTAAGATAGGCTTTTTTTATGTCAACCCTTTGGACGAAGAACCTTAATGTCTGTTGAACGCATCGATTAAATAGGCAAAAAGAACCTGATGTGGATATCCGTGGATAAGTTTGGACTTATCCACAGATCAGCCTAAATAATAGCCGTGTTATTAAAATAAAGCCTCAAAACGCACTAAGGCACTGACGTAATGGCTGCGGTCTTCACGGTGATCGTTAAAATAATTTAAATCGCCTTGGATATAAAACCACTCGCGTAAGAAGGGTTGACGCCACGAGACAAAAGGCCCCCAACGGTTCAAACGTAGGTCGTCGTTGTTGTAGAAACCGCCAGTGTAAATGCCGTAGTTAAAGCGATTGCCATGAAAGAATTGGTGTTGCCTAAAGCTATAGTTATCCCAGAGTAGATCATCATCTTGATCATCTGCATAGGTCAGGCTGAACTGATTGGATAAAAAGGCTTGATTGGGGCGTGCATGGATCAGCTCTAGGTTAGTACGTAAATAATTTTCACTGTCGATACCATAACGATAAATCTGTTCAGCATAAGCGCGAAAATCATTGTCGAGTTTCCATTCTCTCGATAATTTGATACGCGCGTAAATATCATCCCCTGAACGGACCCCTAGGTCGAAATCGGTTTCAAAAGGCAGGCGATCTGACAGTTGTGACCACCTTAATGCTATTGAACTATTGGCATCACGGGTTTGGCGACGGTCGAAGGATTTGTCGTTGTCTGGACTAGGCGGGTTTTCATTGGTAATCGCGACATTGTTTTGCAGTTCATTATCTAAAGAGTCATCCCCAAACACCACACTGAGTTTATGTTCTAAGGTTGGAAGTTTAACTCGACCCCGAATACGCGGTTTTACATCATATTCATCATGTTTATTCCAGCGGTTATCGACCAAGACACGTAATGTGGCTGTAGCTGGTTTTTTAGGATCGGTTTCACCAAACCAATTGTCCATTTTGGCGGCTGTTCGGTCTGCCCAGTTTCGAACTTCTTTTTGTTGGCGGTCAACCCACGTGCGCTCTTCAGTGAGGTCAGTCGTGGGCACAATCAGCTCGTCCGACTCTTCAGGTAAGACGGTTGGAAGTGAGTCAATCCACTGTGGAATTTGATATAAAAGTCCACTACCTCTGGGGGGCGATGCGATTTTGTCAATTTCAGCCACGTCGTGAGGTGGCACAAAATGTTGTGTGCTGTTGGTATTGCTTTCCGCCCAAGCCACGTTGACGTATGTACCTAAACTTAGGCAGAAAAATAAAGAGATGGATCCCACATGTTGAGTTCTTAGCATGCTTTCGTACTTTATTGTTCTTCGATGTTTTAGTGTTGTAAATTTCACATAAGAACACAAGTAGAAAATACAAAACTCTACAACTCGATGCTCAGCTGTTTTTGAATAGAATCAAATAATTGAAACACAGTGATAGGTTCAGGCAAAGTGGAAATCGTATTTTGAATCAGTTGCCAACTGACGCCGTGCTGTCGGTCTAAGACCAAGCACGGATACGCGATGTCGGTACGTGAGAGCTCTACCCGCTTTTGACCATGAATTACTCGAATTTTTTGTCGTTCTTTTAACACTAAAATGGGCGTATTTACGTCCGCGGGGCTTTCTTCAAAATGAATGAATTTACGGCTATTGAGGAGATCGACCAGAATAAATGGGTGATAGTCTTCAATGTGCCATACCAATTTGGCCTGTTGGGTATACAGCTGAAAAATCGAAAACACATCATGCATGTGAGTCTGTAGCTGATCCCATTCAATTTCGCGAATGGCTGCGAGTTGATGTTGACCACTCTGGGCAAATTGTTGGCTCAGGCGAATGGCTTCTGTAGGACTGTCAGCACCAAATAGAGCCAAATACTTAATAAACCTTCCGTGCTGATGGGTCTGTTCTGCCAAATAGATGGGATAGTCCAAGCAGTGATCGAGTTGGTCGCTGTGGATCAGAAACTCGATATTTTGATTGATCTCAATGTGCCCTGAAATGTCGAGGCCATACAGCTTAGGGTCTAAATTTGGTTGATGCAGCGTGTGCAATTGCGCTTGATATTGCCCCAGATTAATCTGTGTGGGCAGTAGGGGTTGCGCAGCAGTGGCCGATGTTTCTGAATTTTCTGTATGGCTGTCCTGCATAGCAGGGCATGGTGCTGTCGCTTCGCTTTCAAGTGGATTTTGCTGATGAGATTCAGATGAAATGTCTGTGTCTTGTGGTTCAGCCAAGATCGATCGCCTTTGGATAAAGTCCTGAATGGCAAGCGTTGAAATAGATGCACTTGGCTTAAGGTCAAATCGAATGGGTACAACAGCATCGATTATCGACTCTTCCTGAGGTGGACATAGCTCATTACTTAAAAGTGACAGATTGCTGAGAATCAAATGATTTTCTGGTAATACTTCAGGTTGAGGCTCTAAATCTGTTTGTACGCTATCGAACTGATTTTCAGGTTCCTTATCTTGTTTGATACTTAGTTCAATAGCATTGATTGGGACGATATCTTCTACAGTGTTTTGTTTAAAAGACCTGAGTTCGGTTCCTTCAATTTGAGTTGCATTTGGGTTGCTGCCGAATGTAGGTTGAATTTCCGTATTGAAATGAAGCGCTGCTTCAGCCTTAGATAAAAGCAGACTAGACTCAGGACTAACTTTGGGGAAGGAGGGCTCAGACCCTTGGGTTCGTTCGGCCGATGTATCACCATCTGTAGCAATGTTTAAAAGCTCAATACCCATGAAAACAAAAGCGTCAGTAACCACATTGTCCTGTGCGCGCCCTATATCCGTTTTCTTAGCGAATATTGTTGCAACGGGCAGGATAAACTGGTCTCGTGCAACTTCTGCAACTTCTGCAACTTCTGCAACTTCTGCAACTTCTGCAACTTCTGCAACTTCTGCAACTTCTGCAACTTCTGCAACTTCTGCAACTTCTGCGGATATTTCTGGTGTGGTAAGAGAATGTGTGTTGTCGGGCTGTTGAACGCTTTGTGCATGGCTCAAAAACCATTGGTAGGCGTGTTCAAACTTTATGTGCCATGGGCTGCTATACAGTGTAGGTGGGGTGCTTTGAAAAGCAATTTGCCAACCTAAACCTGATTTATATAAAACACCCCATGCGAAAGCCGCCTGCTGTTTTAAGGCATCGGTTAAAGCAGACTCATATTGAAATAGTCCAATATAGGCATGCTGGTAGGGGCTTTGTTGTATCCAGCGTTCAGCCGCAGCTTGAGGCTGAGTCAGCGCCTTATAGGCTTCGAGTTGTTTTTGAAAAATGGGTTCATCACAGAGTGCAAAAATTTCGCGGATGCGTTTTTTCGAGCGCGCAATTTCAAAAAAAGACAGAGGTTTATGCTCCAAACCATCAATCAATTGATGCAGTTCTTTGATCAGCAGTGCTTTTTCGATTGCTTTCATGCGCTGAACTCTAAAGTTGTTTTTGTGCTTGTTCCAAGTAGCTTGCCAAAACCATATTGATGGCCAGTTCAAGTAATTTATATTCGGCTGAAGTCGGCTGCGTATACTGCTGTGCAAACGAAATCAATTGATCAAGATCAATGGCTTGGGGCGTAATACGGCCTTGGATGAGGGCTTGTAAATTTTGCATAGGCATGTGCTATTGAGTGCATTTAATTTATTGGTTTTGGATTTCAGTCTTCTTGTTTGATCATAATTAGAAAAGAATAAATAGGCAAAAATTATTCTGCATGTGATACGAGAAAAGGGTGGTGAAAAATGTAGATAATTTCGATCTCAGCACAGATTGAATTAAATATTTTTGCCCTAGAGGGTTCATAGCGGAAATTTTTTGTCAGTTCTTTGCAATTTTGGTCAAAAATAGGCAATCAACATTGCCTATTTTTGACCAAGTCAGCGCAAATTACGCTTCTTGATGTGGTGCAGCCGCAGGAGCATCAGCCGTTGCAGTTTGAGTGTCTGCTGGTTTTTTTACAGGAAAATCTGGAACAAAAACAACTTGTGCAGAAACAGTTGCAGAAAGAGCCATTACAGCGACAGCCAAAGCATATTTAACAGCGTTCATGATATTTCCTCTAAAAAGGAGGTCTCACTAAGGAGACTGGGAGTTTTAAAAAGATAAATTTCGCATGAATAATATCAAAAAATGATCGATTTAAGCGCTGATTTAGGCCAGTAAAAGATGAATGGTGAGTTCATTTGTTGTTAAAAAACAATAAATTAGAATAAATGCTCTAGCTTGGTATAGAGTTTTTACTCCAGAGCTAAGCTATTTGAATTTAAAGTGAAAATTTAGATTTTCAAGTTTGAAAGGAAGCTTGAAAGTAGGTATTTTTTTTCTGAAATGAGACCTGAAAAAGGACGTAGAGTTACATGATTAGTTGTTTAAATATTCACCATTTTGAAGTCTTTTGATTGTGCACACTGTGTAAGTTTTTGCTGTGGAATGTTTAAGTCATCTATTTTTGATTAAAAATTCACCTAAGATGAACAGGCAAAAACAACAATAGCTGAGGACAAACAGATGGCCATTGCAAAAGTGGTAGAAGTCAATTCAAGCAGTGCGAAAAGTTTTGAAGATGCGATTCAGACAGGGATCGCAAAAGTCACCGAGACGGTGAAGAATGTTCAAGGTGCTTGGATCAATGAACAAAAAGTGGTAGTTAAGGACAACCAAATTGTAGAATATCGGGTCAATCTTAAAATTAGTTTCTTGGTCGATTAAAGACAGATCAGTTTTTTTAACTTATAAAAAATCCCCGCAGGTCGGGGATTTTCTCATCTATGGATAGGGCTCAGTTAAGCTCTGAACCGAGAATCCTTATGATGATTGTTTTGGTGTTTCACAAGACTCATCGGAACACTGTGCCGCATTATTTTCTTCTGCTGGCATTTGTGCTTTTTCAAGGACTTGTAAGAATACGTCACGCGGCTGCGCACCTGCTAAAGCCACACGCTGATCGAAAACAAAGAAAGGTACACCCGTTACTTTCAGTTGTTCACGCGCTACTTCTTGGTCAAACTTCACGAAATCTGCGTATTCGTCAGAATCCAGCACATCATCTACTTCAACTGGGTTTAAGCCAATACGAGAGGCCACATCTTCAATGGTTTCACGCTCACCAATTGGTAAGCCTTGCGTCATATAGCTAAAGAAAAAGGCTTCTTCAGCTTCATTGCCTAAACCGTGGCTTTGAGCAAGGTGGATAATACGGTGTGCATTGAAACTGTTGCCTGAATTGGCATTTTCCCAGTTAAACTCAATGCCTTCTTCCGCAGCCATTTTGGCAATATTACGTTGCATCTCTTCCACTTCAGCCACTGTGCGACCATATTTTAGTGCGAGACGTTCTGAGTTCGAAATTTCTTGGCGTACTGGTGCATCTGGATCCAGTTCAAAACTGTGCCAGTGCACTTCCAATTCAACACCAGCCTGTTCAGCTGCCGCTTCTAAACGTTTTTTGCCAATATAACAAAAAGGACAAACAACATCTGACCAAATATCTACACGCATGGGATTTCTCAAAATAGTAAAAAGAGCAACTAAGGAAATGATGGGGATGAGTTATAAAATTTAAAGCAGGGCCATTAAAAAAAGCTGTTTCGCTATGGATTCAATCAGTTGAACCCTCTGGGCTTGACCGTTTATCTGACAACTACGCAGCACAAAGATCGAAAAATATACAATAGGGTGAAGGCGCTCAGTTTGAGTATGCCTTTTTATATCTCTTATCATTTGGGATTGTTTTATGAAATTTTTAAATTCTCTTCCGGTTTTTTGTTGCGCTCTTCTTTTTATGCCAACTTTGCTGCAAGCCAATGGTGAGATCGTGAGTCTACCGACTTTTAAAACCATGGCGGAATCAGAGCTACGTGCTGAAACGGGCGTGGTTCCTTATCAACAGGATGAAAATATTCGTAAAGCCTTGCAGCACCGTATTGTTCAGTTACAGGATGATGCGCAGTCTTTTGTGGTCGATCCGACTATCACTCAAAACATCGATATTTTGCCCCCTGCGGTCACCGCAGATCTAAATTCTGTGCCGCCTTTGTTACGTGAGCATGTCTTGAACATTGCCGCTGGTTTGCAGTCGTCTAATCCAACTGAAGGTTTGTATATCATGTTGCAGCCGTTTGGCATTGACCGTAATGCGACCAATGTACAAATTGCCCGTGAACAAATTTCGATTGGGCAGATTGATCGGAATTTTATGCAAGGGATTCAACAGAATAGTCAGCAACCGAGAACAGCTCCAGCGAAGTAACACGTCCTTATTCGTTTATCGCCAGTACATTCCTCATCCACTTGGGGAAGGTACGGCCTTAGGGTCCTCAAATATCGATAACATGTTGAAATATTGATCATGTGCCTTTATTTGCTATGATGAAAAGAAATGAAGAGGAAGCTGAACATGCGACGTATCGTGTTGATTTTAGTTCTTGCGACCAGTGCCGTTTTTGGTTGGATGTTTTATCAGTATTCTCAACAACAAAAAGAGCAGCAGCAGCTACAACGCTATGAAACGGTGCTGTATGAAAAGACCGAACAAATTTACAAACAAGCTCAAGATTGGACCACACCAATTCAAGTCGATGTAAAAGACCCACGTCTGACAGGTGACTATCAAATTATGGCGGAGTTTGTGCTTAGTCATATGCTGCAAAATGCCGAAGCGCGTAATCAATATCTGCGAGATTTAAAAGCCTTAAATTGGGATCAATTTTTAAATATTGACCGATTAAGCAAAGACAAAAAGAACAATTATGCTGAAACGGAGCAAATGCTAAAAGACGTACATACTGTTGTCGATAGCTATGCACAGCAGGTTGAACAACGTCAAAAAGAGGCCATTGCTCAGGCCAAAGATTTAGCAATATCTTCGCGGTTCCGCCATCAACTGACCGACAGCATGAAAGCCAGTGAAAAAAGCCATGAAGCCACCCGCCTGTTTAGTCTTGAGCAGCAGAATTTAGCCAAGGCGGATCAAATTTTCTTGGTGCTGAAAAATAACCAATGGGAAAAGAAAAATAACACCTTTATGTTTTATGAAGATGTACCACTACAGCAGTTTAATGCGCTGTATAAAGAGATTTTGGCATTGAATAGCCAAATGCAGCAGGTCGAAAAACAGACCCAAAAAGAGGTGGAACAGAAGTTATAACACCGTGCAAAGATGACAGTCTTGTAAGCGGACTGTCATCTGTTGTTCAAAATTGGCTGCTAGAGTAAAAGTATCACAACGATGACGACTTTTCAGTGCAGGCAGGTGAGTCATGAAAACCATACACGTTTTTGATGATATTCAGCATGTGTATAGTGAGTTTGTAGAAAATAAAAACTATCCAAAATTAGAACGCTTAAGCAACTGGGGGAAGAATCGATTTTTCTTCAACCAATATTTCAAAATGATCGAAGACTGGCACCACACCGAACAAATCGTGATTCAGTTCAACCAACAGTACTTCAGTCTAGATACGGGCAGCGCGCCTGACTTTATGGACAAAGAAAAGTATATGGCTTGGTTGATGGGCGAGCTCTTAATTTAAATCCTTCACAAAACAGCACAGCGCCTGATTCGTTCTAGGCGCTGTACTGTTATTGTCTTAATCAAAAATTTTATCGGCCGCTTGGAAGGGTAGACTGACCACATCAATTGCGACGGCAAAAGGCAGTAACACTAATTTTTCAAAAGGATTCATGCCCGACTTCGATTTATAACTTTCCTCTTGATGGGTATAAATGCTCACCTGATAAGGCTTACTCAAGGCTTTTAAGGAGGCTAAATTGTTCGCCGCAGGATAGACCACACCTGCCAGTTTGATCTCGAAACAGAAACGCTGTGCAAACATGCGTTCATCACTGGAACTTGAACATTCCTTCGCGCCATTTTGAATAAAAAACTCCAGATCTTTCTTGCTGATGTCTTCTTTGAGCTTCACATAGGACAGAGGTAATGTCCCTGTAAAATGACCATCATTCTTTTCTGAATAGAAACTTAGTTCTCGGGTCACTTGAATATTTTTCGGCTCCAGTTTTCCAATCAAGCTGACAAATTGAGGCCCACCTTGGGTAAGGACATAACTTTTTTGTTGGCCTGCAATCACTAAACTATGTGCAGGTAAATTTGGCAGAGGCTGAGCAGGTTTGCCAAAAGCCACCACTTGGTCTTCGATTAAGGTGACTTTGTTGGTACGGGTATAGGTTTTATTGTCTTTGGTCATCAGGGTTTTGGTGGCACAGCCTGTGAATAATGTTCCCATGACGCCTAAGCAGATGATGGTTTTTAAAGGTGATGCAAACATCGATAGACTCCGACTCATTTGAAATATAGTTAAGCTGAATTTTTATTGTCTTTAAGCCTATCATTAAAATGTTCAAAAAGTCGTCAAAGCTCAAAAGTTTAAAGTCATGAAAGCTCTATGAGCCGCTCAATGCAGTAGGGCGACAGATTTTATTTCTTATCCATCTACTGGTTTTAGATACTGAATGAATGTTAATTTGGGCCTGAACTGGCTATGATCATGCAGGCGCTTGATAAAAACGATGGACTGGCGAATACGTCATAACAAGGTGGGGACTAGGCTGATGCAAGACTTGATTTGTTATAAAAAACTTCCTGTGTGGACTGCGCAGTCCATTCCGCAAGGGTTTAAAAATCAACACAATACCAAAGCGGGTACGTGGGCAAAGCTAAAGATTTATCAAGGTGAGCTGAGTTTTGCTTTTCTAGATGAGGCAGGTCAAGTGCAATCTGAACATCTGTTTACAGCTGAGCAACAGCCACCGTTTATTCAGCCTCAAGCATGGCACAAGATTGTTTCGACCAGCGATGACATAGAGTGTCAGTTGCAATTTTACTGTACCCCGCAGGATTATTTTTATAAGAAATATCAGCTTTCACCTACACATTCAGAAATTTTGGCGGCTACGCCGTATTTACACGGTGGTCGGGCTTTGGATGTCGGCTGTGGACAAGGGCTAAATTCGCTGTACTTAAGTCAGCAGGGCTTTGAGGTGGATGCTTGGGACGTGAATCCGCAAAGTTTGCAAAAACTACAGCAGATTATAGATGCCGAAGGTATTCAAAAGATTCATCTGCAACAGCGTGACCTCAATGCTGACCCAAGCATTACAGGTACATACGACTTTATTTGTTGTACGGTCGTGATGATGTTTTTAGAAGCGCCAACTGTGAAACCATTGATTGCGCAGATGCAGCAAGCCACAAATGTAAATGGGTTGAATTTGATTGTGTGTGCCATGGATACCGATGATATTCCTGCGCAGCCTGACTTTCCATTTGCGTTTAAAGCAGGAGAGTTAAGTGCTTTGTATGAGGGTTGGAACATTGTTAAATATAATGAAAATGTAGGTGAGTTACATCGAGTCGATGAGCAGGGCAATCGGATTAAGCAGCATTTTGCGACCTTGTTGGCGCAGAGTATTTAATATTGGTTGTTTAAAAATATTGTGATTTGAAACTTTGTTTTTGGATAATATTTAATTCACAATGAAAATCCCTCTCCGTTTTATGGAGAGGGTTAGTGTGAGGCTTTTCTTAAAAATTTATCATATAAATTAAATTGGGATAATCCTTAATCATTTTTTCTTGTGGCATTATTTTTGCTGAAATTTTCTAAAATTTTATTTAATTCAGCAATTTTGATCTTTAAATTTTCAATTTCTAATTCTTTCTTAGCAATATCTTCTGGTTTATTGGAGAGTGTGGTTGTATTCTTTGAAGTATGAGTTTTATGCTGCATTATTAGTCTCCACAAGAAACTTTTGTTTTAGTATGTCTAAAGAAATTTCTACAAGTAATCTTTGAGCATATATACCTAATAACCATTTGTAGAATTCTAAATCCTCTATCTTAAAGGACTGAGCTTTATTGCAAGAGACGGTTATTACATAGATTACTTCTTTTGTTAAAGGGTCTAAAATTGGATAACAAATTTGAGACCCACTTTCATTTTCAGGAGTTTTTCCTTTAACGTAATTTCTAGATGTAGAGGGTTTAGCAACTTCTGCAAAAGTATCTTCAACAATTATAACAGTTTTGGATTCGATACTTCTTTTAATACAACTAGTTTTAGCATTCAAAATATTTATTTCAGTTTTTGGTCCAATAGTAGCTTGTAAATAGTTTTCCCAATCTACACAAGATTTGTCTTTAACTTTCATCAGACCAACTTTTATAAGTGAATTTTGGAATTGGAGTTCAATATGGCTCTTTAATGCTTGAATAATAATATCTTTTTGCAAATTTGGTTGGGTGATAATATTAAATATATCATGATACGAGGTAGTTGTTCTTAATGTATCAATGAATCTTTTGTATTTTGCCTGTACAACGATTTCTAAAGTCTGAATTATAGAAATTGCATGCTGTTTGCTTAAATCGGGTGGAGGAGGAGGGGAATATTCTGCAATATCTTTGATATGGGAATAAAGAACCGCAGTCATTCCGTATATTACAAAGGATAAAATAATAATCCATGCCTGGTATTCACCTAGAAAACCACCAAAATTTCCTAAATTGTTTTTTAGCTACTTAGCTAAGTTGTCATTGCTAAAACTAGAGTTAATGAAGAAAACAGGTAGACCATAAAAAATAGGAATAACAAACCATTTAACCCAAGCCTTATTCACCTGTTTCACTATCAATTTGTAAAAACTTGTTCTTTTGGGTTTTTCTATAGTAAATTTTTCAATTTCTTCAGGTGTCATCTAATATTTCTATTTGTTTGTAATATAATGATAATTATATAATAGATATTGGTTTCTTTTGATAAATTTAATCAATTTTCTCAAAAAACCCCGCAATAAGCGGGGTTCTTTTTATCTCAGTATTTAACTAAATATTAAACACGTTCGATAATGGTCGCGATACCTTGACCCAAACCGATACACATCGTCGCAAGACCAATTTGCGTATCTTGTTGTTCCATCACGTTCAACAACGTCGTTGTAATACGTGAACCAGAACAACCCAATGGGTGACCCAATGCAATCGCGCCACCGTTTAAGTTAATGATGTCTTGCTTCTCATAAACACCTAAGCCCTTCATTACTGACAAGCCTTGAGCAGCAAATGCTTCATTTAACTCGATGGTTTGGATATCTGCCATGCTTAAGCCAGCACGTTTAAGCGCTTTTTGAGTTGCAGGTACAGGACCATAACCCATGATCGCAGCATCACAGCCTGCAACCGCCATAGAGCGAATCACAGCACGTGGCTTAAGACCTAAAGCTTGAGCACGCTCAGCAGACATCAGTAGCATTGCAGATGCGCCATCAGACAAAGCTGAAGACGTTGCTGCTGTTACCGTACCGCCTTTCGGGTCAAATACAGGACGTAAACCTTTGAATGCTTCAAGGTTTGCATCTGGACGAATCACTTCGTCGATGTCGCAAAGGATTTTGAAGCCATTGGCATCATGACCTTCAACACCCACGATTTCGTTTTTGAAACGACCTTCTTGCGTTGCAGCCCAAGCGCGGCGGTGAGATTCAACACCGAATGCATCTTGTTCTTCACGCGTAATGCCGTTCATACGACCTAACATTTCAGCCGTTAAGCCCATCATGTTAGACGCTTTTGCATAGTGCTTAGATGCTTCTGGGTTGAGGTCGATGCCGTGCATCATGCCTACGTGGCCCATGTGCTCTACACCACCAATAATGAAGATATCACCTTGGTTGGTTGCAATCTGTGCAGCAGCGGTGTGAAGCGCTTGCATAGATGAACCACAAAGACGGTTAACTGTTTGACCTGCCACAGTTTTTGGAAGGTCAGCCAATAAACCAATGTTACGGCCAATGTTCATCCCTTGTTCTAGAGTCTGGTTTACACAGCCCCAGATCAGGTCTTCAACTTCATTGGTGTCAAACTGGTTACGAGCAACTAAAGCACGAACCAATTCAGCCGATAAGCTGTCAGCACGTACATTGCGGAACATACCGTTTTTGGTTTTACCCATTGCTGAACGTACGCCATCAACGATGACAACGTCACGTGGATTTAAAGTAGCCATTCACGTTGCTCCTTAACCGTAGAATTTTTTGTTGTTAGCAGCCATGTCACGCAACATTTGTGGCGCTTCATAAGCCTTACCTAAGTGTGCATATTTGTCGCAAAGTGCAACGTATTCAGCAACACCTGTTTGGTCGATGTAACGGCATGGACCACCACGGAATGGAGGGAAACCTACACCCATAATCATTGCCATATCTGCTTCAGAAGCAGTCGCGACGATGTTGTCTTCTAGGCAACGAACAGTTTCGTTACAGAAAGCAAGCATCATACGGTCAATGATTTCTTGAGCATCAAACTCGCGTTTTTCTGCAGTTGCCACAGTAGCAACAAGCTCATACGCAGTTGGATCAACCACTTTGGCTTTTTTGCCTTTACGGTCAAGTTCGTATTTGTAGAAACCAACGTCGTTCTTTTGACCCAAACGTTTGTTTTCGTACATGATTTCGATTGAACCTTTGAAGTCTGGCTTCATGCGGTCAGGGAAACCTTCAGCCATGACTTCTGCACCGTGAACGCCCGTGTCGATACCAACAACGTCGATTAGGTAAGCAGGACCCATAGGCCAACCGAATTTTTCCATCACTTTGTCGACTTGTTGGAAGTCAGCACCGTCTTTCAATAGCAGGTCAAATGCACCGAAGTAAGGGAACAATACGCGGTTGACAAGGAAACCTGGGCAGTCGTTTACAACGATTGGTGTTTTACCCATTTTCTGAGCAAGAACTACAGTGGTCGCAATCGCTTCAGCCGAAGTCTTCTCACCACGGATCACTTCTACCAATGGCATCATGTGTACTGGGTTAAAGAAGTGCATACCGACAAAGTTTTCAGGACGTTGTAGGTTTTCAGCCAAACGTGTGATTGAAATGGTTGAAGTATTTGAAGCAATGATCGTGTTGTCACGAACGTTCTTCTCAGTTTCAGCAAGTACAATGCCTTTTACTTTTGGATTTTCAGTTACTGCTTCAATCACGATGTCCACTTCTTTAAACTCGTCATAGCTTAAAGTTGGACGGATGCGCGCAAGCGTTTCACCCATTTGAGCAGGTTTCATCTTCTTACGTTCAACTTGTTTGGTCAGTAAGCCATTGGCTTCTTTCATACCCAAAGCAAGTTGCGGGTTACCAATGTCTTTCATGATGATTGGTGTGCCTTTGCTTGCCGCTTGGTAAGCAATACCGCCACCCATGATACCCGCGCCTAATACAGCTGCTTGGTTTACAGGGTGCGCACCTTTTTCATATTTCTTCGAAGTTTTCTTCACCACTTGGTCATTGATGAATAGACCAATTAACGCATTTGCTTGTGGTGTAATGGCTGCTTTTGCAAAACCAGCCGCTTCAGCTTGAAGTGCTTCATTACGTGGAAGGCTTGCACCTGCTTGTAATGAGTCAAGAAGAAGTTTAGGCGCAGGGTATTGAGCAGGATTTGCTTTTGCAAGAACTGCACCTTTCGCCGAGTTGAACGCCATCATTTGTTCGATTGGGTTCAATTTAACTGGGTCAAGTTTTTCCTGGCGTTTTGCTTTCCAGTCTACACGGCCAGCAAGGGCTTGTTTAACCAAGTCAATCGCAGCGTCTTGTAGTTTGTCTGCAGCAACAACCGCATCAACCGCACCGTCTTTCAGTGCCGCAGCAGGTTTTTTAGGATTAGCCATGGCCATCCATTCAACTGCATTGTCGATACCAATTAGACGGCTTAAACGAACCGTACCACCGAAACCAGGGAAGATGCCCAGTTTGATTTCAGGAAGACCGACTTGAGCCGCTTCTGACATCACACGATAGTCACACACGAGACACATTTCAAAGCCACCGCCCAATGCCATACCATTGATCGCTGCAACTTTAGGAATCTCTAAATCTTCAAACGCGTTGAAGATGTCGTGAACAGGCAATGCCCAATCCACAATCGCTTGTTCGCCTTGAGCGAAGTTTGCACCAAATTCAGTAATATCTGCGCCAACGATAAATGTAGATTTAGCCGAAGTAACGATTAAGCCTTTGATGTCACCGTTTGCTTTAACAGCGTCAATTGCAGCTTTGAAATCTTCAATCGTTGCACGGTTAAATTTGTTGACCGACTCACCTTGTAAGTCAAAGCGGAATTCTGCAATTCCGTCCGAAAGCATTTGGACGGTAATGGCATTGCCAGCGTGGATCATGCCTGATCTCCTTTATTTTGGAGGACTTCTAAGTTGATGTTGTGAAGCGAGTACGTCATTCCTACGTACATCTATGCTCCGCCAATCTTACGATAACTATATCGAAAAAGAACATAACAAGTTGTATCAAGCCGTGACGCAAGGGTCATCTATTTTTATTCAATTATTTCGTGTGCTTGCGTGATGTATTTTTGAATGATGCGGCCTAAATAGAGTGAAGTTTTTGTTTCATTTAAGATTTTTTATGGATGAGTGCTCAAAAAATGATTAGACAGCATCCTTATATTTCAAGTCAACCTTTGCGCCGATTTTGGCAATTTAGTCAATGCTGCACTTGCAGGTAAACCCAAACAGAATGAAAACTTGTGATGAAAAGCTGGAAATAGGACGTACTTTGCAGCCTATGTTACAATTCGCAGTCTAGACCGAATACCGGTCTTTTTCTGTTATTTCGTTTTCTTTGGTTTCCAGGTTTTCATATGATTAAGTGGATCATTCTGGCGATTTTTATTCTTTCTGCACTTTATATTCAGCAACGTGGGAAGGTTCGTCACTCGTTTTATCGTCAATTTTTCGATCATTCAACGATTCTTGCACCGATTAACTACCTCATGTACATGTTTTCAAAGGTGCCGAATCAGCCCTATATAGACACTCAGCATTTTCAAGATTTAAAAGTGTTGGATGAAAACTGGGAAATGATTCGTGATGAAGCAAAAGTTTTATATGAAAAAGGCGGAATTAAAGCATCGAGCAGTTATGATGACTTGGGGTTTAATTCCTTTTTCAAAACAGGCTGGAAGCGTTTTTATCTGAAATGGTATGACTCTGCGCATCCGTCAGCCGCTGAACTTTGTCCAAAAACGACGGCGTTGCTGAAAACCTTGCCGACCATTAAAGCTGCGATGTTTACCGAACTGGCTCCAGACAGCCGTTTGGTTCGTCACCGTGACCCCTATGCGGGTTCATTACGTTATCACTTGGGGCTGATCACACCGAATGATGACCGCTGCTTTATTGATGTGGATGGTCAGCGCTATTCATGGCGTGATGGTGAAAGTGTAGTCTTTGATGAAACTTATATTCACTATGCAGAGAATAAGACCGATCAAAACCGCATTATTTTCTTTGCCGATGTCGAGCGTCCGTTAAAGACACGCTTTATGGAACGTTTCAATCACTGGTTTGGTAAAAAAGTGATGACCGCTGCCAGCTCTCCAAATGAAGCAGGGGATCAAACGGGTGGGCTGAATAAAGTCTTTGGTTATGTCTATCAAGTTCGGATCAAAGCCAAAGCTTTGAAGAAAACCAACCGTCAACTGTACTACTTCTTAAAGTGGTTCCTGATGCTCGGAATTTTCTTCCTGATCTTTGTTCGACCTTATGTGTTTTAAAGCACTTTAAACGCCCTGAGGGGCGTTTTTTATTTGGACAGAAAAGGGGAAGTCTATCTGCCCTTTTGATTTTTCTATTTATTTCAAGGCTTACAGTGGATTCGAACCACGCATGGCTTTATGCTTTATGCAGTTAAAACTAAAAACAACATGAGCGCGTATCTGTGTCATTTTTAAGATCGCAACTTATAACTTAGATAAAGCATGAGGTTTCAAGGTGCAAAAGTTTCGTTCGAAGATGGACTGGTGGTTTTTGGGGTTTATTATTGCGATGTCAGGCCTGTTGGCCCAATTGATTTTGACTACCTATGGCAAAGGCATTTTGATGCAAAATCTTTTGTTCGTTGTGGTCTATGCTTTGACTATTGTTTTGCTGTGGTGGCCGCTGTGGAGTACTCGCTATGTGGTCGATCAGGAGCAACTGACAATTCGCAGTCTCTGTTTTAAGTGGGTCATTCCCTTAAGCGCGATACAGTCGGTTTCTGAAACAGATAATTCCATCAGTTCACCTGCTTTGTCTTTGGATCGTCTAAAGATTGAGTACTTGAAACAGGGCCAAACCAAAACCATTTTGGTGTCACCGAAAGACAAAGTCGCGTTTAAAGCTGCGTTAAAATTGTCATAAATACAGCCTTAGGCACGTTGCATGCTTTACGGGCCTAAGCGAGTGAAAGCCTTGTTCAAATATGCCGTGAGGACTAAAGTAAAATAAGCTTGAGTCCTGTTTACCCCTACAAACCTCCACTTGCAAAACGTCTACTTGCCGTTGAAGGATATGCTTATGAAGTCGTATCAATTGAGTCCGACACAAATTCAAACTTTAGTACCGCATATGGGAAGTTGTATTGCATCAGATATGATTACGGTGCAAGGCCTAAAAGTGGCCTACATGTACCGTGAAGAAGCACAATCTAGCGATGAAAGTGGTTGGGTGTTTTTATCGGGTGAAGAAGGAGATGACTATATTGAAGACCCTGAAAATTTAGGTTTTTATGAGGTCAATGTGATTGCCAATTATGATGCGGACATCATTGCTCACTTAAATGCGCCTGCGGGAAGTCACTTTGCCCGCAATGAACAAGGTGTGTTTGAACGGATCGATTTTGAAGCGATGGATCTGGAGTAAGTCTTCAACCTCAGCATCAATGTCTTTTGCCAGCAGACTGGTTTTGAAATGCACTTTCATGTGCTTGAAATGCGTCAGACCTGCCCAATCTAAAAGACAGATCAAAGGCTAAGCCTAAGCAGAACAGTTGACGGCGAGCCGAGAAAATTAGGGAACCCTGTGAACGAAAACGCACGAGAACATATCGAAAAAATTTTAGCCAATATGACCACACTGCCGGGCGTTTATCGCATGCTCGGCAAAGACGGTGAACTGCTGTATGTGGGCAAAGCGAAAAATTTAAAAAATCGTGTTTCTAGTTATTTTGTCAAAACTATTGGGCACCCGAAGACCCAAGCTTTGGTGGCGCGTATTTATGACATCGAAACCTTAGTTGTTCGTTCCGAAACTGAAGCGCTGCTGCTTGAACAAAACCTGATTAAGCTGCACCGTCCACCGTATAACATCATGCTCAGGGACGATAAATCCTATGTGTATATCTTTGTCTCTGCCGACAAACCTTATCCACGGATTGCATCGGGTCGAGGCAAAGGCAAACACCAAGTTGGGAAGTTCTTTGGGCCGTATCCGAGTGCTTATAATGCACGGGATACTTTGTTGGTTTTGCAAAAGCTGTTTAATGTTCGTCAGTGTGAAAATAGCTATTTTTCACAGCGTAAGCGTCCTTGTTTGCAGTATCAAATCAAACGTTGTTCAGCGCCATGTGTGGGACTCATTAGCCCTGAAGAGTATAAAAATGATGTCGATAACTCGATTCGTTTTTTACAAGGGGACACCAAAGAGCTGAATCAAGAACTGATTGCGAAAATGGAGCAAGCGGCCGAAGCCTTAGAATTTGAAAAAGCGGTGTTTTATCGTGATCGTATGGCGCTGCTACGGGATGTCCAGTCTCAACAAGCCATTTATAAGCTCAAAGGTGAGGCCGATATTTTAGCGATTGCCTATCAGGCAGGAGTGACCTGTGTGCAGATTATGCATGTGCGTAACGGGAAAATGCTCGGAGGTAAAAGTTACTTCCCAGATATGCTCGGAGATGATTTGGGGCAAATGCTAGCCGACTTCATAGCGAACTTTTATTTCCAAGTGGCGGATGAAGTACCCTGTGAGTTGATTGTAAATGTCGAATTGTCCGATCGAAAAGAACTGGAACAAGCGTTACAACAACAGTTTGATAAGAAAGTACAGATTAAACATAGCGTGCGTGAAACACGTGCAGAATGGTTAGAGTTGGCACAGATGAATGTGCAGCATGCGATCAAAGGGCAATTGGCCAATCACTTCGAACTGAATGAGCGTTTCCATCAACTTGAACAAGTGGTGGGGCGTCCGATTGATCGGATCGAATGTTTTGACATTTCACATACCATGGGTGAAGAAACCGTGGCTTCCTGTGTGGTATTCGACAGTGGCGGCATTCGTAAGCGCGATTATCGTCAGTTTTCAATTCAAGACATTACCGCTGGTGATGACTATGCCGCAATGCGTCAAGCGCTGACCCGTCGTTATAAAAAAGCCATGCTGCCTGATTTATTACTGATTGATGGTGGTAAAGGACAGTTGCATATGGCGATGGACGTCATGCAAGAGCTGGGTTTAGAGGCCTTTATGGTCGGGGTGTCAAAAGGCGAGGGGCGTAAACCGGGCCTTGAAACCCTACACTTTACCGATGGAACTAAAATTCAGTTGCCTGAAGATCATAAAGCATTGCATTTGATTCAACAGGTGCGTGATGAGGCGCATCGCTTTGCGATAACCAAGCACCGAGCCAAACGTGATAAAAAACGGGGTTCATCGATTTTGGAAGTAATTCCAGGTTTGGGACCGAAACGCCGCCGCGATTTGTTGACGCACTTTGGCGGGATTCAAGGTGTGTTAAAGGCTTCCGAGAAAGACTTAACCGTAGTCCCCGGTTTGGGCGAAGTGATGGCCCGTACTATTTATAAAGTCTTGCATGAATAGAACCGCATCTACTGCGATGGCAAAAGTGCTCATTGACGCATGGGTCATTGATCATTCACATTGGTTGAATTGTGTTGTAAAGATATAGACGGAATTTAAAACAAGGATGCCACATGTCGCTTCAACACAGTTATCAAGCTTTAGAAGAACAAGAATGGATTGATATTCCTACAGGCTGGTTACAAGGACGCACGATTTATGGGGGACTAGTCGCAGGTTTAATGATGCAAAAAGCATTGTTGACTCTTGCCGATGACACGAAGCATTTACTCAGTTGTAGCGTGACTTTTGTTGGCCCAGTACAACAGGCCAAAGTTCGTTTAACCAGCGAGATTCTACGTCAAGGTAAGTCGGTTACGACCTTGGAAGTACGTTTATGGCAAGATGATGCAGTTCAAAGCATTTTAGTGGCAAGCTTCGGGACACAGCGTGAATCAAGTATCCATGTGCATCAAGAACCTGTAGCGCCAGCGTTTCCATCGGTTGATGGTTTCACAGCAGTACCGCATCATCCGCTTGCGCCTGAGTGCTTTAAGCAGCTGGATATGGTTTGGGTGACAGGGCAGTATCCATGTACAGCCAGCCCAAAGCCTGACTTTTCTGGCTGGTATCGCTTTAATCCAGACTTACATGAAAATCGAGACATGACCGTAGCCGACCTCATGGTGTCGATGGATATTTGGCCACCAGGGGTGCTACCGATGTTTAAAAGTATGGCACCCGCCAGTTCGCTAACATGGCATTTGACCTACGTGCATCCGTTGAAAAATCAGTTACACGATTGGATGAAATACCATGTTGAAACGCAATATGCTGCGGATGGATATTCCACCGAAGCAGCCTATTTGTGGGATGATCAGAATCGTTTAATT
This sequence comes from Acinetobacter sp. MYb191, assembly GCF_037572605.1. Taxonomy (NCBI): domain Bacteria; kingdom Pseudomonadati; phylum Pseudomonadota; class Gammaproteobacteria; order Moraxellales; family Moraxellaceae; genus Acinetobacter; species Acinetobacter sp. MYb191. Next base: position 295,673 of record NZ_JBBGZP010000005.1, on the reverse strand, counting down.
GCAATTTCACGTCAAACAGTTACCGTGTTTGCCTAGTGACACCTTAGGTCAATTCGTATAAAGTGGGCGCTATTAACGATGGATTAAACCTCAAAAAAGTGTGCATTTTCATCGTACATGAGGGAAACAACTGGCGGTGTTTATGACTACAGGTCGCATCCTGAATATTCCTAATATCTTGACCTTGGCGCGTATTGCCTTAATTCCGGTCTTTTTGTTGGTGGCCTATTGGCCCCCTGTAATGGGTATCGCTGAACAAGCGGTAAGTATGTCTCGTCATATTTTGTTGACGTCTATTTTTGTCGTTGCAGCGGTGACAGATTGGTTCGATGGTTATTTGGCGCGTACTTTAAATCAGACCTCTGCATTTGGGCGTTTCTTAGACCCTGTTGCGGATAAATTGATGGTGGCAGCGGCACTGATCGTGTTGGTACAGTGGAAACCTGAAATTTCGATGGCATTTGCGGCGATTGTGATTATTTCCCGTGAAATTACCGTATCAGCACTGCGTGAATGGATGGCAGAATTAGGTGCACGTACCAATGTAGCCGTGTCTACGGTCGGGAAATATAAAACAGCTTTTCAAATGATTGCGATTACCGTGTTCTTACTGAATTGGCAGCCGCTTGAAATGTTGGCTTATGCATTGTTGTATACCGCAGTAATTTTGACTTTGTGGTCGATGTTTATTTACCTCAAAGCAGCTTGGCCGTATTTAAAACAGCCTTGATTGTTAGATTTTTAAGAAGCTCCTGCGGGAGCTTTTTTTGTACCTGAGATTCATTAGCTATGCGTTTCTTCCTCAGTATCATCTTCAAAAGTCTTGGCAATTTTTTCAATATTGAGGCTCTTGGCCATGGCATCGAAAATTTCTTTATAGATACCATCCTGACGGTACAGCGCTTCATGTTCCCCATGTTCTGCAATACAGCCTTCCTTCATGACATAGGTATAATCGGCATCGATAATTTGTGACAAACTATGCGAAATAATAATCACCGTTCGCCCTTGTTTGATCTCATCGAGGCTCTGTTTAATTTGCTCGCTAGCAATCGCATCGAGGCTGGCAGTTGGTTCATCGAGAAAAATAATCGGTGGGTTTTTGAGGAACATGCGTGCCAGTGAAATACGTTGTTGCTGCCCACCTGAAAGCATCAGTGCATCGGATTGGTAAGCTGAGGGTAGCTGCAAAATTTGTTCATGAATAGAGGCTTTTTCTGCGGCAGCATAGACTTCGTCATCACTGGTATTGATTTTTCCATAGCGAATATTGTCTAAAATACTGCCTTGAAAAATATGATTTTTCTGTAAGACGAGGCCAATGTGATCGCGTAAATAGGCGGTGTCGATGTCTTGTAAATCAATTCCATCGAGTTCAATTTTTCCTGCTTCGGGCTGATAAAATTTATCTAATAGGCTAATTAAAGTGGATTTGCCTGCACCAGATAAGCCCACCAACGCTGTAATTTTGTTGGGTCGAATTTCCATGTTGATTTTTTTTAATGCGTGATGACCATTGGGGTAGAAAAAATCGACATTCTTTAGGCTGAATTTTCCCTGAATGACGGGTTTGAGCGCACCACTTTGCTCGATTTCATCATCGGCTTCTAAAATTTTAAAAAAGCTTTCCGCGTAAATCATTGCATCATTCACTTCATCATAAATACGGTGTAATGAACGAATTGGCGCAGAGACATTATTAAACAGCAAAATATGAAACATGATCATACCGATACTCATCTGTCCATCGAGTACAAAGTACGCCGTGAGGATGATGATCAGCACAATCCCGATTTGTTCAATAAAGGTCTTTAAGCCATCAAATAAGAAACTGAGTTGTCGTGTTTGCATTTGGTTATCGGTCAGTACTTTTTGCAATTTAAGTTGTTTGGTCGACTCAATGGACTCTCGGTTAAAGGACTTAATCACGCTAATCGACTGGATAATACTGAGAATGCCTTGGCTCTTTTTTTCACGGCCATCACGCAGGTTGCGCCGCCATCCGCCCAGTTTTTTAGCTTGTTGGAAGGTCAGCCAAAAGTAAATTGGGATAATACTGGTCGCCACCAAACCGACGTAGAAGTTGGCATAGTACATCAGCCCCAGTGCCACAATGGCACTGCTAAAAAGTGGCAAAATATCGATAAAAAAGATTTGTACCAGACGGGTGAGTGAACCAATGCCACGGTCAATTCGCGTTTGTAGCTTACCTGCTTGGTTTTGATCGGCATTAAAAAAAGCCAAACGGTAGCTGAGAAATTTTTCGATAATGCTTTGCGCCAAGTCTTGCGATACCAGAATGCGGAGCTTTTCCCCATAAAACTTTTGACCAAACTGCACCAAGGCACTGATGATTTCTTTACTGAGTAAAATCACAGTAATGGTGATCAAAATATGGAGGCCTTCGGTCAGTCCTTGGCCTTGTTCGACCAGACGGTTGATACTGTCGACAGCGTATTGCAAAGTTAGAGCATTGACCTGCGCGGTGAAGGAACCAATCAGCGTCAGGATCAAGGTCGCAATCACCAATATTCGATAGGGACGAACAAAGGGGCGAAGCTTTTGAAACAACTGCCAAAGGTTCATACATGCTTCTTTTTATTGTGAAAGTTCACATGAGTGTATGCATAAGGAGGCTAGGCGACAAGCTGTGACTTTGTTTTGATTTGTGTCGTTCTGAATTCAGTTAAACTGTTTGCAGAGGAGGAAAAGTCATGACCTTAGATCTGTTTAGTCCTGAACCGCAAGCAAACTTGCTCCCATTCGATGGGCAGGTGCAGGACTTGGGCTTGATTTTAACTGCGAAGCAAAGTGCGAAATATTTGGATTATTTTTTAGCACATTTGGCATGGCAACCTGACGAGGTCGTACTGTATGGCAAACGTTATGTCACAGAACGAAAAGTGGTGTGGTATGGCGATACTGAGTACCAATATCACTATTCGGGGAGCGCCAAGCAAGCACTGTTATGGCATCCCGCTTTGTTTCGTTTAAAACAACATATTGAGCAACTGGTGGGACATCCATTTAACTCATGCCTAGCCAATTTATATGAAAATGGCAGCCAAGCCGTGGGCTGGCATAGTGATGATGAGCCTTCACTACGTTCGCCGCAGCAAGAAAATGTGGTGATTGCCTCACTCAGTTTTGGTGCAACCCGTAAGTTTTGCTTTAAGCACAAGTTTAAACCAGAGAAAGTCGAGCTGATGTTGCACAGCGGGCAATTGATCGTGATGCGTGGACAGACCCAGCGCTACTGGAAACATGCTTTGATGAAATCCAGCAAAATCACTGAGCCGCGTCTGAATTTAACCTTTCGCTATTTCTATCCAGCGCTTCAACGCTAAGGAAAATTAAGCCTCAATATTATGCAATAGATGGCATTTCTGTTCGATCTGTAAGGCGCTATGTCTTAATATTTCGACCATTTTTTTCAGATCGACAAATTCAAACCGGTTTTTCGAAGCCAATAAGGTCAGTGCCAACGGTGTATCTTTGGGTGAAAATTTGACAGGTACAGACAGACTGGCAAGGTTGGGGTCAAACTCGCCATTGGAAAAATAATAGCCCTGTTTCTTAATGGCTTTCATTTTCTGTAAGAATTCATCTTGGCTCGCGGCAAAATTGACCTCGGCCAGCTGAGCCGAAAATTTTTGATAATATTCAATAATTTTAGCTTTGCTGAGCTGTGAAATCACCACTTTAGGCGATGAACCCAAATACACGGGACGTGGGCAACCGCGCCCATAAGAAAATAACTCAAGGTCTTTAAAGACTTCACCATATAGGTCAATACAGTGCTCTGCGTTGAGCTGGGTGAGGATACAGCAAAACTCCGTTCGCTCAACGATGTCTTGCATAAAAGGAATGCTGATTTGTAAGAGTGGGTCTGTGGTTCGAGAGATATAGTCCAACACAGCAATTTGAGAGCCTAAAGTATAGTCACCACTGGTTCCACTTAAGCGCTGTAAAAGTCCTGCGGATACCAATTCCTTTAAATAACGATAACTGGTGGGCTGTGATAGTCCCAGTTCGGCACTGATGATATCGACATTGATAATCGGGCGTGACACAGAAAAGAGGTCTAAGACAGTGAGAATTTTACCGAAACTTGAAAGTGCCATAAGAACCTACTTAGTCAAAATAAATGCCATTTGAACGACAGTTACTATATAACAAAAACCCTAGACTCGACATGGCTTTCGTTCTGAGCGCATGGCTTTCATGGACTTTTATCAGCATTTGTAACGCAATAAAAAGGGTGAAATATGATCTTAAAAATGTGTTAATTATCATATTAAGATATTTTAATTGACAAAAATCCATATTTTTGGAAAAATTATCATTATAAATGTCTTTTAATGAATAATGCTTTTGTTATTTATTGAGCTATTTTCTTTCCTTTCAACATGGCGCTGTCTTTGACCATGTCTGCAAAAGACTTCATTTATTTGAATTATTTTTTCATCCGTCTTCGCATGAGGTGAGGACGAAGTGATGCTGTTGGTCTGAGCAATGCTGTGTGGAAGAGTTGTTTAAATGTTGTCATTCAGCGCATTTAGAGATGAATTTATGTTCCTCACCAAACAGTTACTCGCATTCCGTCCAAATAAATTGGACTGGATTTTTGCGACGAAAACCTTTTTGGCAGGCATGCTTTCACTTTATGTCGCATTTTCATTAGATTTGGCTTATCCCATTTGGGCGATTGGAACGGTCTTCGTCATCGCAAACCCATATGCGGGTATGACCTCCTCAAAAAGTCTTTATCGGGTGTTGGGAACGTTGTTAGGGGCGATTGTTTCGATTGCAGTCACGCCAAACCTGATCAACACTCCTGAATTGTTCACATTATTTTTAGCCACATGGGTCGGGTTTTGTCTATATTTTTCATTGTTGGATCGGACGCCGCGTAGCTATATTTTTATGTTGGCGGGTTATACCACGGTCATTATTTGCTACAACATTGTCTATAACATTGAAACCACTTCCATGTTTGATATGGCGATTGGTCGCTGTATTGAAATCACGGTGGGAGTACTGTGTAGTGCAGTGGTGAATGCGGTACTGTTTCCCATGCATATTGGTCCCGTAGTCAAAACCCGTGTTTCACAGACTTTTCAAGATACCCGAGCGGTTTTTGATCAGATTCTGACAGATGATGTCAAGGCCATTAATTACAGCACTACGCTTAGTCATATCACGCGGGATATTGCCGATATTCATGTGATGGCCGTGCACTTGAGCTATGAAAAATCGACCTTGCAGGGCATGACCAAACCGCTCCAAGAAATGCTGCATCAACTCAGTATGTTGGTGACAAACTTGGTGGCCATGGCCGAGCGAATTCAGAAGTTAGATCACATTGACTCACGCTACCGTCCAGCTTTAGAAAAGGTGCACGCACAGATTGTAAAATTTTTACAAAGTGATCAGGTCATTTTAGAGCAGGACTTAAATCAGCTACCTGAGCAGTTTGAGTCGAGTTTTCAAGCCGTGTTTGATAGTGCCTTGCCACAGCAGCAAGTCATGTTGGCCAGTTTAAAAATGGATGTGCGTCATTTCACCCAAAATATACGTGCCATTAAATTGATTTGGCAGCGTATCCAACAGGGGGATGACAGCTTACCCGCAATCGTGACCCCAATTAGTACAAACTATCCCAATTTACATCGAGATCATGGCGTAGCCGTGCGTGGTGGCATTTCGGCTTTTATTGTGGTGCTTGTGGCGACTGGTTTTTGGATTATCAGTGGTTGGAAAGCGGGTTTTATGATGGCAGAGATGGCCGCTATTTGCGCCTGTATTCTGACCAGTATGGACAATCCTGTTCCTGCCTTAAAAATCTTTATCCGTGCCAGTGTGTATGCGGCGATTATTGTCTTTATTTATGCTTATGGCATCTTTCCGCACATCAGCGCTTTTTGGATGTTGGCTGTGGTGTTGGCTCCTTTTTGTATGTACTGTCTGATGCTGTTTTTACATCCACCACTCACGGGTTTAGCACTACCTTTGATAATGGGTGTGGTCATGGGCCTAAACCTGCAAAACCGTTATCACCTTGACCAAGTGATGTTTTTTGATGCATCGATTGGGACGGTGCTTGGTCCCATCATTTCTGTCTATGTGATTCACTTGGTGCGTGCGATGTCGCCGGACATTACCGCCAAGCGAATCCTGTCTTTACATTATAAAGCGATACGACAAGCGCTTTACTTGCCTTATGGGGTGGAATTTAGAGTGCATTTGCGCAGTATGTTGGATCGGATAGGCGTACTGAATACCAAGTTGGTACAGTCCGATCGCTTGAAGCAAAAAATCAATTTGGCTCTGATTGAATCCAGTGCGGTGATTGATTTAACTCGGGTGCAAGAACTGATTGAAAAAATGCCTATGCAGGCCTCTATCACGCTGCATCTACAAGAACTACAAAGCCAAATGGATGCTTATTTTCACGCTAAAGAATTAGACCATAGCGACCTACAGGTCAGACAACACATTTTGGACAAAATTCAGATCATTCAGGCCGAGCTTATACAGCTGCAAGACCTAAGCATTGCTCGGCGTTTGCAAGTTTCACTGAATAATATTCAAAGCAGTCTCTGTCATGCGACATGGGATGAAATGTCTCAAGTCTGTTTGCTGGGAGCATAACGATGGGTGAACTTAATATCTATGGTGTGTATGTGCCAGTTTTGGTCATTCAGGCGGTATTGGCCTACATCGTATTACGGTTACTCATGCGGGTGACCGATCCTTGGGTCGACAAAGGCTGGATTTTTTTACCCAGTATTTTTTATTTATGTCTCTACATTACTGTGCTTGGCGTAGTCCATTGGGGTTTTATCGTGAGCTTTGCCTAAGCGCACATCTGATTGAAATGAATGAGGTAAAAGAAATGGCATCCTTTGATTGGCGTAAACTGAGCCGTCCCATCACTTTAGTACTGATTGCGGGTATTGCGATCGCGGTGCTCGTGCATCTTTGGCATTATTATAATGCTGAACCGTGGACACGTGATGGGCGGGTTCGTGGTGATGTGATTCAAGTGTCTTCCGATGTTTCAGGCTTAGTCACTGAAGTTTTAGTGCACGATAATCAAAGCGTCAAACAAGGGCAGGTGCTGTTTAAAATTGATGTGGCACGTCAGGCACTTGATGTGGAACAAGCCAAATCAGACTTGGCTAAAGCCAAAGCCAGTTTGGCCGCCGCCGAAGCGGAGCTGTTTCAAAGCAAGGCCAATTTGACCAAATCACAAGCCAATAGTCACTTGGCCGATAAAAATGCACAACGCTATGCCAATTTGATGGATGGTGCTATTTCAAAGCAAGAACAAGATCAGATGTTTGCTGTACGAGATCAATCGCATGCCGAACATGAACAAATGCAAGCGGCGATTCAGCAGGCCAAAGCCAATATTGCGCAGCAACAGGCATTAATCGACGTAGCCACCAGTAATTTACATTTGGCTGAATTAAACTTGAACCGTTCCGAAGTCGTGGCACCCGCCGATGGCACACTGTCTAATTTTGAGATGAAAGCAGGGAATTATGTCAAAGTAGGGCAAGCGGTAGCAGCATTATTAGATCGCTCACAGCTTTATGTGGTCGGTTATTTTGAAGAAACCAAGTTAAATAAAATATATTTGGGTGCGCCCGCGACTGTACAGTTGATGGGGGACTCAAACATCTTAAAAGGACATGTGCAGGGGATTGCTTCAGGCATTGAAGATCGTGAACGAACTACAAGTACAGGTTTATTGGCCAATGTGAACCCAACCTTTAGTTGGGTGCGTTTAGCGCAGCGCGTTCCTGTGAAAATTGCACTGGATGATATTCCGAAAAATGAATTGGCATTTGTCGCGGGGCGAACCGTGACAGTACATATTACCCAGTCACAGCACTAAATTGACCTCTGTTCATTTCAAAAAAAAGCATCCAATGAGGATGCTTTTTTTTGAACGCTATTTGATGTGTTGAGATCCGACTCCAGTCATAAAAACCATGTCATCTGTTTTAAGAAAGGCTTACTTAAGGTGTCAGACCTTCAGGATTGCGATACCAACTTTCAATAAATAATGTTGCGGCAAGACTATCAGCAGAAACTTTTTTGCCTCGGCCTTGCGCATGGTAATGGCTCAGCTCATCACGGGCTGCACGAGTACTTAAGCGTTCATCCACCATCCATGTTTCAATATTGGTTTGATGGCGTAAACGACGTGCGAACTTACGTGCTCGAGCAGATAATTCGGACTCGCTATCATCCATATTGAGTGGTAGACCGACTAAAAATACATTGGGTTGATATTGTTTAATAATTTTATGCAGTTCATCCCAATTGGGGATGCCATCTTTCATTGGAAACAAAGCCAAAGGTGTTGCACTTTCAATCAGTGCTTGACCGACTGCCATGCCCATTTTTTGTGTACCAAAATCAAATGCCATAATCATTTGAGGTGTGTTTAAATCAGGCATGTCCAATCTCAGAAGACAACCAGGTTCGGTCCAGCCCGAGCTTTTTATAGGCTGCGTCCCAACGGTCGTCATAAGGAATATTAAAAATCAAATCCATATCAGCATCGCAGACTAGCCAATCACCACGAGACAGCTCATCTTCCAATTGGTTTTTGGTCCAACTGGTATAGCCCAAAGCAATTTGATAGCGACCCACACCTTCATTATGCGCAATCGCATCTAAAATATCTTTAGACGTGGTGATACAGATATTTTCGCCCACAGCAATCGAAGAGTGCCATGTCGGCTGGCCCGTATGTAAGACAAAGCCAGCTTCTGGACGCAAAGGCCCGCCTTGGAGAACATCGTGTGGTCGTACGTGATCGGCTTCAATTTCAAGATCATTGAGCAGTTCTTTGACTGAAAGTCCTGAAGGGCGGTTGATGATGATGCCTTGAGCACCTTCCTCATCGTGTCGGGCCAAATAAATCACGGTATGGGCAAAGACTTCATCTGCCATATCGGGTGGGGCAATGAGACATCGATGCGTCAGATATTGTTTGCTCACCTAAAGGCTTCTCCTTGAAATTAAAATGCTTCTAGTCAAATGTTGTTATCTACCACGTTACTAGACTAATGCACTTTCTCCAAATCTTTTTTTGTGATCCAGTCTACATAAATTAGGCAGATTGAAACTTCAACTGACGTAATTGCTTGGCATGTTGCAGCGTGGTGTCATTGATTTCAACGCCACCTGTCATGCGTGCGAGCTCATCGATACGCTCATCTTCTTCTAAGTTTAAAATGGTACTGCTGGCAGGGTCGGTCTGACGTTTTTTCACCAACAAGTGCTGGTCAGACTGTGCAGCAACTTGAGCTTGGTGGGTAATACACAGAATTTGCACATGCGAACCCAAGTCGGCCAAGAGACGACCGACAATTTCGGCTGTGCCACCACTAATGCCGACGTCAATTTCATCGAAGACTAAAACTTCAGCTTCGGTTTTTTCAGCATTCATCACTTGCATCACCAACGCGATACGTGACAACTCTCCCCCTGAGGCAACTTTGGCTAATGGTTGCGGTGGAATGCCTTTATTGGCGGTGAACAGTAATTGGATAAAACTTAGGCCTTCACTAGAAACCTGCTCCATTGGTTCAAACTTAAACTCAAAGTGCGCTTCAGGCAGAGCCAATTGTTTGACCTGTTCGGTTAAATGTTTTGCCAATGGTGCGGCTGCATCGCGACGAATTTGGTCAAGGTACTGGGCTTTATTTAACAGGTCCTGATGCGAGACTTCAACTTGCTCAGCTAGTGTTTCTGGATCTTCTAATAAATGGAGCTGTGCCAGTTCAGATTGCCATTGTTCATGCTCTTGTTTTAAGTGTTCTGGCTGCGTGCGGTACTTACGGGCAAAACGGTGGAACATCTCAAGTTGGGTGTTTAACTCTTCCATGCGTTCTGGGTCATAGCTTTGACGGTCAATAAACTGACGGAGATTGGCCGTGGCATCGTCAAGCTCACTTTGTGCATTCAGCAAAGAAGTATGAATCTCGGCCAACTGTTCACTACGTCCTGCATGTGACTCTAAGCGGCGAATAATACTGGAAATTTCTTGATTAATATTTTGTTCAGCATCATCTAAGGCCGTAACAGCATAGCTACAGTCCTGCATGATGTTTTCATGATGTGACAAGCGGTCGAACTCTTGTTCAATCTCTTTATAGTCGATTTGTACCACATCTTCGAGTTCTTCTAATTGTAAACTCAAAGTATCCATACGCTGTTTACGCGTGGCTTGAGCATCCAATGCTGCTTGGTGCTGACGAATGTCTTTTTGCCATGTGCTATAGGCTTCACGCACAGCTTGCGCTTCTGGGTAGAAGTTATGATAGAGGTCTAACCAGCGTCTTGGATAAGGCGGCTCTAATAGCTGTTGTTGACTGTGTTGACTATACAGCTGTACCAGCAAACGCCCGATTTCTTTCAATTCAGCTAAGCTGCTCGGACGACCATTAATCCATGCTTTGCTACGGCCAGTGGCAAAAATAACCCGTCTTAGATGAATTTCTCCTGACTCATCATCTAACTCATGTGCCTTTAACCATAAGGCTTCAGGACTGTGCTCTTGATAGCTGAAAATAGCCGTGACATCGGCTTTATCTGAACCGAAACGGACATAGTTGGTATCGGTACGTTCTCCCAGACAGGCGGACAGGGCATCTAGCAATAATGATTTGCCTGCACCTGTTTCCCCAGTCAGGACATTAAAACCTTGATCGATATCAAGTGCTAAGTGATCGGCTAAAGCAAAATTAATTAAAGTTAAATGTGTCAGCATAAACGCATCCGAGCTGCGAAAAGTTTTAGTTTAAGATAGTGAAGTTTTATTCAGCCGACAAGACGGCAACGCTATTCGTTTTGTGCAAAGTCGGCTTATTTTAGCGTGAATCTGAAAGTCGACCTAGCAGATTTTTTTAAATCCGACTGTTATAGCAAACACAGCACAAACAAGTGGGTATGCGGTGTATACAGAAAGAGCACGACTCAGCGAGCGGATCGCATCGGCAAAAAACACGCCAAAATAAGCTAGACAGTGAGGCAATTGTACGATGGTCGGACTTTAACAAAATATTGATTGAGGAGAATAAAACATCGATTGATTAGTTAATCGCACATCTTTAAACTAGCGAATCAATACGAATATAAATGCGCATTATCTGGAGTGTACGCATGTCAACTCAGTTCGACCATGTCTCTGTCATTAAAAAATCCAATGTTTATTTTGGCGGTTTATGCATCAGTCATACTGTGCAATTTGAAGATGGCACCAAAAAAACGTTAGGGGTTATTCTTCCGACAGAGCAAGCTTTGACGTTTGAAACACATGTAGCAGAGCGTATGGAAATTATTTCAGGAGAATGTCGTGTACAAATTGCTGACAGCGAAGAGAGCGAATTGTTCCGCGCAGGTCAGTCTTTTTATGTGCCTGGCAATAGTCGTTTTAAAATTGAAACTGACGAAGTGTTGGACTACGTGTGCCATCTAGAAGGTTAAGCTTTCACCTGATACTCGCCAAGTAATTTCGAGCGAAATCGGTTAAACTATCCGTTGCACAGCAATCCTGTAAAGTCAGCTTTACAGGATTTTTATTTTGGCACATCGTGTCGATGGTCATTTATCTTTTTAGAGGTCCTACATGGCTAAACCTGAATATTTCTATGGCGTTCATTCGGTGGAGTCATTGTTGGAACTTGAACCTGAGCGCGTACTGACGCTTTTTACCTTAAAAGGGCGCGACGACCAGCGTTTAAAGCGTGTACTTGAGTTGGCTGAACCGTTTGGTATTAGCGTACAACAAACCGGTCGTGATCGATTAGAAAAAATGGCTGGCTTGCCGTTCCACCAAGGAGTTGTGGCTGCGGTCCGTCCTAATCCAGTTTTCAATGAAAAAGATTTAGAAGCCTTACTGAAACAATCGCCAAATTGTTTATTGCTGGGTTTAGACCAAGTCACCGATCCGCATAACCTCGGCGCATGTATCCGTACCGCGGCTGCAATGGGCGTTGAGGCCGTGATTGTGCCTCGTGATCGTTCTGCAAGTTTGACCCCGACCGCGCGCAAAGTTGCGGCAGGTGGTGCGGAAAAAGTCAAATTTATCCAAGTGACCAATTTGGCTCGGACTTTAGCGCAAATTAAAGATGAGTTTAATGTGCGTGTGGTCGGTACCATGTTGGATGAAAAAGCCTTGCCGCTACAAGAGTTCGATTTTACTGGAACGGCTGTATGTGTGGTGATGGGCGCTGAAGACACTGGTCTGCGTCCAATTACCCAGTCTCAATGCGATCAAACGGTTTATATTCCGATGGCGGGCAATCTACAAAGTTTGAATGTCAGTGTAGCAACGGGTATGGCTTTGTATGAAGCATGCCGTCAACGTAATGTCTAAGTTTTTTTAATTCCTGATTCAATGTAAGCCCAATGATGACCCCTCAAAAACAAGGCTATGTCTTTATTGCCATCACCATGTGTATTTGGGGGGGATTTACCTTAACGGCGCGGCTCAGTGCCAATTGGGGCATTGGTGCGTGGGATATTACCGCCTTACGTTTTCTCTTGGCGTTTTGCATCTTAATGCCAATATTGATCTATAAAAAAGATACCGCCTTTTTGTGGAAGAAAGAGCCTTTTATTTTGGCGATGATTGGAGGGGTGTGCTACTGCATCACCGCTTATAGCGCTTTTCATTATGTGCCTGCGGCACATGCTGCAATCTTTCTCAATGGCTGTATTCCGCTTTGCACGGCTGTCGCAGCTTATCTTTTATTTCGACAACCATTTGATCGGCATACTTGGCTCAGCCTTAGTATTATGTTGCTGGCACTGGCGGCTATGAGTGGGCTGATGTATCAAGAAACAGGTATCGCCTTTAGTTTAGGTGATGGCTTGTTTTTCCTCAGTGCCGTGCTTTGGGGAACATTTACCGTTTTATTGAGACAATGGAAGCTGTCGGCATGGCACTCGATGGCAGGTGTTGCGATTTGGGCTGCGATTGTTTTTGTGCCAATTTATGTTTTATTCCTCCCCAAAACCCTAGCGCATGTGCAACCTGTGCAATTGATTGCTCAGGTGGTATTTCATGGCGTGTTTGTGGTCATCGTGGCGACCCTCACTTATGTGGAAGCCATTAAGCGTTTGGGGGCATTTAAAACAGGCAGTATTGTGACGTTGGCGCCTTTTATTGCTGCGATTATTGCGGTTCCTTTGCTCAATGAGCCTTTGAGTGTTGCGATTTTATGTGGTCTTGTGGGAATGGGGATCGGGGCCTTACAACCGTGGCGTTGGATACGGCAGGACAGTCTGAAAGCCCAACTTGAACAACAAAAAAAGCAGTCATAGTCGACTGCATTTTTTAGACTTCTGAATGGGCTAGATATTTTAAATGCAACGGTCTGAGTTGTGCGTATAAGTGTTCTAGGTGTCCATCATTTACCACGATATCATCGGCTAATGCTTGTTTTTGTTCACGGGACATTTGCGTTTTAATGATGGTTTGAATTTGCTCAATGGTTTGATGGTCGCGCTGTGAAGCGCGGAGAATCTGGATATCAATTGAAGCATCGATCAGAAGCGTATGTTGCGTCAGTTCATGCTGATTGGTTTCAAAAAGTAGCGGTGAAACCAAAATCGCATAAGGGCTGGTTGCAGCTTGTAATTGTTGCTTGATGGACTGACGAATTGCAGGGTGGGTGATCTTTTCCAATTGCTTACGGGCAGACGGGTCCTGAAAAATGTGTTCACGTAAAGCGCGTCGATTCAGTTCGCCATTGTCCATTAAGGCCCACTCGCCGAAGCTGCTTCGAATTTGCTGAAGTGCAGGCTGACCTACAGCAACAATCTCTCTAGCCACCACGTCAGCATCAACCACTTGAATGCCTTGTTGTTCAAACCAGTGGCTTGCGGCAGATTTTCCACTGCCAATCCCGCCTGTCAGACCTAAAATAAATGACATATTATTTTAATTGCCTAAATATATTTTCATAATTTGCTCACCCCACAAAAAGGCAATCCATCCTGCGATGGCAATATATGGGCCAAAAGCAAAAGGCTGATTTTCTTTACGCACTTTGAGCAGAATGATGCCGATAATGGCACCTACGAAAGAGGACAGTAGCACAATCAGCGGCAGCAGCAAAGGGCCCATCCATGCGCCTAAAGCAGCAAGTAACTTAAAGTCGCCATAACCCATACCTTCCTTGCCTGTGATGAGCTTAAACAGATAGTAAACAATCCATAAGCATAAAAAGCCAATGATATAGCCCCAAATAGCCATCGTTGGTGTGGTGTAAATCGCATAACTATTGACCCCTAAGCCTAGACCTGCAAGGGTGAGGGTATAGCGATCAGGTAAAAGTTGAGTGTCAAAATCAATAAAAGTTAAGGCGATTAAAATGTAAGTGAGTACGAGACCGAACAGCATTTGGACTGTTGGACCAAATACTGCAACCACGACCAATGCACAAATGGCGGTCAGGAGTTCAATCGCAGGGTAGCGAATACTGATCGGGTTATGGCAAGTGCCACACTTTCCTCGTAGCAGTAACCAACTAATCACAGGGACATTTTGATACCAGCGTATGGCACTTTTACATTTGGGGCAGGTCGAGGCAGGCTTGCTCAACGAGAGTTTCGTTTCATCAATAATAGGCTGTTCAGGATGAAGCAGAAGTTGGCAGTCGGTGCTCCATTCTTGTTCCATCATTTTTGGAGTGCGATAGATCACTACATTCAGGAAACTACCAATGCACAAACTAAAAACTCCAACGGCGAAATACAGCGCCATTGGAGTATTGATCAGATAGGAAATTATTTCTTGCATTAAACCACAGAACCCATTTGGAAGATTGGTAGATACATGGCAATTACTAGGCCACCTACAAGTACACCCAAGACTGCCATGATGAGAGGCTCCATCATTGCCGTTAATCCATCTACCGCATTATCGACTTCGTTTTCATAGTGAGTTGCAACTTTATCCAGCATGGCATCGAGAGCACCAGATTCTTCACCAATCGCTACCATTTGTACTGCCATTGATGGAAATTTATTGGTGGCACGCATCGCGAATTGAAGTTGTTGCCCTGTTGCGACATCTTCACGGATCTTCATCACAGCTTCTTCATAGACTACGTTATTGGTTGCACCCGCGGTAGATTCGAGGGCATCAATTAAGGGTACACCTGCCGCAAAAGTTGTAGAGAGGGTGCGGCTATAGCGCGCGATAATTGCTTTATAGACTAAATCACCAAAAATCGGGGCTTTCAGTGCAGCTTTATCCAACATGTCACGAAACTTTTTACTACGCTTTTTGGTTTCGAGTAAAGCTGTAATCACAACACCAACGACAATAATCAAAATGAACCAGTATTTCTGCATCCATTCAGACATATTTACCACCATTTGGGTGAATGCAGGTAAGTCTGCACCAAAGGAGCTGAATAAATCTTGGAACACTGGGACAACTTTGACCATCAAAATAATAGTCACGATCACCGCAACCACAACGACGGTTGCTGGGTATTTCATGGCTTTTTTAATTTTTTGTTTCAGTAATTCACTTTTTTCTTTATAGACCGCTACACGATCCAGCATGGTCTCAAGCGCACCTGATTGTTCGCCTGATTCAACCAATGAACAGAATAAGTTGTCGAAATATTGCGGATATTTTTTGAGTGCTCCAGCAAAGGTATTACCGCCTTCAACTTCACCTTTAATGCCGAGGACAACTTCACGCATAGATGGGTTTTCTAGGCCTTCAGCCACAATTTCAAAACCTTGAACCAGCGGTACACCCGCTTTCATCATGGTTGCGAGCTGTCGGGTGAAAATTGTGATGTCCAGTGTCGTGACGTTTTTTTTGATTTTCCCTTCAAGAATATTCTTTTTCTTTTCTCGAATACTCTTGATGGTAATCCCTTGTTTGCGCAAAGTAACTTTGGCGAGGGCGAGATTACGTGCAGGCAATTCCCCTTTAATTTTTGCCCCTTTACGATCAATCCCTTCATAATTGAAGGTTGGCATCATCTGTGCTTTTTTGACAGCCATGCATTTATCCTTATTCTTTCAATATTTTAACTATTCGCTGGTTACACGATTCACTTCTTGTAAGGAAGTGACCCCCTGCATAACCTTGAGTAAACCTGAACGACGTAAATTGTTAAATCCTAATTTTGCAGATGCTTCAGCAATCTGTAAGGCATTGCCATCTTCCATAATAATTTTTGAAATTTCTGGCGTGACTTTCATGACTTCATAAATACCAACACGTCCTTTATAACCTTCACGGCACTCAGCACACCCCACAGGTTGATAAACTTTGAAGTCTGGATCTTTGATATCTGTGGAGGTAAAGCCCATTTCGAGCAAGCTCTGTTCAGGAATATCGACAGCGGCTTTGCATTGACTACATAAACGGCGCGCTAAGCGTTGTGCAATTACCAAATTGACCGATGTCGCAATGTTAAAAGATGGAACCCCCATATTGCGTAAGCGGGTCAGGGTTTCAGGTGCACTATTGGTGTGGAGTGTCGACATGACCATGTGACCTGTTTGCGCGGCTTTAATCGCGATTTCAGCCGTTTCAAGGTCACGAATCTCACCCACCATTACAATATCAGGATCCTGACGTAAGAAGGACTTCAGCGCAGCAGAGAAGGTGAGGCCGACTTTATTGTTCACATTGACCTGATTAATGCCTTCTAAGTTAATTTCAACAGGGTCTTCCGCAGTTGAGATATTGGTGTCTTCTTTATTTAGAATATTCAAACCTGTATACAGCGATACCGTTTTACCTGAACCTGTCGGGCCAGTAATTAACAACATGCCTTGCGGTTTGTCTAAAGCCTGCATAAACAGGTCTTTTTGATTTGGTTCATAACCTAAAGCATCAATCCCCAGCATAGCACTGGATGGATCGAGAATACGTAGAACCAGCTTTTCGCCAAACAAGGTTGGAAGTGAGTTGACACGGAAGTCGATGGCTTTGCTTTTCGACAGCTTTAATTTAATTCGGCCATCTTGCGGGACGCGCTTTTCAGAGATGTCCATTTGTGACATAACTTTTAAACGTGAGGCAAGACGAGTCGCCAGTTGTAGTGGAGGACTGGCAATATGACGCAGAACCCCATCTACTCGATAACGGACACGGTAAGATTTTTCATAAGGTTCAAAGTGCAAGTCTGATGCGCCCATACGAATCGCATCGATCAGTAATTTATTGATGTATTTGACGATCGGAGCTTCATCCCCTTGAGGCGAGTCATCTTCTTCGTCATTGGAGTTCTGATGGTCTTGCTCTAAGTCTAAATCAATATCTTCATCAGAAAATTCAAAGCTATCGGCTTGCGCGAAATTTTGTTCGATTAGTTTTTCAAGCTGAGGATGTTCAACAATAATCGCTTCAATGTTCATTTTAGAATTGAAACGAATCGCGTCCATTGCATCCATGTTGGTTGGATTGCTGGTGGCTATATAGAGTATATTGCCACGACGGTAAATCGGCAACACACGATGCTTGGTGATGAGTTTGTCTTCGACCAGATCTCGTAGAATTTGTACCGAATCATAGACACTTAAGTCAAAAACAGGCTCTCCAAACTCCAAAGAAATCGTCTCAGCGATCATTTGTGGGGAGAGTTTATAATTTTCAATTAGATAAGGAACGATGTCTTGCTGAGCCTTTTTTGCAGAGAGCATTGCCTGCTGCATATTTTCAGCAGTCACGCGTCCGTCTTCGACTAAGCGTCGAATGAAGCCTGTGAACTTAGGCAAACCATTTGATACTGACATTCCCCAGATCCTTAACTTCTCAATTGTTTATAATTGGTATCGTAAAATTATACTTTTGTTGCACAAAAATACCATATCTGAAAGTGTTGTCACCACCTTAATATCGATTAAAAGCATGAACTGGTCGTGATAGCAGGCGATTTTTTTACAAAAAGATGTCTTTATTTTCATTCGTATTATTTTGATTGCCGAAGAAATTCTAGAAGAAAACTATCTTTGAAAAATAAATACCGTGTAGAATGAGGCCGTTTTAATGAACTGTTTTGAATAGGGTGCTGTATGTCGGGTTCGACGATTAAGCCATGGGTTGTCGGCAATTGGAAGATGAACCCAATGCAGGCAGATGCCAAGCAATTACTTCAAGAATTTAAACAGCTCTTGCAAGAGAATGAAATAGCAGAAGAAAAATGTAATATTGGACTTGCGCCTGTGACGCTAGCTTTGACTTCAATGCAGGCTGAATTGGCGAATGCTGCACGTTCAGTTTTTACTGTAGCGCAGGATGTATCGCGTTTTGGTAACATGGGTGCATATACGGGTGAGGTGAGTGCAGAGCTGCTCAAAGATAGTCAAATTGAATATGTTTTAATTGGTCATTCAGAACGTCGTGAATATTTTGCTGAAAGCGCAGCAATTTTAAATGCGAAAGCTCAAAATGCCTTAAATGCGGGTTTAAAAGTCATTTACTGTGTCGGTGAAAGCCTAGAACAGCGCGAATCTGGTCAGGCAGAAGTAGTCGTTTTACAACAAATTTGCGACTTGGCCAGTGTGGTAACGGCAGAGCAGTGGCCTCATATTGTGATTGCCTACGAGCCAATTTGGGCCATTGGTACAGGAAAAACTGCTTCACCAGAAGATGCGCAAACCATGCATGCTAAAATCCGTGAAGGCCTCACGCAAATTACCAGTCATGGCGCGAACATGGCCATTTTATATGGTGGTAGTGTAAAAGCTGAAAATGCAGTAGAGTTAGCGGCCTGTCCAGATATCAATGGTGCACTCGTCGGTGGGGCATCTTTAAATGCAACGTCGTTTTATAAAATTGTCGAAGCATTTGCAAATACAAAATAATTAGGAGTTCAGCATGCAAACTTTTGTGCTGGTAGTACATATTATCTTAGCTGTGTTGATGATCGTGCTGATTTTGGTCCAGCATGGTAAAGGTGCAGATGCTGGTGCTTCGTTTGGTGGTGGCGGTGCTGCAACTGTATTTGGTGCATCAGGTTCAGGTAATTTCTTGACCCGATTGACTGCGGTTTTGACGGCCTTGTTTTTTATCACCAGTTTGTCACTTGCTGTGTTTGCCAAAAAGCAAACCACAGATGCCTATAGCTTAAAGTCAGTGCAAACGACAAGTTCTGCACCTGCACAATCGACTGAAACTTCGCCAGCTGCACCTAAAACAAGCGAATAATTGGAATTAGTCCTTTCTTTTTTGTGACGATGCTACTAGAATGCGTCACAGCTGCGGTGGTGGTGGAATTGGTAGACACGCTACCTTGAGGTGGTAGTGCTTTCGGGCGTGGGGGTTCAAGTCCCCCCTTCCGCACCAACTTATGAATCCAGAAGATTAAGTTGGTGTATGCAGCAAATTCTGTTGATGCGGGATGGAGCAGTCTGGTAGCTCGTCGGGCTCATAACCCGAAGGTCGTTGGTTCAAATCCAGCTCCCGCTACCAATCAATCTTATTTTAGAAGCAAACTAAAGTGAGTAGCTTAAGTGATTAAGTTAAGAATATTTTTGCGTTTTGTTGCGGGATGGAGCAGTCTGGTAGCTCGTCGGGCTCATAACCCGAAGGTCGTTGGTTCAAATCCAGCTCCCGCTACCAATCTTATTTTAGATGCAGACTAAAATAAGCAGTTTAAGTCATTAGGCTGAAAAAATTGCATTTTGTTGCGGGATGGAGCAGTCTGGTAGCTCGTCGGGCTCATAACCCGAAGGTCGTTGGTTCAAATCCAGCTCCCGCTACCAATTTGATTTAGGTGCAACTAAATCAGAGCAAGTACGAAGTATTTAGATTGAAAAATAGTTCATATTTGTATATAATTTTTGCACGTTGATGCGGGATGGAGCAGTCTGGTAGCTCGTCGGGCTCATAACCCGAAGGTCGTTGGTTCAAATCCAGCTCCCGCTACCAAGTTTCTAAAAAGAGGCTCACAACAAGGTGGGCCTTTTTGCACAGTGGATATTAATTTTCTGTGCAATAATTGGGGCGATTACGCCCTTTTTTATTGGCTATCGTGTAGTGTCGATGTGAGCCGGATACGGTGAAAGTCAAAGTGTCATGTTCCACTACTACTATAGTTTGTATTGGCTTGTAGTGGTCTGTTTCGGCCATTGAATCGCACAAAAATGACGAGAGTAAATGAAGCTATCAAATAAAACTCAAGCACTCCAAGACTTAATTGCTCCTGCAGTGCAAGCCTGTGGTGTTGATCTTTGGGGGATTGAATTCCTTCCTCAAGGAAAACGTTCTTTATTGCGCATTTATATCGACAAAGCTGTCGACGAAAATGCAGAACCCATCATCAATGAAGATGGTGAAGAAGAGCAGGGCCGTGGCATCGGCGTACAAGACTGTGTACGCGTGACCCAGCAAGTCGGCGCAATGATGGATGTCCATGATCCAATTTCAGGTGAATATGCACTTGAAGTGTCATCTCCGGGTTGGGATCGTCCATTTTTCCAACTTGAACAATTACCTGCATATATTGGTCAACAGATCGCTTTCCGTTTGATCAGTGCAGTCGATAACCGTCGTAAATTCCAAGCTAAATTGGTTGCTGTAGATCTTGAAGCTGAAATGATTCAAGTCGAAGTGGAAAAGCAACAGGTGCTTGAAATCGATAGTAATAATATTGATAAAGCCAATTTGGTCTATCAAGATTAATTCATTTAATAAATAAGAATCTGAACGAATAGGTGGCTTATGGCACGTGAAATTCTTACCGTAGTTGAAACGGTTAGTAATGAAAAAGGTGTACCTCGTGAAGCGATTTTCGAAGCCTTAGAACAAGCGCTTGTTGCTGCGACTAAAAAGAAATTTTACGAAGGAACAAACTCCGAAGAAGCTCAGCTTCGTGTAGAGATTGATCGTAAAACGGGCGAATACAGCACTTTCCGCCAATGGGAAGTGGTTGCGGATGAAGATCATGAAATGCCAGCATGTCAAGATGCGATTTCAGATGTTGATCCTGCACAATGGTCGATTGGTGATATTCGTGAGCTTGAAGTGCCTTCAATTGACTTTGGTCGTATTGCGGCGCAAATTGCAAAACAAGTCATTGTTCAAAAGATTCGCGAAGCTGAACGTGCGCTGATTGCAGATGCCTACGAGTCTAAAGTGGGTGAGTTGATCTACGGTGAAGTGAAAAAGCAAACCAAAGATGGCTTTATCATTGACCTTGGCGATAACGCAGAAGCGTATCTTGCACGTGAAGAAATGATTGCAAAAGAAATTTTGCGTCCGAAGCAACGTGTAAATGCGATTTTGTTTAATGTGAACCGTGAAGGTCGTGGTGCACAATTACAATTGTCACGTGCCAAGCCTGAAATGCTCATCGCTTTGATGAAGAAAGAAATTCCTGAAATTTCTGAAGAAATCATTGAGATTAAAGCGGCAGCGCGTCAACCTGGTGTTCGTGCTAAAATTGCTGTGAAAACCAATGATCATCGTATTGATCCAGTGGGTGCATGTATTGGTATGCGTGGTACACGTATCCAAGCAGTTCAGCAAGAATTGAACGGTGAGCGTATTGATGTTGTTGTATGGTCTGATGATCCTGCGCAGTACATTGCAAGTGCTTTAGAGCCGGCAGATGTATCGGGTATTGTGATTGATGAAGAAGAACGTACAGCGGACATTATTTTCGCAACTAGCGATCAATTAGCGCGTGCGATTGGTTCACAAGGTCAAAACGTACGTTTAGCCTCTGAACTTACAGGCTACAAACTCAACATGATGCTTGAAGATGAGTATCATGCTCGTCAGCAAAATGAAGCACAACAATACTTAGACCTATTTGTATCGCGTCTAGATATTGAAGAAGATTTGGCAATGGCATTGGTTGAAATGGGCTTTACTTCTTTAGAAGAGATTGCTTATGTTCCAGCTGAAACATTTGACGAAATCGAGCTAGATGCTGAAGTTGTTGAATTACTTCAAAGTCGTGCCAAAGAAGTTGCATTGGCTGATGCATTACTGCAGCAAGAAAACATCCAAGATCCAAGCGCGGAACTCGTTGCAATGGAAGGGATGACGCAAGAGATTGCTTATGCACTTGCAGCACGTGGTGTCATCACAATTGATGACTTGGCTGACCAAGCGACTGACGATATTGCTGATATTGAAGGTCTGGGTACAGAGAAAGCGGGTCAACTTATTATGAAAGCGCGCGAATCATGGTTTAACTAGGAGATCTACATGACGGATAAGACGATACAAGAGTTAGCTCTCAGTGTGAACCGCCCTGTTGAGAAGCTCCTAGAGCAGGTTCGTGATGCTGGTTTACCACAGCGTAAATCGGACGATATAATCTCTACTGAACAACAAGATGCCCTCGTGCACCATTTGAAGAAAATTCATGGTCAAGACGATGGTCAGGCAGGAAAAATCACGTTGAAACGTAAAACGACCAGTACCGCTAAAGTAGCGAGTACCTCAGGTAAGGCAAAAACGATTAATGTAGAAGTTCGCAAGAAACATACATTTACCAAGCCAGATCCAGAACAAATTAAAGCGGAAGCTTTGGCAAAAGCGCAAGCTGAGCAACAGGCTCGTGCGAACGTTCAAGCTATGGTTGAACCAAAAGCTGAAACTCCAGTAGTAAATAAAGCGGCTGCAAACTTTGAAGCGATGCGTGCTGCTGCAAAGCAAGAAACGACGAAGCAAGAAGTAGCAAAAGCTGCGGTAGTTGTGAAGCGTAAATCAAACAATAAGCCTGTGGTTAAAGCACAAGTTAAAGTTGTTGAAACACCTGAACAGAAAAAAGCACGTGAAGCTCAAGCCGCTCAATTAAAAGCGACTGAAGAAGCAGCACGTCGTAAGGCAGCTGAAGAAGCGCAGCAACGTACACTTGAACAAATGCGTCAAATGGCATCTAAGTATTCAAACGAAGATGCAACTGCGACCATTCGTGTAGTGGATGATTCTCCACTTGCTGCGGGTCTAGTTGGCCAAGCATATGAAGACTCATTTGCGAAAGAAGACCGCGAAATCAAACGTGGTACCAATACGCCAGCTACACGCGCACCGAAGAAAGGTGGTCGTCGTGGTGAAGAGCAATCTTTCCGTGATAACTCGCATAAACGTGGTTTGAAAACAAGCTCTGCAAACAAGCATGGCTTTGAAAAACCGGTTAAAAAGCAAGTTTATGATGTTGAAATTGGTTCAACCATTGTGGTTGCTGACTTGGCTGCGAAAATGGCAGTTAAAGTACGTGAAGTAATTAAGTCACTCATGAAAATGGGTGAGCTTGTTACTCAGAACCAAGCGATTGACCAAGAAATTGCAGCATTAATCGTAGAAGAAATGGGCCATAACCCAGTTCTTGTATCGGATACGCAAGCTGAAGATAACTTACTTGAAGCAGCAGAAGAAGCACGTGGCGCTCAAACGACTCGTCCTCCTGTTGTGACCATCATGGGCCACGTTGACCATGGTAAGACATCGTTACTTGATCGCATTCGTCGTTCAAAAGTGGCAGCTGGTGAAGCGGGTGGTATCACTCAGCACATCGGTGCGTACCATGTTACGACTGATAAAGGCATTATCACATTCTTAGATACTCCGGGACACGCAGCATTTACTGCAATGCGTTCACGTGGTGCGAAATCGACAGACATCGTGGTATTGGTTGTTGCAGCGGATGATGGTGTAATGCCACAAACAGCTGAAGCGATTGATCACGCACGTGCTGCAGGTACGCCGATTATTGTTGCAATCAACAAGATGGATAAAGAATCTGCTGATCCAGATCGCGTATTGAATGAATTGACTGTCAAAGAAATCGTGCCTGAACAATGGGGCGGTGATGTTCCTGTTGCAATGGTTTCAGCACATACAGGTCAAGGTATTGATGAGCTTCTAGATATTATTTCAATCCAAGCTGAATTACTTGAACTGAAAGCATCTGAAGAAGGTGCTGCTCAAGGTGTCGTGATTGAAGCACGTGTAGACAACAGCCGTGGTGCGGTAACGTCTATTCTTGTTCAAAACGGTACATTGAAAGTAGGTGACCTTGTTCTTGCAGGTGCATCTTACGGTCGCGTACGTGCGATGACAGATGAAAACGGTAAACGTATTCAATCTGCTGGTCCTTCAATTCCGGTTGAAATTCTAGGTCTACCTGAAGCGCCAATGGCAGGTGATGAAGTTCTTGTTGTAAATGACGAGAAAAAAGCACGTGAAGTTGCCGATGCGCGTATGGATCGTGAACGTCAAAAACGTCTTGAGCGTCAAAGTGCAATGCGTCTTGAAAATATCATGGCGTCTATGGGCAAGAAAGATGTGCCTATCGTCAATGTGGTATTGAAAACTGATGTACGTGGTACATTGGAAGCATTACACGTTGCTCTTGCTGACCTTGCAACAGACGAAGTTAAAGTTCGTGTTATTGGCTCAGGTGTTGGTGCGATCACCGAATCTGACGTGACACTAGCTGAATCTTCTGAAGCGGTACTTCTTGGCTTTAACGTACGTGCGGATAATGCAGCTCGTCAAAAAGCGGATGCTGACGGTATCGATATTCGTTACTACTCAATCATCTATCAATTGATTGATGATGTGAAAGCAGCGATGAGCGGTAAGCTTGCACCTGAACACCGTGAAACAATTTTGGGTGTGGCTGAAGTACGTGAAGTGTTCCACTCAAGTAAGTTTGGTGCAGCAGCAGGCTGTATGGTACTTGAGGGTATGTTACACCGTAATAAACCAATTCGTGTCCTTCGTGATGACGTGGTGGTGTTCCAAGGTGAGCTTGAGTCACTTCGTCGCTATAAAGAAGTGGTTGAAGAAGTTCGCGCAGGTATGGAATGTGGTCTTGCGGTTAAAGGTTATAAAGACATCAAAGAAAAAGACAAGATCGAAGTCTATGATGTTCAATTGATCAAACGGAGTCTTTAATGGCGGGTAGTCAACGTCTTAAGCGCATGGCGGATACAGTACAACGTGAGTTGTCTGAACTGATTCGTCAAGAGTTGAAAGATCCACGCTTAGGTGGTCTCGTGACCATCTCTGCGGTGAAGGTTAGTCCAGACTTAGGTTATGCTGAAGTATATGTGACTGTGATGGGCCGTGAGCTTGGCGATGAGCAAAGTGAAGCAGCCAATAAAGAAACGCTAGATGTGCTGAACAAAGCATCTGGTTTCTTGCGTCACGAACTCGGCCGTCGTATTAAGACACGTATTACACCGCGTTTGCGTTTCCATTACGATAAAACCAATGCATATGGTAACTATATGTTTGGCCTGATTGCTGAAGCAGTAAAGGATTTACCCGCTGACGAAGCAAACAAAGATGATGAATAATTCAGTCTAACTGAATCAAAAAGCCACCTTCGGGTGGCTTTTTTTATGCGGAGTAATGGCTGGAGAGCTAGATCAAGACTTAGAGGTGTTGTACAGGATTATGGTGGGGGATAGAGGGTTAAACTTTTAGGGATTATTTTGACTATCAAGTTGCTGTGGATTGGTATTGGCAATGATTTCCTAGTGGGACACTTTGATCATTTTAATTTTTGAGTAGCTCAAGTATCAAGCAGATTGATCAGTCCACCTGTGTTGGTCAATGTAATGGATGCGACACCATCTAATACGTTTGAACATTATCATCATCACAATGTAGCAATTAGCGCAACACCACCATGTCAATGCTGAAGCGCTAGAATGTATTTATTTTATTTCCTTAACACCACAAGCATTTAAAGACGATGTTCAGTGTCTTCATGCTTATTGCTAAAAGCTCTGCGACGAGTACGTTGCCAAGGTAGTGGACGGTTGAGTGCTTCTGGAACGTCGCCACTTAGCGAACGTAAGCGCAAATGTAGCGCCGCTTGTGCCATCAAATTCGCCGATACGGGTGCGGTTAAAAAGGCAAACAGCGTTAATAACAGCTCAGCAAAACCAAAGCGTCCTTGGAATGCGGAATAGATCATTGCCGCGATCAAGAAGCTCCCTAAGCCCAAGGTACTGGACTTGGTTGGGGCATGCAGGCGCATGAATAAATCGGGCAGGCGCACCATTCCAATCCCTCCGACCAGCATGAAGAAAGTACCGATCATGAGAAAAATGGAGACTAAAATTTCCATCGTAAGTTGCATCGATCTCGCTCCTAGTCAATCACATGACCTGAGGTGAAGTAGCGTGCTAAAGCGGCTGTAGAGACAAAGCCGAGCATCGCAACCAAAAGAGCACCTTCAAATAATGAAGTGCTGGCCCAATAAATGCCTAAAATAATAATGAGGCAGATTGCATTTAAAAAGAGTGTATCGAGTGCTAAGAGTCGGTCTACAATCGATGGGCCGATGATTAGGCGAATTAAGCACAGCAACATTGAAATGGTGACAGCGATTAAACAAATCCCGAGGGCATAAGGCAAAATGGTCATGCTTTGTCTCCTGCTTCGACACCAAAAATTTGCATCAACGGTTTTTCATAACGCGCTTTGATATTTTCAATCTCGGCATTTTCATCATCGGTGCTGAGGGCGTGAACTAAAATGTCCCCACGATCTTGATCGATGCCTGCTGAAACAGTGCCTGGTGTGGTGGTAATAATCATCGCGAGTAAGGTGTTTACCTCCTCATGTTGTGTTTCCAGCGGAACGCGAAACCATTTGGGTTGTAGACGATCAATTGGGCCGAGGACCAATTTAGCCACTTGAATATTTGACACCACAATGTCGTATAACACCACAAAAAATAGTTTCACCGCCGCTTTCCATTCAATATTTGGAGTATACGTAATGAATGGTCTGATCAGACGCGGAATAAAAATAGCCAGTAAAAATGCCATCACTAAGCTGGCTGCATCGACACTATGTGCCAACATCACCCAGCTCAGCGCAACAATCACCGAGACAAAAGGGTGGGGTAACCAACGCTCCAAAAACGACGTTTTTTTCATGTTTAAGGCTCCACCATCGGTTGTAGGCTTTCAGCATCGGGATTCACTTCAGCCTGTTGTTGCTGTTGCATTTGGCGTTTTTTGTATTCGGAAATATGCTCGCCTTCCAGTGTTTCTTCTGAAATTAAATATGGAATCAAATGTGCATTCGGATCTACCCGTTCGCCGCCATATTTGGTTTCAGGTAAATTATCACTGTCGAAAGGTTGTACGCTAATGGTTTGTCCATGCTCATCAATTTTGAGCAAAGTCTGTTCATAGAGTGCATTGTTTTGGATTTGCTCAGCCGTTTGGTAAGTGTACTTTTGAATTGGACCTGCAAATACCATATAAGCCATTAAACCTACCAACAATAGATAAATGGTTTTGTCATTGCGCTTCGGCGCTTGTTCAGGCAAAGCTTGGTACGCGGCATAAGCAGCTTCATCAGGGTTGTCTTCTGGTTTGGTTGCACGCCAAAAAATCACGAAACCCACACGTGTAAACGCAATAATACTCAATAAGCTCACCACTAAAACGGTCACAATAATCAGCAATTGATACGGTGAGTGTGCGGTGGCTTGGAGAATAAATACTTTGCCTAAGAAACCACTAAAGGGTGGTAAACCTGCCATCATCAAGGCGATGGTGAAATAAGTTAACGCCAACACCTTATGCTGTTTCATTTGCGGTGCAATTTTAAAATGGTCTTTAAACTCACCGCGTTGAGAGGTAATCCAACCACTTAAAATGTAGAAAGCTGCCGCAATAATGGTACTGTGCACCAAATAATACAGTGCCGCCGCCCATGCCAAGGTATTGAACAGAGAAATGGCGATTAAAATCGTGCCCACAGAAGACAAAATCATAAAGCCAATGAAACGACGTAAGCGTTCCGCACCCATTGCACCAATCACACCATAGACTGAGGTAATTAAACCAATCGGCAATAAAATGTATTGCAGAATTTCACGGCTAATTGCATCGTCAAATACGGTGCCATTAACACGTAAAATGGCATAAATACCGACTTTGGTCATGATGGTGAACAGGGCTGCTACAGGAGTGGTTGCAACCGCATAGGTTTTTGGTAGCCAAAAACCGACAGGTAGCATGGCTGCTTTAATGCCAAAGACTGTAAATAACAATAGCCCACCAGCAACGGCGATACGATGTTGATCGCCTTCTAACAATGGCATCAGACGTGCAACATCCGCCATATTGAGGCTACCGACGCTACCATAAATCATGCCAAGGCCAATCAGAAACAGGGCTGATGCCAACAAGTTAATGGTGACATAGTGAATGCCGAGTTGAAAACGCGCTTTGCCTTGGCCATGCAGTAACAGGACATAAGAGGCCATCAACAAAATTTCAAAGAATACGAACAGGTTAAATAAGTCGCCTGTCAGGAAGGCACCGGTTAAACCCATCAGTAGGAAATGGCACATGGCATGGAAATAACGGCCACGTTCATCCCATTCTTTACTGGCAAACCACATCACTGGCACAGCTAAGCCGTAGGTTAAAACCAGCATCAGGGCAGACAGTTGGTCGAGGACCAAAACAATGCCAAATGGCGCTGCCCATTCACTCAGGTTATAAACACTGATTTGCCCAGAGCTGGCAAAGATCAGATAGTTGACCGCTGTAAATAAGCCCAACAGGCCAGAGGTATAACTAATGCCTCGACGCCAAGGTTGTCGCCAGTCTTGTGCTAAAGAACCTGATCCAGGATTGCCCAGTAATACCAAAATAAAGGCAGTAATGGCAGGAATTAAAATACTAAAAATTGGGGTATGTTCGGTCCAAAATTGGATGAAGTCATTCATTATGGCTCATCCTCACGTGGGTCAATTTGTGGTATTTCTTCTTTAGAGTCAACGTGGTCGGTTCCTGTTTCATAACGACTGCGTAAAGCCAGTTGTACAATAAACGCCGTGGTAGCAAAGCCAATCACAATCGCGGTTAACACCAAGGCTTGTGGCAAAGGGTCAGTGGCTTTGCTGGCTTCCGTGAGTACTGCGGGTGCATTAAGTTGAAGTCGCCCCATGGCAAATAAAAATAAATTGACGGCATAACCAATCATGGCCAAGCCAAGTACCACAGGGAAGGTACGGGCACGTAAAATCAGATAGATGCCTGTGGCAGTCAACAGACCAATAGCGGAGGCAAGTAACAGTTCTAAACTAATCATATTAATCCCCCTTTGGTACTGGACCAGACATACTAGAGTGACGCGAGTCCCCGAGTACTGAAATAAGTAGCATGGTTGCACCTACGACCGTGATATAGACCCCGACATCAAACAGTGCAGCTGTCGCTAGGTGCATTTCGCCTAAGATCGGTGGCGACACATAAAAGTGTGCACTGGTGAGAAATGGACGTCCCCAGAACCATGCGCCTAAGCCTGTTAATCCTGCAATGACCAGACCGGTTCCAATCCAGATTTCATACAAACGACCTGACTTGGCTTTGAGCAGTTGTTCTGCATGATCTTGACCGAGTGCCATGTACTGAATAATTAAGGCCAAAGCGGTAATCAAACCCGCGATAAACCCGCCCCCAGGCAGATTGTGTCCACGCAGGAAGATATACAGACTGACCACCAAGGCAATCGGTAAAATCCAAGACGCAGTAATGCGAAGCATCAACGGAGAGGGATTAAAACGGTAACTGAGACCTTGGGTCATGGTGGTGCCGTGGGTACGCATACCATCCATTAAGCACAGTGCGCCAATGCCTGCGATACCAAGGACGGTAATTTCACCGAAGGTATCGAAACCACGGAAATCGACCAAAATCACGTTGACCACGTTGGTACCGCCGCCTAATGGAATCGACTGCTGCATGAAGAACCATGAAATGGAGTTGTGATCACGGGTCAAGATGAGCCATGTGATCCATGCGATGCCGAGCCCGCCGCCTATTGCAATGAGGGCATCTCGCCAACGACGTGAAACACTCGACTCATAGGGAGTAAGTTGCGGTAAGAGCGATAAACTCATTAATAACAGTACGGTGGTGACTACATCGACGGTGATTTGTGTCAAAGCCAAATCAGGTGCAGAGAAGCAGATAAAGACCATAGTCACGACTAAACCAATCGCGCCACTGATCAATACTGCTTTAATCCGTTCGTGGTGGAACCACAACATCATCCAGCACGAAGAGAATAACAGTAGCCATAGTACGACCGCTAAAGCAGGGGCATGGGTGAGTTCACGGGTACCTGTGGTCAGCCCTTGTCCTAAAAATGGAAGTGAGACTATGGCAATACTGAAGACCACAATCCAAAGAATATAGCTTTGTAATTTACCGTTTTCAGTCCAGCGTTTAAATTTGCGTGAGTTGAGCAAAAGTGACTTAAGGAATAAGTCAAAGGCAACTCGACCTTGTAGGCGACCTAAATATGGATCGAGATCAATTTCTCGAATTTTGCCACCCTTCGCTAGACTGAAATAGAAAATCAGACCGCCAATCGATGCAATCAGGCTCATCAATAATGGCATGTTAAAACCATGCCATAGAGCAAGATGTACGCCTTCAAAGTCCATCACTTGGGTGCTGGCGCGTGCTGTGCTGTTGACGATATTTTCAACCAAGAGAGCAGGGAATAAGCCGACTAAAATACACAAAATCGCCAGTAAAGTGGCCGGTGCACGCATGCCAAACGGCGGCTCATGCGCATCTTTGTTGGGAACTTGTTTGCCCACTGGGCCATCGAAGAAAACCCCATGTACCAAACGCACAGAGTAAGCGACTGCAAAAATGCCCGCCAGTGTCGCGACAATCGCCGAGCAGATGAGCACAGGACCAGACAGATTGCTAAGCAGCTCAGTAAAGAACATTTCTTTAGATAAGAAACCGTTGGTCAAAGGTACGCCAGCCATCGATGCAGCAGTGACCATCGTCAAAGTGGCCGTATAAGGCAACAGTTGCCATAACCCACTAAGCTTACGTAAATCACGTGTGCCTGACTCATGATCGATAATACCTGCGATCATAAACAGCGCTGCTTTAAAGGTGGCATGGTTAATAATATGGAAAATAGCCGCAGCCACAGCCAATGGTGATCCGATTCCCAAGAGACACATGATCAAGCCGAGATGGCTAATGGTTGAATAGGCCAATAAACCTTTCAGATCTTCTTTAAAGATGGCAAAAAACGCAGCCATACACAGGGTAAATAGGCCAATAAAGGTGACCAAATTATGGAACAGTGCCGCACCCGCAAAAATGGGTAACAGTCGTGCTACCAAGAAAATACCCGCTTTTACCATGGTTGCTGAGTGTAAATAAGCAGACACGGGGGTCGGGGCTGCCATCGCGTTGGGTAACCAAAAATGGAATGGAAATTGCGCACTTTTGGTAAAAGCACCGAGTAAAATCAGCAGCAACGTAGGAACAAATAAAGCATGACTTTGAATTTGTGCTGTCATCGTCAAGATTTGATCAATCTCGTAGGTACCTGTGATTTGGCCGAGCAAGATGAAACCACCTAGCATGGCTAATCCGCCCATACCCGTAATGGTCAATGCCATGCGTGAGCCACGTTGTGCTGCGTCGTAATTGCTCCAATAACCGACCAATAGGAAAGAGGAGATACTGGTCAACTCCCAAAAAACGAGGAGTAAAATTAAATTATTGGAGAGTGAAATTCCGAGCATGGCTGCCATGAACAACATGAGCAGTAGATAGAGTTTGTTGAGAGAATTTTTTGGGCCTAAATAAAAATAGGCATAAATATAAATGAGCGTCCCGATGCCACTAATCAGTAAGGCAAAGAGGAGGCCTAATGCGTCTAGACGGAAGCTGAAGTCAATTCCAAGCTGCGGCAACCATGACCACGACTGCGTAATGACAGCGCCATTAAACACCTCTCGTGCTTGGGTCAGTAATAAGCCTAAACTTGTCATACTGACCCCAATAGCTGCGAAGGCGGTTAGCCTGCGTGAGCTCTGCTTCAGTAATGAGACAAGGGTTGTGCCAAGTATTAACGGTAACAATATAATAATCGGTAGCACACTCGTTTCCATTGTCGTGAATAGGTCAAAACCTATTGGTGAATCTCATCTTTCAAGGATTACAGGACTGCAAAGAGCAGCCCAAGAGTCTCAATCTTGAAAGCCAATGTGAAATTTAAAAATAATGAAGTTGTGTTGCGCAACTCATGAAGCGTTATAGCAAAATCCGATTTCAGTTAGAAATTTGCAAGTAAAACCGATCATATAACATGACTAAAACAACATCAATCTTTTTTGCGCTGACGCAAAACATTATACGCGTGATGGTCATTTCTTGGTGGATGACAGGTACTTTCTCAGTGCAATAAATGTAAAAAAGCGACCATTGGTCGCCTGTTTTTGAGGGTTGAAATAGATATGCTTATGAAGCAGGCTAAGTTAATGGATTTGCCGATGAAGCATCATCTTCAGCACTGAGTAAAGCAATTAAATGCTGTTGCTGTTCGGGAGAGAGTTGCTGTTGAATCTGTGTGAATAATTCAGCCACACTTAAATCTTGGGGTTCAGCCGCAATCGGTTCGGTGCTTCCACTCATCGCTTCATGATTGGCAAGGTTTTGGTAAATTACATCGAACTGATGTTGCAGTGGTTCGAGTTGGATCGGACTTAATTGCTTATTTTCCAGTTTGAGGCATTGAAACTCACTGGCTTGTTCCAGCAACTCACTTCGGTTGCCTGAGGCGATAATTTGTAGTCGAGGAAAAGCCTGATTTAAACGTTTTAAAATGACTTGCGCCATATTTTGATCCAATTGATGATCAATCGCATCAATTAATAGTACGCCGTCACCTTCTAAACAAGGGAACAGGCTTTCAGGGTTGAGTAGGCATAAACGTCGCACAATATCGCCAACGAGCGCCACCCAGTTGCGGATACTATTGGAAAGCTGTTGATAGAGCATGCTGTTGCCATGGTAGCGCACCATCAGTTGTAACTTGGGATGATATTGCAGATAAAGATCTTCTATTTCGGGCAGAACGGTTGCTAACGCTTGCTTGAGTGCTTGTAGGCTGGGCGACTGGATATGTGCTTGAGCCTGAGCCAGTTTATAGCTTAAGGGAATATCGGGTGGCATGCTTTTGGGCTGATGCAATATCGTTTGTAAAAACTGTGCAGTTTGCGCATTTTCAATATCGCTGATTTCACGAAACCACTCAAAGAAGCGCGCAAAGGTGGTATAGGGAATAGCTGAAATTTCATAGGCATGTGCATGTTGGAAAATCAGGGGATTGTTCTTGCTGAGAATATTCATCTCATTGACAAAACGTTCCGCAGGATAATACGCAATCAACGGTAAACCTTGCAGTGGATCTTGTAACGTTGCCTGCTGATATAGATTGACCAGTTGTTCGAGTTCCAACGTTTCAACTCGACTGATGCCAATCCCTTGTTGGTTTAAGGTTTTGTAGAGTTGCCATGTATAGGGTTCGGTCGCAGTATCGGCTGCCGTAGGTTTGAGAGCATACAGCTCAGCGGGCACAGCAACTTGAATCTCAATTTTAGACTGTAGGCGGTTCAGCATAATGTCGTGATCTAACATCACCACCCCTGCAGAGCGTAAATCTTTATAACGGGCTGCAAACCAAGTCAGAGCCTGATAGCTAAAACGTAAGATCGAGGTCTTGCCTGAGGCTTGATCACCTAAAATTAAAGTGACGGGTTTATCGTGATAAGAAAAATCGACTTTAAGGTCAGCAAAATGCAGGATGTGTTTCAGGTGAATCGATTGAATTTTCATAGAACACCCGCAGCGGTTGTGACTATTTTTACATTCGACTATCCAACAACTTTACGTAATGAGCTTGGCATTTGTTTTTTTAGCTGTTGCATCAGGTCGTAAATGTGATGGATATTTAAACTTACTTTAGCACGTGTACAGGCCACGTAAAGCAGTCTTAACTCTTCATCACTAATTTTATGGTCTTTGTCGTTGACCTTAAACTGGTAATCATCTTCGATGTGAACGCGGTTCCACTCTAAGCCCTTGGCTTTGTGTGCGGTGGAAATAATATAATCCGCTTGTTCAATCGGCGTAATCTTCGCGAGGGCTTTTTTGAGTGGATCGGTGCCATGATCATCCACCAATTTTACTAAAGGCTTGATGTCACTGCCGTCATTGGTTTCGCAATATTCATGTACATCATGCCAAGAATTAAACCAGGACAGTTCAGGCACATCGGTGACGCGCTTGCCTTGTTTCAGCATTGCGGCAGCATCGACAAAGCGGTTCAGTTTGACATGGTCGGCTTGTAGGCTGACTTTGTCGCCATGGACCAATCCTGAAAGCAACAGTTCCATAGCGCGCGCATTGGTGCGACATAAAATCGCATCGCGCATTTTGGTATGAGGTTTGTTGACCACTTTGGAGTTGAGTAGAGGGTTGCCCATGAGCGGCACGGTTTCATTCAAGGCGCCTAAAATAGCATTGGCATGCAATGCAATCTCTTCACCAAAACGAAACGAGGTGGTAAGGCGTGACTCAGGCAAAGGCAGTTGTTGCATGGCATTGACTGCGCCGCGCCATGCATAAATCTGTTGGTGTGCATCTCCGACATAGATCACTTGTGTATTGCGCTGTTTCAGTAAGATGCCCAACATCAGTGGGTCAGCATCTTGTGCCTCATCAAACAACACATAGTCACTTGGGATATTGGGTTCAGACAGCGCCCACAGTTTTAAATAAATATCGTGACCAATCCCAGCCTGATGATTGGGATCGATCGACTCTAACCAACGACGTTCAATGGCAGGGTAGAGGTGCTTTTGTAGTGAATCGATATCATCGGGATGTAACCAGCTCGGTGCTTGTAAATGTCGCGGTGCTGGGTACTGAGAACTGGTTGAACAGAAGTGACTCACGGCATTCGCCACAAGGCTGGCTAAGCGTGAGGGCATCAACACATATTTTTCATAACGTCCGCCCATCATCCGTCTTAAGGTAATGGGTTCAAGGCGATATTCTTTGGCGATAAAACTCGGACTTAAACGAGGCAGACGAAGTTTGTCCGTCACTCCACGTGGAACACTGCGAAAAGCGAGCGAGTGGAAGGTTCGGCAGTCGACATTGCCATGAAACTTCGTTTGCGCTTCGCTGGCAATGGCTTTGTTGAACGCTAAATACATGCCTCGTCTTTGCGGCATGGCATCGCTAATCATTTGCAGTGTGGTGGTTTTACCTGTGCCTGCATAAGCAATTACTTTAAACGATTTGCCCAGACGTGCGTTATCAATGGCAATGGCTTGCTCATAAGTCGCGCTCGGTTTGATGATATTCGACACAGGCAATAAACTTAGTGGCTGCGGTTGGCTTTTTCAAGCAAACCAGAAAGCCCTTGACGACGTGCCAATTCATTAAGAACCACTTGAGGGTCTAAGTCGAAATAGCCTAAAACCACAATCGTATGGAACCAAAGATCCGCCACTTCATAGATCAAATCATTTTTATGGTCTTCATTGGCTTCAGACTTAAAGTCTTTCGCGGCAATCACGGTCTCAATGGCTTCTTCACCGACTTTTTCTAAAATTTTGTTGAGACCTTTGTGGTACAGCTTCGCGACATAAGACGAGTCTGGATCAGCGGCTTTACGCTCAGCCATCATTTGGCCGAGGTAGGACAAAACTTCAATTTGCTCAGACTGCGCCGTTGAGGTATTCATCGCCAATGTATGTGGATTTTTCGATTTTTCACCATAAATCGCGTTCGGGTCTTTGAGCTGTGCATCTACAATTTCCCAGCCATTTGGCGTGAGTTTACGGTAGAAGCATGATTCACGCCCTGTGTGGCAGGCAATCCCGCCATGCTGTTCAATTTGTAACACGATTACATCTGCATCGCAGTCGAGACGAATTTCGTGTACGGTTTGAAAATGCCCAGACTCTTCGCCTTTGTGCCATAACTTGTTGCGCGAACGAGAGAAATACACGGCTTGGTTTTTCTCGGCCGTCAAAGCTAAAGCTTCGCGGTTCATCCATGCCACCATCAAGACACGCCCCGTTTGGTGATGCTGTGCAATGGCAGGGACTAAACCTTGTTCGTTAAATTTTACTTCATCGAGCCATTGCAAATTGTTCATAAGATTTCACCAAGCGAATAAATATTGAGAGTGTTACGAGGTTAACGTAGCGCGCTATAGTCTACGTGATTTAAACAGAATAGAGGAGAAACTTTCTACAGTTATCTCACAGTGGCTTAATTGATGTATTTTAGAAATTCAACTATCCGTCACCCATCCAAAGCGGATGACGATGATTGTCTTCGCATTCTACACAGAATGATTGTTTTGTTTTGCAATATCCCGATAGTTCATTTGACTGAACATGCCTAATTTTAAACCTGAAATCGTCACCGCCATTTCTTTACGGAAATAGGGAATTCGATACATCCAAGCAAAGCTTAAATCACGTAAACCACCTGCCCACCATAGGTCAGATTGGTAAAGTGGTGTGAGTAAACGACTTAAAAATTGATAGAACGCCGTCGAACTTTGACGGTGTTGATGGTAAGTTTGCCAGAGTTGAACATAATTAAGGGCTTCATTTTCTCTTGCACTTTGAACCGCTTGCCCCAAAGCCCATGCATCTAAAAGGGCCATATTTGCACCTTGCCCCAGTTGTGGACTCATCGCATGTGCTGCATCACCCATGACACCAATACGACCCTCACCAAACTTAGACAGTACCACATCACGATAATTTGCAGTTAACCATTGTGATTTTTGTTCAGGCTGGGCAATGACTTGTTCTAACCAATCCGCAGCAGGTTTCCAACGCTTAGACACTTGGTTTAACCAGTCTGAGTGAGCTTGTGAGTTGTGTAGGAAGTTATTCAGTTGATGGCTTGGAAGACTCCAAAACACACTCGACAGTCTTTGCTTGGGTTCATGCGGGACTGTACCGGTTGGTAAGATTCCCATCATGATTTTAGAGCGATCATGAAACTGATGTAAAATTTCTGTATCTAATTCAAGACATTCTGGAACAATTGTCCATTTGGCTCCCCAAGGATAAGCTTGATCAACCTTTACCCATTCTTTCGGTCTTAAAAGGCTACGTGCGCCATTGGCAATGATCACAGCATCAAAAGCTTGATCAAATGATTCACCATCTTTACTACCCAAAACCCGAACTTGATTGGATGTTTCTTCTAATTTCTGAATGTCGGTATTCATATACCACCTAATGAATTCTGGATATTCACGGCATTTATTTTCTAAAACATGACATAACGTTGCTCGATGAATCCCTACACCATAAAAATCAGGATGCGCTTGTTGATAATGACTATTGACCAGTAAATTTCCACTTGGTAACTGACCTTTGAGCCCAGTGACTTTTGCACCCAGTCTTAAAACTTCATCTAAAATGCCTAAATGCTCAAAAACAGCTAAACCAGAGGGCTGTAATAACAGTCCTGCTCCGACAGGTTCAAGTTCTGAGGCTTTCTCTAAAATACTGACTTGAATATTTTGTCGAGCCAGTAAAATCGCAGTGGCTAACCCTGCGGTTCCTGCACCGATGATGGCGAAGTGGGGTGGGTGATTAGAAATCATAGATCAAATGATTTAACCATTGTCTAAAATGAATGTATGACGAATATCATCAGGTTTTTTTAATTGGTCGATGTTGATTTGAATGGAATCCTCTAACGAGCTTGCAATCACATTTCGTTCCCACGATTCACTTTGTAATTCAATGATTTGACCATACTTTTCTTGTTCACTTAAAATTATTGTTAGCATAGAAAAAATGTAATCTCGATTTTTCTTTATTTGGTCAGATTAAACAAGATTACTTTCATGCGCAAATTTTGTTTATAAATCTTGTATGACCTGTGCAAAATGCTGTTTTTCCACCATTTCCAAGAACTCATCGCCTAAGCGCTGACTTTCAGAAATACATTGGTTCCACATTTGAATGCGCTGTTTTTGGTCGAGTCCTTTGAGGGTGAAATCTTTACGGTCGGGCAGGCGTCCTAAAGGTAAGCTCTGTAAATAGTCTTGGGACGGAGACAATAGTAGCGTACGGGCTTGATTTTCAGGATTGGCGCGACGTTTAAACAGTTTATCAAACCAACCGGGCGTAATGCTGTCCGTAAAGTGTGGATAAAGCACAATGCCTTGACTCTCAAAAGGCAGATCGATGTGATAATCAATCAGACCACCATCACGATAACTACCTTGTGGTGCATCTGGAATATCGCGAATTGCGGACATCACGCCTGGAATAGAGGCTGAGGCAATCAGCCAAGGCAGAACGTTTGCAGCGGTGAGACTGTGGTAATGAGTGAGGAAATCATCTTCTACTTTAAATTGTTTGCCATTGTTGGGCTGACTAATTACCCGTTGCATAAAGTGGCGGCTATGCTTTCGCGCAACAGCGGTTGTACCGATGATACCTGCGACAGAGGCCAAGAGCGGGAGAACTTGGTCACTTTGAAAGATGTGTTGAGCCTTAATCGACAGTACCGCGAGGTGGTAATCGGGATGATTGACCAATTCCGCTTCTTTGTCTTGTACCAAGTCGAGCAGCATGCCACGGCAAATATCACTGACTTCTTGACGCTGCATTTTTTTGTCAAAATACAGGTTAGTATAGAGTTCACCTAAACGTTCGGTACCTGCTTTTGCACCGTGCGCTAAGATGCTGGCAAAGCGCCAACTGCCAATGGAAGAACCAATCAAAGTCCGTCTTTGTGGTGCATGGGCAAAGAATTCACCAAAAATGGCTTGGTCTAAACCTTGAATCCCGATGCCTTTGGGCCCACCTGCGGCGCCGGGTACAATATCGACCTGATCCGCTTGTAAGCCTTCGCTTTGAATCAGTTGACGTGCTAATTTACCTGCACGAATGCTTAAAGCGGGAGGGTGTTTCTGCAGGATTTGAGTCATCGTGATCATTCAAAAGAGACAATATGTATTGTCATTTTAACTGGCGAGAGAATGAGCACATTGGCGAAAGTGATCCAATAATGACTTGGGAGTCACTTCCTACATAGAAGTTAAACATAAAAAAAGCCTGAGAGACTCAGGCTTTTAATACAGCAGAAAGCGTCTATTTAAACACGCGCCACACCGCCAGTAAGCTGGTGAGTACAATTAAAATCACTTAAATAAACCAAGGCGAGATAATCGCAATCGACAGTAAAATGGCCATGAGACTGCCAAAAATCCAACTGCGTTTTTGCTGATGCTCCATTTGTAGGCGCATACTTTGCAGTTCATTGAGCTGTTTAGCATGCCAAGCTGATTGGTTTTTGAGACCATTTAAGCTATCGACCAACAGCGTCGGGAAGTCTTGTGCCCCTAAAAGTAAGTCCGGAATTTTTTGTCCCAGCTCTTTTAGGTTCTTCTGTGGATTCATTTGCGCTTTGATCCAATCGGTCAGGATTGGCTTTGCCAAACTCCAAATGTCCAGCTCTGGGTAAAGGTCTGTCCCTAAACCCTCAACATGCACGAGGGTTTTAAGCAGCAGCATCAGCTGTGGTGGAATTTCCAAATGGAAGCGTCGTGCAATATCCATCACTTGAATCAAAATGCCCGCGAAGTCCAATTCATGCATAGGTTTGGACACCATTGGCCCGACCGTGCGACGCATTTCACGTGCTAGTGCATCTTGGTCTGTGCCCGGTGGAATCCAACCAGCTTGATGCACGATTTGAATCAGTTGCATAAAGTCGCTGTTCATGACCGCAAGCAGCATACGTGCCACGGTCATTTGGTCATGCTTCGACAACTCACCCATAATGGCACAGTCCAGCGCAATATAGCGGGGTTGGCTTGGGTTTAGGGTTTCAACGAAGACATTGCCCGGATGCATGTCGGCATGGAAAAAGTTGTCACGGAAGACTTGGGTAAAGAAAATGGTTAAGCCTTTTTCCGCCAGATCTTTACGATCCATTCCCAGCTTTTCGAAGGTTTCAATGTCTGAAATGGGAACGCCGGTAATGCGTTCGGCCACCATCACGTCTTTGCTGTCCATATAGACTTCAGGCACATACATCATGCTTGAGCCTGTAAAGTAATGACGCATACGACGGGTATTGTCGGCTTCTAAGGTCAAATCCAGTTCATTTAAAATGACTTGACGATAGTCCTGAATAATTTCAGATAAGTGCAGTGCACGCGCGGCTTCTAGGCGTTTTTCCAGAAAATTGCCCAGCCATTCTAAAATTTCAAAGTCTTGTAAAATTTGACTACGAATAGCGGGACGGGTGACTTTCACCACCACTTCGCGCCCATCATGTAAAGCGGCTGTATGTACTTGAGCAATCGAGGCTGCTGCCAAAGGTTGTTCGTCGAAGCGTGCAAACAGCGTGTTTACATCGGCTTTCAGTGATTCTTGAATGCGCATTTTCGCCACATCAGAACCAAACGGTTTGACACGGTCTTGGAGTAAAACCAGTTGTTGTAGTACTTCAGGTGGAATTAGGTCACGACGAGTAGACAGCAGTTGTCCCATTTTAATCGCCAGTGGTCCCATTTCCTCTAAAGCTTGTTTGAGCTTCAGTGGGTTTTTACGTTCACGACTGGACCATGCCGCTGGGTGCATACGAATTACACCCAGCGCATGACGCGCTTTTTCAGGCAATTCTTCCGCAGGAAACAACGTGTCGAGTCTATAGTGCGCGGCAATGCGCCAAAGTTCGAGTAAACGTGAAACGTGCGGAATCATATATGTAAATACCTAGTTTTGAGTTGAGTCTTGAGTGTCAATCTGTGCTTGAAGCTGTTGAATTTTGGCTTCGGCACGATCTAAGTTTTGATTAAGAATACGGGTATCTTGATGCAGATCATCCATTTGCCAACGTGGGGCAAATAGACCACTGTCTTCTTTTAAGGCATCTTCAGCAAAAAACAAATGACTTTGTAAGGTCTGTTTGATGTGCTTCGGTGCCAGTTGGATTTTGGCCAATTCATGCGCCAAACTTGGGCCAATCCATGGGCTTAAATGCGCAGCCAAGTCAGGCTCAGCTTGTTGCATAATCCGTTGAATATCTTGCAGAAGGTGATAATCGCCTTGGAGCGGGATATTGCCAACATCATCCGCTAGTAAAAGCTTGAGCAGCTCAACCACATTGGCCACCGTTAAAGTTGCGGTTGCTGGGGTGTGAGACTGAGCTTGATCAAACCTTGCGAAGCTTGATCGCTTCTCATGTTCAAAAATGGACGCTGTTTCACTATGCCCCGTAACGGTAGGTTCTAAGCGCACTTTAGCTTGGTCAAAGAACACATCTACAGACAGTTGCGGGGACGCGATCACCACACGTAACATCTTGCCTTGTAGTTCATTGAGCTGGATGCGAGTGATCGCATCCAAATTAATCACATGATGAATTAATCGTTCAACTGCACCGAGTGCCAGAATCGACCACATAATTTGCCCTTAAACGTTTAATTTTAAAGTTTAAAACCACGGTGTACAGCAACGATACCACCTGTTAGGTTGTGATAGTCGCAGTTTTGGAAGCCTGCATTTTCCATCATGCCTTTTAGCGTGCGTTGGTCTGGGTGCATACGAATGGACTCGGCTAAATATTTATAGCTTTCTGAGTCATTGGCAATAATTTTACCCATGATCGGCAGTGCAGTGAACGAGTATAGGTCGTATAGTTTTGAAAATGGTTCAAACACAGGTTTAGAGAACTCTAATACCAGTAGGCGACCACCTGGCTTAAGCACGCGGTACATCGCTGCGAGTGCAGCATCTTTATCGGTCACATTACGTAGACCAAACGAGATCGTGAGTAGGTCGAAGCTGTTGTCTTCAAATGGCTCTAGGGTTTCAGCATTGGCTAATACGAAGTCAACATTGGTACAGCCTGCATCAATTAAACGATCACGCCCCACATTCAACATCGATTCATTAATGTCTGAAAGTACCACATGACCAGTAGGGCCGACTTCACGACTAAACACTTTAGCCAAGTCGCCTGTCCCGCCAGCAATATCTAGCACGCGTTGACCACGACGTACCCCTGACATATTGATCGCAAAGCGTTTCCATAGACGGTGAATACCAAAAGACATCAAGTCATTCATAATGTCGTATTTGCTGGCAACCGAGTGGAAAACTTCCGCCACTTTTTGAGCTTTATCTTCACTGCTCACCGTCTGGTAACCAAAGTGTGTGGTATTGCCAACGTTGCCTGTGTTAGCACCGCGAGGAAGATTGTATTTGGGTACAGAACCCGTCACTGGGGTATCAGTCAACTGTTGTTGTAATGATTTTTGCTGACCTTGCGCCGTACCTTGGGGTAATGGTTCAGTTAAAAATGGACTCACTTTGTCTGTGTTTTGTGCCGACTCTTGAGTAGCGGTAGGCGTTTGATTTTCATTCGACATGGGAGTCACTCCTAACATAGCAATAGGGTAAATGTTGCAGTGCATGCATGATGACAGATTCTAGGACGTTGTACAGTAACCATCATGCAATTGTGCTGAATAATATACAGAAAAACAGCATAGCAAAGCTGCTGCTGACTTATTTTTATCAAGTCATTCGTTGAAATTTACTGAAAAGGATACAAATGTCCCGCATGGACTTTATCAATAATTTGACGTTCCACCGCCGTAAAGTCTTTCACAAATTTCTCTGCCGACTTTAGCGGTTTCATAGCCAAAAAGCCATCCTGCATAAATTCATACATGACATTGAAGTTATATTTGTTGGCAGTCCCTTTACACATCTTAAAAGCGGTATAGACCATAAAAGAGCGCATGTATTTATCGAGGTTTTTACCCAATTGATCGAGTAAATATAGCTGTTTCAAGCGTTCTTCGCCTTGTTCTAGTTTTAAATAGGCTTGGCGCATCAAATCATCGGTTAAGGCTTCAGAGGGATGGTGATCTTTCAGCAATTGCATTGCCACTTGTTCATCCAGTCGCACCGCCAAAATCGCCAACTCAACCCCAGAGGTACCGGTTTTAATGGCATTTTCAGGAATTAATTTCTCCGCTTTGTGCGCATATTTGCTCAAGCGCGCGATTTGTCCTGCCAAAGCATCAAAATCTGGGCCACCATATAAACGGTTGATAAAATACTCGGCCATCAAGAGGTTCTGTTTTTCTGCGAAAGCACGGTTATGCGTGCGTTGCATCCGTTGCTTTTGCCAGACTTGCACATCTTGTAAACGTTGGAAGAGCACCGAATCTTGATGATAATGCAATTGGTAATACTGTTCTAAAAGCTCATCGAGGGCGGCGAGTTTGGACATTTGCTGTCTCAGTTCTATTTAAAGATAGCTAAATCTTAGTGCGTGATGACGGAACTCGCTATGACAAAGTGACAAAAAAACTATTTATTTGTGGTCAGTTTGATGTAGAAGTAGTCAAAAGATGCATGTGAAAA
Organism: Acinetobacter sp. MYb191; assembly: GCF_037572605.1. Classification (NCBI taxonomy): domain Bacteria; kingdom Pseudomonadati; phylum Pseudomonadota; class Gammaproteobacteria; order Moraxellales; family Moraxellaceae; genus Acinetobacter; species Acinetobacter sp. MYb191. The sequence continues at coordinate 252,396 of NZ_JBBGZP010000005.1, read as the reverse complement.
TCATCTAGATCATCATTTTTTAGGATCTAATGATCTGATTAAATAGAAAAAAGGAGGGGTAATGGATACAGAAACGATCGCCAGTACAGTGCTGAACGAAGAACAGCTTTCACTGGACTTAATTGAAGCGCAATATGCGTTGATGAATACCCGTGATCAGAGCAATGCAAAAAGTTTAGTGATTTTGGTCAGTGGAATTGAACTTGCGGGTAAAGGCGAAGCGGTGAAACAGCTGCGCGAATGGGTCGATCCTCGTTTTTTATATGTCAAAGCCGATCCACCGCACCTGTTTAATCTAAAAGAACCGTTTTGGCAGCCCTATACTCGATTTGTACCTGCCGAAGGGCAAATTATGGTGTGGTTTGGTAACTGGTATGGGGACTTGTTGGCTACGGCCATGCATGCTTCAAAGCCTTTAGATGACACTTTGTTTGATGAATACATCAGCAATATGCGGGCCTTTGAGCAGGACTTAAAAAATAATAACGTAGATGTCTTAAAAGTCTGGTTCGATTTGTCGTGGAAGTCTTTGCAAAAGCGTCTGGATGACATGGACCCGAGCGAAGTGCATTGGCATAAATTGCATGGGCTAGACTGGCGTAATAAAAAACAATACGACACTTTGCAAAAACTACGTACGCGTTTCACCGACGACTGGCAAATCATTGATGGTGAAGATGAAGATTTGCGTAATCATAATTTTGCACAAGCGATTTTAACGGCGCTGCGTCACTGTCCAGAGCATGAAAAAAAGGCCGCGCTAAAGTGGCAGCAAGCGCCGATACCAGATATTTTGACTCAGTTTGAAGCCCCTCAAGCTGAGGATGCAAACTATAAGGCAGAGTTAAAAAAACTCACCAAACAAGTGGCCGATGCCATCCGCTGTGATGACCGAAAAGTGGTGATCGCTTTTGAAGGTATGGATGCCGCTGGTAAAGGTGGTGCGATTAAGCGCATTGTGAAAAAGCTCGACCCGCGAGAATATGAAATTCATACCATTGCCGCACCTGAAAAGTATGAGTTACGCCGTCCTTACCAGTGGCGTTTTTGGAGCAAATTGCAGTCGGATGACATCACTATTTTTGATCGAACGTGGTATGGACGCGTTTTGGTAGAACGGGTAGAAGGCTTCGCAACCGAGGTGGAGTGGCAACGCGCTTATGCGGAAATCAATCGTTTTGAAAAAAACCTCAGCAACAGTCAAACCGTACTGATTAAGTTTTGGCTGGCGATTGATAAAGATGAACAAGCGGCGCGTTTTAAAGCCCGTGAAAGTACCCCGCATAAACGCTTTAAAATTACCGAAGAAGATTGGCGCAATCGCGACAAATGGGATGACTATTTAAAGGCAGCCGCAGATATGTTTGCACATACCGATACAGGTTATGCGCCTTGGTATATTATTTCCACCAATGATAAACAACAGGCGCGAATTGAAGTCTTAAGGGCAATTTTAAAACAGCTCAAAGCGGATCGCGACACAGATTAAAAGCATAAAAAAAACGGTCATTTGACCTAATGTCAGTTAGTTAAGTCGTTTCGTATTAACCTTTTTAACTTTTAACCTGAGCTCGACAAAAATACGATACACGGAAATGTCATCTGCAACCTGCATGGTGTAAGTAAAATAATGTTTCTGCGATTTATTTTAATAAAACCAAAAACAGAACAGGTTTTGCAGATAAAAATAGTTTTGCCTACTTTCCCCGAAAGAAAAGTAGGGCGAGCCTCTGGATAGTGATGAAATTGGATAAGAGCCTGATAAGACTCCGCCAAGAGAATTATTTTTCAATAAGTTGGTGGAATATGTAAGTCGATTTCAGATTAATTTTTTTGCTCTTTATTGCGGAGGCTTACCGCTTAAAGTCTAATTTTGGGAGTTCTTTCTGTTCTTTTGTTTAGCCAAAAGAACCAAAAACATTTGTCATTCGCAAAACCTGTTCAATTTTTGTATATAAAACAACTTTTATTGCAAAAACAGTCCATTTCAAAGGCGGAGCAGGTTGCGAATGACGTTGTCGCGTATCGAAGAGGATTTAGAGTTTAAAAAGACATGCCAGTCGGCTTTTTCATTGACTGGCATTACGGTCATTTGACCGTTTTTTTATAGAGGCAGATTTAGTTCTTTAACCCAAAGGAATTTGGGTTACTGGCGCTGCAACAGGGACTCCTTGTTCAACGGCTTGTTTTAGTTGAATGCCTTTGGCGAGCTTATACGACTCCTCCACATGGGTTTCTGCAATTTTTTTCATCACGACATAACCCAAGCTGGCCGCAATCATTTGTCCACCAAGAGGAATGAATTTGGTGACTTGTTTGGTGATGTATTTGGCTGCCATGTTATTGAGAGACTTCTTCACGGCTGTACGTGCCACCACTAGTCCAGAGAACTCCACACCACGTTTACGTAGTTCTGACCAATGTATTTGCTTGGTTTCTGGGTCGTAGACACTGACTTGTTCAGGGGTTAAACCAAAGCGGGCGTTAATTTCGGGAATCAACTGTGACAATATGCCCACATCAATCACCACATCGAGGAAGGGGACTGGAATAACCGCTGCACCTGCGGAAAAATAGGCGCGCTTTTTGACTAAATCCAAACATTCTTCGCGGATTTGTTCTAAATTTAAAGAGGGATCAATTTTTTCTGGAATGTGCTCTAATTTCATCTTCTAAACCCTAAAATATCCTGATTCACATTGATTCTAGTTTTGCTTAAAGTACGTATTTTAAAGCAAATTTTAAATAGAAATATGTCATCAAAGTGACATAGACAGAACCAGAAGTATAGTCAATAATCTGTGTGGTTTTGTAGATTTTTCATAAGATGGTCATTTGAGGGGAAACATGGCAATACACGTAATACAAAGTCAGCGTATTGATGTTCTGTTGCAGGCCATGCAAAAAACCGTCTTTAAACCAGCCAGAAATGCCTTTCAAGTGCTGCAAGCCCAGCATTTTATTGTACCTTCGCCTGCGGTTGAGGCGTGGCTAACGCAAAAGTTGGCGGAACAGCAGGGCATCAGTGCCAACACGCAGTTTCATCATCGTATACGTGGTTTTCAATGGTCGGCTTATCAGTGGGTTTTGGTCGATCAAAAAGATGAAGTCCGTAAAGCCAATATTCCGCGATTGATTATTAAATGGCGCGTCTTCCAAGCCTTAAAAGAATTTATACAAGCCGAGCTGAATCCTTTAGAGGTTGCTCATCCGTTATATCCTATTATTCAGCGGATCTATGCCAGCGCTGACCGTTTGCAACAAGGCATTGATAAACAGCTCAAAAAGCAAAGCATGTTGTATTGGGTGGCGGAGCAGGTTTCACGGTTATTTAGTTTTTATATGGACTATCGTGGGCATTGCACCAAAGGTTGTCCACCGCAAAATTGTCGTTGCCAGACGAATTGGTTACAAGCGTGGGGCAAGAATCAGCCACTCGATTTGGAGCAGATGTTCTTTAAAACCCAGCAAGAACTCAGTGCTTTTCAGCTTAATCAAGCGCATGAATTGGAAGCATGGCAGCGTTGGCTCTGGCAAGTGGTGTTCCATGCTGACTTTGAACAAATTCAGCGTATTGATACTGCATTTTGGGACTTGCTCGATCAAGCAGAGACCCGAGACGCTGCACTTAAAAAGTTGCCTGCGCAGTTGGTGGTGTTTACTGTTTTAGATTTACCGCCAAAGCAATTGGAGTTTTTACATCGATTGGGGCAATACCTCGATATCTTTATTTTTCACTATAACCCATCACAAGAATACTGGGCAGACAGTGTCGATCCCAACTGGAAAGCGCGTTATGACGCACGGGTGAAGCAGCGTTTTATTGAAAAAAATCCAAATGCTAATGATGCAGAGATTCAGCAGTTTTTTGATGAGTTTACCCTCAATTTTAATGCAGAAACCCGAGAGTCTCGCCATCCTTTACTGACCCGATTTGGTAAACAAGCGCGCGACCATTTCTCTTTACTTTCCAGCCTTTCTTCAGGTGAAGACGGGGTGTGGGCCGATGTCTTTGTTGATGAATATCCAGAAACTTTACTCGGTAAAATTCAGTCCGATGTCCTGTATTTGGTAGAGCCTACGCAGCATCAGTATGCCTTGGCTGAACAGGATGATTCGATTCAGATTCATGTTTGTCATTCCAGCCTCAGACAGCTTGAAGTCCTCAAAGATCAACTGACGCATTGGTTGGCTCAGGGCACGGCTGATGCAACGCGACGTCCAAGCGATATTTTGGTGTTGACGCCCAGTTTGACTGAGCTAGAACCTTTTATTCGCAGTGTTTTTGCACCTCCTCCGCATGAGCGTGAGGCCTTGCAAAAGGGCCACCAACTGAGTAAAGACAGTATTTATCTGCCGATTAAGCTAGCTGGCGTGACTCAACTCGATGCCTTAAATGCATGGCGTGCTGTGTTGGGACGGATGGTCTTGGTGCGGGGGCGTTTCAGTATTGAGGACTTTGCCGATTGGCTCAGTTTAAATGCAACGCAGCAACGTTATGGCTTAGACATGAATATGATTGAGCGGATGACGGAGCTTTTGATCAACGCGGGCTTTAAGCGAGGATTGGATGCTGAACATTTAAAACGCAGTTTGGCCGAAGGGGATGATGACTATCGTTATAGTCTGAAGTTTGCCTTAGATCGTTTGGCTTTAGGCGTCGCTGTACCAGAGCATGTGCTGTTTCATGAGACCTTAAGCTATGCCCAAGTACAGTCGAGTGATTTTGAGCTAATTGGTGTTTTGATTGAAATTTATCAGGATTTTAAACACCGTTCCGAGTGGATGATCGCGCATGAAATTGGACAACGGACGACTGCGGAAACTTGGCTGAATCGTTTGATGGAGGATATCCGCGAGTTTGAAGCTGCGGGTGTTGAGTCTTTGATTGCAGTGTATAAGATGGTCAAAAAACAAGAACGTATGCTGACCTTGGCGAGTTTCTATGATGAACACGATCATCATGCACTGCGCAGTTTAAGTTTACCTTTGCCTTATGTATTAGAAGAAATCCAAAAGACCTTAGAAGCGCAACTGGATTATGCAGAACCGACAGGGCAGATCACATTTAGTCAAATTGGTCAGATTCGACCTGTGCCGTATAAGTTGATCGTGATGTTGGGCTTGGACAGTGGCAAGTTTCCCAACCGCAGTGCGCATTTGCCTTTTGACCTGATGGACTTGCTGAAGCCACAACTGGGGGATCGTTCCCGTTTGGAAGATGATCAAGGGGCTTTTCTAGATGCCTTGTTGTTGGCACAAGAGAACTTATGGTTATTTTATAATGGCTTTGATATCAACGATGGTGAAGTCCGTGATCCGTCTACAGTGTTACAAGAATTGATTCAGCATATGGACTTTATTGTTCAACCTGACACACAAAGCAAGAGTGCCAACGCAACGGTTGATCAGCATGGTGTGACTGTCCCTGCGCAGTTGGCATCGCTGTATCATGTTCATCCTTTATTGCCTTTTGATCCGCGTGGTTTTGAGTCTGAGCACAGTATTCGTTTTCAAGACCAATGGTTTCAAGTCGCGAAACAATTGCAACATGCATCGGGACAGCGGAGCAGTTGGGTCAACACACCTTATCCAAAATTAGAGCAAGACATTCAAGTGCTCGACAGTCAGCAGTGGATTCAAGACATCACTTTCCCTGCAAGGCTGTATCTCAAGACTTTAGGCGTGGAAAACTTAAAACCAGAAGAGATTCCTGCAACGCAAGAACCGTTACTGCTCGATGGTTTAGGACGTTATGCCATCCGTCATTTTTTACAACAACATGAAGCAAAAGCAGATGCCAATCTTCTGATGGATCAACTGCCGATTGGTAAAGTTCAAGATGGGGTCTGGCAAATGAGCGTGCTTGAACAGCAGCGCTTGCTAGCACGTTTACAACGTTATGCACCCGAGGCCACAGCCACGACCCAACAAGTCTGGAAGGTGAGTGAACATTTACAAATCAATGTCACCCTAGCCAAATACAGTGCTGAAAAATGGGTCAGCATAGAAGCATCCAGTGCCAGAGCAAAGCGCCGTGCCAAAGTTTGGTTAGAGTATTTACTGTGGCTGGCTTATGTCAATTTGGGTGAGGGTGGACAGCAATATCAACGCATCGTGGTGTTTAGTGACCGAACCATTTTATGTACTGGCGTGAGTTCAAATCAGGCGCGTGAATGGCTCAAACCTTGGTTGAAAGCATGGGAGTATGCACAAACTCAGCCTTTGGTTTTACCTGCGGCCTTGTTGTTGAAAATTGCAGAGAAAGATAAAACCCATGAATGGCAATTGAATGATCAGGAACAGATGGTGATTGCGGACATGGACGCCATTTATAAAGTGTGGGAAGAAGATGGTCGCTTTAGTGGTTTTTCAATGACTGAAAACGAAGCCAATAAAGCACACCGCGACTGGCAGTTTATTCTACAAGAGCAGGATGCCAAAGCATTACTTGCCCATGCCTGCGAGCAGTTTTCTTATGAACTATATCATCCGATATTTTTGCATCAGCAAAGCCTTGAGGACTAAGTCATGACAGCACAGTCTCAGGCCACCACATCGAACATGTCTTATCAACCCATTGCCGATATGAGCTTTCAGGGCTTACATTGGATTGAAGCTTCAGCAGGCACAGGCAAGACTTTTACCTTATCCAGTTTGATGGTGCGTATTTTTCTTGGGGCCTATTTGCCGAATCAGGTCATTGCAACCACCTTCACCCGTGCTGCCGCTGCGGAGCTGAAAAGTCGCGTTCGGGCTCGTTTGATCGAAACTTTACGTTATTTTGAAGGTTGTCAGAGTCTGACCGAGCGAGAAATACAGGCCAAAATAGCTGTTGAACAAGATCCGCTTTTTATCAAGGTACTCACAGAATACGCACAGCGGGTCGGTTTTGCCCAAGAGCGGTTGAAGTTGGTGATTGATCAGTTAGATGAGCTATTTGTCGGGACATTGGACAGTTTTAGTCAAAAGTTACTGCGTGAGTTTTCTTTTGAAAGTGGCAAGATTGAGCGTGCAGATATCACCGATGATGCGCAGAGTTATACTCAACAGCTCATTCATGATGTCTTACGCGAGTGGATTCAGGCACAGCCGCAGCCTGTGGTGAATTATTTACTGTTAAAACAAAAATTAAAAACCGAACAGGCCTATGTACCGATTGTTGAAAATAGTTTGAACTTTGCATCGGCACAGTTTCAACAGGTGGAAAAACCTGTGCTTGATTTGACGCAATTTGAGCAGGCCATTGATCAATTTATCGCGCTGGATGAGGCACAGATTGAAAGCTTGAAAGACTATTATGCCCCCGAAGGGCAATACCATGCAGTGTTGGGGAAAAAATGGCGTACCAATGCCCTGATGCAGCGCATTCTATGTCAGGACTTACCTGCTTTTTTGACTGCGCTGAAAGAGCAGCGGGCTTATGCCTTATTTGCGCCACATTTTGAAAAAACCTTAAAGCACCTGACTGACCTCGCAACGAAAAAAGTCTTAAACAAATGTGCTGTAGATGTTCTGGAACAGTTTGAGCAGCATCCTGTGTGGCGACAGGTCCGCAGTTTCTTAGACGCATTGGCAGAGCTAGAGCTCAATTTGGATGTGCTGGATGCGTATTTGAAATATCACTTAAGTTCTGAAGTGAAAAAGCGTTTACCACAAGTCTTGCAGCAAAAGAGTGAAACGACTTTTGCCCAGCAAATCCGTACCTTGTCAGAAGCCTTACAGGGCGAGCAGGGCAGGCGCTTTGCTCAGTTTGTACAGGCACGCTATCCACTCATTTTAGTGGATGAGTTTCAAGACACTAACCAAGACCAAGATGACATGCTGGCGCGGATTTGGCGTGATGCCCAGCGCTATCATCAAGGTTGTATGATTATGGTCGGTGACCCGAAACAAGCCATTTATGGCTTTCGTGGGGGTGACATGCTGACCTATAACAAAGCACGTTTAGATGTTTTGGCAAAACACGGTCAGCAGTATAGTTTGAAATATAATCATCGCTCTGTGCAAAAGCTGGTACAGGTGGTGGATGCTTTATTTCAACGCCAACAGGGCTTTGGTGAGCAGGTCTATTACCAGCCTGTAGAAGCAGGGACTCGACCACATCCCGCTTTAGTTGATGCACAGGGTGAAAACCATATACCGCTGCGTTGGCTATTACTTGAAGACAAAAAAAATGAAGCTCAACAAGTGGCATGGAAAATTCGTGATTTAATCAACCAAGGCATTCAACAGCAACTCTATGTGGCAAATGATCCGCCACAGTTTATGGGGGCAAATGATATCGCGGTGTTGTCGAAAAACCATGATGGCTTGGACAAAGTTCAGTTTGAACTAGAGCGTTTGGGAATTTTGGTCAACCGTCCGTCTAAACGCAGTGTGTTTGAAAGTCAGGTCGCGAAAGATGTCGGTGCGTTATTGACCGCAATGATGCATCCTTTTGATGAAGCCAAAGTTCGCCGTGCGCTTTTGAGCCGGCTGTTGGCGATTGATTTAAAACAGTTACTGGAACTGGAAAAACAAGCCAACGGTTTGAGCCAGTTTATGGCGGATTTTGATGACATCCGCGACATGTGGATCAATAAAGGCTTTTTAAGTGCATGGCAGTACGCTTTAAACCTGTTTAAAGTGTGGAAAAACTTGGTGGCTTACCAAAGCCGAGACAACGAACGGACTGTGGTTAATCTTCGACATTTGACTGAGTTGTTGAGCCAACATAGTGAGCAGTTCCAAGGCGCGCAGAAACTGTATCATTGGTATCTCAAACAGTTACATTTGCCTGCGGAACGTGAGTGGGAGTTGGAACGCAAACTCTCCAGCGCCACAGGCGTACAGCTGATGACTATTCATCAGTCCAAAGGTCTAGAGTTTAAAATGGTGTTCTTGCTGGGTGCCGACAAAGACTTTAAGGAAATGAATAAAACCTTAAACTTTTCAACACTGGAACAGATCAATCCGACGACAGGGCAGAGCGAGTTACAGCGCATCGTGGCAGTAAATGATGCCAACCTGTTAGACCCAGCCGCGATTGATCAACACAATGAGCGAGCCGAAGCAGAACAGCATCGCTTATGGTACGTCGCACTGACCCGTGCGAGCCACCGCGTGTATGCCTTACTGCAAGATCAGGAATATAAATCAAATACGGCATTGGCATTTTGGCGTGGCCAAGCCGGTAATCTGTTTGAACATCCTGCCAGTGGTGATGAGGTGCTGCTGACTGAAAAGCCGATCCGTTTACAGCCAGCGGAGCAGCAAGAGATCATTCAGTTACAAGCTTTGGCGTTTCCTGAACAGCGTTTTTATCCACGTTCCAAAACCAGTTTTAGCGCGTTGGCACAGCATTTGAGTCGCAAAGAGGCAATGGATGCCTTAGCGGTTTTGAGCGAGAAAGTGGGCAGTGCGGATGACGAGATGAATCATCCTGTGCTTGAGGATGTGGAACTGAGTCAGCCTTTGGCATGGATTAAACGGCAGTTTCCAATGGGGACGACTGCGGGAACCTTCCTGCACGAAATTTTCGAGCATATTGACTTTCAGGACTCACGTGACTGGGGACTGGAAATTCATCGTCGTTTTAAAAATGATAGTCCCTTACTGTGGCAAGAGTTATTGGGCAAATATCAACACGAGTTTGGACAGGATGATGAAACCCAATTGGTGCTGTGGATGCAAGCGTGGTTAGCAGATGTGCTAGAAACGCCTTTGCATGCAGGTTTTCAGTTGAAGCAACTCAAAGCCGATGAACACTTGGCTGAGTTTCCTTTTTATTTGTCATTGTCCGATCATGTGCTGGCGATTAAACGCATACAGGCATTGTTTCAAGAATACGGCATTGATCTGCTTGACTTAAATGAAGCCAATTCTGCTCGTTACCTGACGGGTTCGATTGACTTGGTTTATTTTGATGGTCAGCGTTATCACATCGCCGATTATAAAAGTAATTTCTTAGGGGCGGATCAGCAGAGCTACAATCATGACGCAATCGAATTGAATATGTCACATGCCAGTTATTGGTTGCAGGCGGGCTTATATTTGGTGGCTTTGCATCGCTATTTAACAGTAAATTTGCTGGACTATGACATTGAAGAACATCTTGGACAGGCGAGTTATCTCTATTTGAGAGGGATGAATGGGCAGCCCAATCAAGGGGTTCTAAGTTGGCATGCCAGCCCAGAGTTTATTTTAAGACTAGATGCCATCTTGGGATATTTTGCTGAAGATACTTCTACTGAAAATCATGTAGGCAAAACTTCTGAATTAAGTGAAATTAGTCACTCATAAACAAAGAATTAAGTTGTGGATAACTTTGAGGATAACCGTGTGGAAAATGTTCATAAAGCCAGTATTGATCAGGCTGCCGTGGTAGACACATGGTTAACGCGTTGGAGTCAGTTTATTCAGCAGTCACCACTGAGTAAAACAGGGCACACCGAAGCGCGTAGTGAAATGATTCAACAGGTTCTTGAAGCCATGCTACGCGGTGAGAGTTGTATCTCGGTTGCAGCTGAAGCCCTCACAGTCTTAGATGATTTGGTGATGGATGAACAGCAGGCACAGCAACAAAAAGCGCCGTTTGTTTACGATGAACAGCAACTATATCTGTATCGTTATTGGGCTTTAGAGCAGTCCTTGGCCCAGCAAGTGGCACGGTTAAAACTACAAAACTTAACGCAAGTGGATATTTCAGCTTATGCCCATTTACTTGAAGATCCACACCAAAAACAGGCTTTGGTTATGGTGGCTGAGCAGGCGCTCGCGATCATTACAGGTGGTCCGGGCACAGGGAAAACTTATACCTTGGCGCGTATTATTGCGGTGCTCAAACAAAGTCTGCCTGATATTCGTATTGCGATGGCTGCACCGACAGGTAAGGCGGCGCAGCGGATGAAAGAAGCCCTGCAGAACTCTTTTCAGGATGAAAAGTTACAAGACTTCATTACCCCAGATTTGAAAAACTTAAACCCTGTGACGCTACATCGACTTTTGGGTCTTGGGAATACGCAGCAACCGCGTTTTCATAGCAGACAACCTTTACCTTATGATGTGATTGTCGTTGATGAAGCGTCAATGCTGGATTTAAATTTGGCGCAGATGCTCTTTGCTGCCATGCCGAATCAAGCCCGTTTGATTTTATTGGGAGATGCCGATCAGTTGGCTTCTGTCGATGTTGGCTCTGTGCTCGCCGATTTACAACAGGTTCCAGCTTTGGCTGAAAATAGAGTCAATTTGGTCAATAGCCGTCGTTTCAAATCAGATGCACGAATTGGAAAGTTGGCACAATTTATTCAACAGCAATCTTGTTTTGACTCAATGACGCATCCTGCTGAAAAACAGAGCGTATTGCATACTTTTCAACAGCAAGTGGTACATGCCACGACGTTGAAGGCGGTTGAGTTGGATCAGGTCAAGGTCGATTATTTACAACTTGAATTGTTGCCCGAGCAGGCTTTATCTGTAGAGCAGTTGCAGCATTATTATGATCTGTTGATGCTTGGCTTTCAGGGCTATGTCGAGGCTTTAAAGCAATATCAGCAAAATCCTAATGAGTCTCTCGTGCCCAAAGTGATTCAACATTTTGATGATTACCGTATTTTGGCCGCCATACGTCACGGCCATTTCGGCTTAAAACAGCTCAATCTGCAAATCGAGCAACGTCTATTAGAACAATCAAAACAAATCAAGCAGGGTGAGTGGTATTTAGGACGCCCTGTGATGATGACCTATAACGACTATCAGTTGGGGGTGTCGAATGGCGATATTGGCCTGTGTTTACAGCGTATACAACAAGGTAAGTTGCAGTTTGAGGTGTATTTCCCTAGTTTGGATAAATGGGTGGCCGCGACACGGTTACCCAAAAATATTGAAACGGCTTTTGCACTGACCATTCACAAATCTCAAGGCTCTGAGTTCACCCATACCGCGGTGGTTTTAGATCGGCAGGCTGAAAAATTACTCAGTAAAGAGTTGATTTATACCGCAATTACGCGGGCGAAAAAAGTGGTCAGTTTACTGGTCGATGCCGATGCATTCGTACATGCTATGGTGACTCGAACCACCCGAGAAAGTGGTCTATCAAGAAAAATTAATCAACAAATTCAATTGTGAAGATTTAATAAACAAATAGGAGCTTTGTACGAAATGGCTTACAGGGATTCAGGAGATTTGCGCATAGAGCTTTGCTGAGGATTTTGAGAAGATGGCTTCACATAAAGAGCTCAACACGGAATGTTGGGTATAATCGCAAAAAGATAATAATAACGTCAGTAGACAGCGAACTTACAGTGAAGTAGGTGAAAGAGGAAACTTACAGCCGCTAAGCCTTGTAGTTTTGGGAGAGACTACAAGGCTTTTTTATATCTGATAAATTGGCAAAATGTGACAAAAAATAGCCATTCATTCCTCGAAGCATAAAATACAGTCATAGATTAAATATCAAAGAGATACTGTCTCAGTATTGCACGGCTTATGCTTTTTTAAATTTAGTTCTTATGTCTTTAAGTGCCTGTTTTTGATTTATTAAATTTTTACTACTGCATTTTTTAGAGGGATTTAAGTTGAATAATGGAGAAAATGAGGAGTTTGTGTAAGCAATCGCTTACATGAAGATGAGTGAAATACGACTTTTTTCTTCTGTGTGATGTGGCAAAATCTGTCACATAAGGATGTAAATGATTAAACATGGAATGTTTAATACAAGACGCGGAAAAGCGCATTATTATAATGATAACCAAAACAACAAGAACAAAAATAAAAGAACACTACAGCGCAAAAAAGCCCAAGTTTACTTGGGCTTTTTTTTATGCTCAGACTAAGTCTGTTTCGCTTCGATCGGTTGCAAATAAGGAGCGACGTTGGTGCTTTAAGATTTTGGGACAATGCTTTGATATTTGATAAAGCATTTTCGCTAAAGCAGGTAAGTGGGTCCCGACGACAGATTTTCCTGTGGTTAATAGCGATACACTAATATCACGTTCTGGATCGGCCCAGCAGAGAATATTGGAAAACCCGAGATGTCCAAAGGCTTGCCCAGTCATGGGTCCAAATAACCCAATAGGATTACTCCCTAACATTGGGCCTAAGGCATAACGCATCGGGACTAATAATGTCCGATCTAAACTGACTCCTGACGTGGCCAATGTCGAGCGAAATACCGTTTGGGCACTCATGATTTGTTTGTCTTGGTATTCGCCACCACTCAAGAGCATTTCAAAGAAACGACCAGCTTGTTCCGCACTGGTATAAATGTTGCCCGCTGGGCAAATCGTGTCCATAAAGCGCGCATCATTGGTCACATCGACGGCCAACTGTAAACCACCGCCCAGTACCCGATTAAGATAATGGTCTGTGCCTAAACGTGGATGTAGACCTGTGGCATAGTTTAAAGCGACATCCGCTCGATACTTAGGTTTTAGGCCATAGTTAAAGTAATCTAAGCCCATGGGTTTTTCGATATTTTCGGCAAGAAATTCACGGGCCGTTTGACCTGTTACCCGCTTGATAATTTCCCCTAAAATATAACCTGACGTCACGGCGTGATACGCCAGATGTGTGCCTGAGGCTGAAACGGGTTGTGCAGCATAAAGACGTTCTAAAATTTGATCTTGATTAAACAACAGTTCAGGTGTGACTTTACTGTCAATGCGAGGAATGCCACCACGATGAGCGAGTAAATGGAAAATGGTGGCACGACGTTTACCGTTTACGCCATATTCGGGAATATAGTGGCTAATCGGATCGAGTAAATTCAGATCACCGCGTTCATCCAACATATGAATCAGCATGGCTGTAACGATTTTAGAGGCGGAAAATAAGCAAACTGGGGTATCGGGTGTGCCAATTTTCGCATCTGCCGCTAAACCATCGGCTGAATTGCCTTGCGCATAACCAATGCTGCGATTTAACAATATTTGTCCCTGACGACGTAAACAGAGGCTGATGAACGGGTAGTTTCCTGTTTTATATAGAGACTCTACACTGGTCCAAATGCTTTGAATTTGTGCGTCATTCATGCCACCCAAGGTAGCGCAGACCTCATTCTTAGAACGAATCACGTGGTTGAGGTCATGGGGGACATAACAGGTATTGGCAGATAAAATTTTCACAAATTTCTCTCTATTTTTCGTTTTTATTGGGTCTGAGTCTGATATTGAAAATCAGGATTGTCATTATTGTGCATGATTTGTGCAAAGCCGTCAGTTGCTGAATTGACTGCGAACATAAAACATTTTTGCAATATAGCGCTAGATCCCTTAAAATAATGCCTTGCTGTAGTGATGCACGGCAGTCAACTTGGTTTTGAAGAATCAATTTGATTTGTATCAAATGTAACTTATAAGCATCTCGGAGAAATCGAATGGCTTTAACAAACGCAGATCGCGCAGAGATCATTGCTAAATTTGCTCGCGCTGAAAACGACACTGGTTCACCAGAAGTTCAAGTAGCTCTTTTAACTGCTCAAATCAATGATTTACAAGGTCACTTCAAAGAGCACAAACACGACCACCATAGCCGTCGCGGTCTTATCCGTATGGTTAACCAACGTCGTAAGCTTCTTGATTACCTTAAAGGTAAAGACGCTACTCGTTACAGCGACTTGATTGCTGCTTTAGGTTTACGTCGTTAATTCGATTAAACTTTTATTTTCGGACTATCGCATTTTGAATGCTTTATTACTGAAAAAGAAAGTCTACCTTGCTTCTGTGAGGTAATGGGGAAGGGGCGAATGTTTCGCTCCTTCTTTGTGTCTTAAAATCATATTTTTAGTCTCTGGTGAGGTCGGCTTCTAAGCTTTGTCATTTATACAGTTGCCTGAAATGGCAATGTGAATGCCAAACCTTAGGGGTCTCCACTAGAATAAAAATCAGGAAAGAAAAATACATGTCTATGTTTAATATTATTCGTAAAGAATTCCAATATGGTCAACACACGGTTGTTTTAGAAACTGGTCGTGTTGCTCGTCAAGCAAACACTGTTGTGATCACCATGGGTGGTGTACAGGTTCTTGTTGCAATCGTTGCTCAACCAAAAGCAAAAGCAGGCCAAGACTTCTTCCCGTTGACTGTTAACTACCAAGAAAAACAATATGCTGCAGGTCGTATCCCAGGTGGTTACGGTAAGCGTGAAGGTCGTCAGTCTGAAGCTGAAACTTTAATTTCACGTCTTATTGACCGTCCAATCCGTCCATTGTTCCCAGAAGGTTTCTACAACGAAATCCAAGTAACAGCGACTGTTATTTCTTCTGATAAAACCATGGAAGGCGATATCGCTGCAATGTTGGGTGCTTCAGCTGCGATGTCTATTGCTGGTGTTCCATTTGCAGGCCCAATCGCAGGCGCACGTGTTGGTTTAATCAACGGTGAATACATCCTTAACCCAACTTTAGAACAGCTTAAAGAATCTGATCTTGACCTTGTGGTTGCAGGTACTGAAGCTGCTGTATTGATGGTTGAATCTGAAGCGAAAGAGCTTTCTGAAGACCAAATGTTAGGCGCTGTACTTTTCGGTCATGACGAAATGCAAATCGCAATTCAAGCGATTAAAGAATTTGCTGCTGCTGCGGGTGCGGTTGAATCAACTTGGGTTGCGCCAGTTAAAAATGAAGAGCTTCTTGGCAAATTGAAAGATGCATTTGAAGCGAAAATCTCTGAAGCGTATACCATTGCTGTTAAGCAAGACCGTTACGCAGCATTAGATGCACTTCACGTAGAAGCTGTTGCTCAGTTCGTTCCTGAAAATGATGAAACTGGCATTGCTGCTGAAGTTGACGAATTATTCGAAGATTTGAAATACCGTACGGTACGTGACAACATCTTGTCTGGTAAACCACGTATTGATGGTCGTGACACGAAAACTGTTCGTGCCATTGATGTTCAAGTGGGCGTATTAGGCCGTGCACACGGTTCTGCATTATTCACACGTGGTGAAACTCAGGCGTTGGTAACTACCACTTTAGGTAATACCCGTGATGCGTTGATGGTTGATACCCTAGCTGGTACTAAAACTGACAACTTCATGTTGCACTACAACTTCCCTGCATACTCTGTCGGTGAAACAGGTCGTGAATCTGGTCCTAAGCGTCGTGAAATCGGTCATGGTCGTTTGGCGCGTCGTGGTGTTCAAGCAGTTCTTCCTGCGGCTGACCGCTTCCCGTACGTGATCCGTATCGTATCGGATATTACTGAATCAAACGGTTCATCTTCAATGGCTTCTGTATGTGGTGCTTCATTATCCCTTATGGATGCAGGTGTTCCATTGAAAGCGCCAGTTGCAGGTATTGCAATGGGTCTAGTGAAAGAAGGCGAGCGTTTCGCAGTTCTTTCTGACATTTTAGGTGATGAAGATCACTTAGGTGACATGGACTTTAAAGTAGCCGGTTCTGCGAACGGTATTACTGCACTTCAAATGGATATCAAGATCGAAGGTATCACTGAAGAGATCATGGAAGCGGCATTGAACCAAGCGTATGCAGGCCGTATGCATATCTTGAATGAAATGAACCAAGTGATTTCACGTGCTCGCCCTGAAATTTCAATGCATGCACCGACATTCCAAGTGATCAACATCAACCCAGACAAGATTCGTGATGTAATTGGTAAAGGTGGTGCAACCATCCGTGCCATTACTGAAGAAACCAAAGCTGCAATTGATATTGAAGACAACGGTACCGTTCGTGTATTTGGTGAAACCAAAGCTGCTGCTGCTGCTGCGGTTGCAAAAATCCAAGCACTGACTGCTGAAATTGAACCAGGTACAATTTACGTTGGTAAAGTCATTCGTATCGTTGAATTCGGTGCGTTTGTAAACATCCTTCCAGGTACTGATGGCTTACTTCACATTTCACAAATCTCGAACGAGCGTATTG
Organism: Acinetobacter sp. MYb191; assembly: GCF_037572605.1. Classification (NCBI taxonomy): domain Bacteria; kingdom Pseudomonadati; phylum Pseudomonadota; class Gammaproteobacteria; order Moraxellales; family Moraxellaceae; genus Acinetobacter; species Acinetobacter sp. MYb191. Next base: position 235,532 of record NZ_JBBGZP010000005.1, on the reverse strand, counting down.
CAAACGTGGCAGATGTGTTGAAAGAAGGTCAAGAAATTAAGGTACAAGTTGCGGATGTAGACAACCGTGGTCGTATCAAATTGACGATGAAAGACATCGAACAAGTTTAATCTCTTGTCAATTCACATGGTGTTTGCCATGTGAATTGAGTTGTCTGAAAAAGCCTTGAGCTTGGCCAATGTAAACTTTGGCTTGCTCAGGGCTTTTTTTATGGCATCATGCTGGCTAAGACAGACAATAATAAATGAGATATGCAAAGCTATTATTTCTATCAACATCCCACCGCACAGCATACTTATGTGCAGAAACAGCCGATTGCAGAGCAGGAAGCCGAGTTTATTTGGGTGGAGTGTAGCCGTGACGATGTGGTCAATCGGGCAGAACATTGGCAGCAGGACATTTATGCGGCAACGGGACTGTGGATGAATGAATATCATCTGCGTGACATTCTAAATTTAGAACATCCTTGTGCCTTTGACACTTTGGAAGATTATGACTTGCTGATCTTTCGTAAGTTGATCACACCCGATGACCAAATCAAGCTTGATACGCAAGCGACTGAAAAACATGAACGGGTTTTTGGTCTGGCGACGACCCCGATTAGCTTTATGCTCACGCCGCAAGTCTTGATTACGGTTAGAGAGCAGGGCAATAAAGAAGTTGAAAGCTATATTCAGCGTATGGAAACGGTGTTGAGCCGTCCGATTGAAGAACATAATAAACCCCGAAAACTACCTGCAACGCCTTTAGATTTGACCTTGAGACTCCTCAATAACATGGTGGATGGTTATCTCGATTTACGTGTTCCGCTGACACGTCGAGTGGAGTTTTGGCAGCAAGAGCTTTTACAAGGGCATCGCCGTTTTACCAAGTGGCATCAACTGTTGCAAGAGAATATGGCTTTCCAACAAGTGGAAAACTTGTGTGAAGAACAAATTGAGACTTTGCAGGAATTGCGTGATGAAATTGTCGATAATTATTCGCACTTGAAAGGGAAAAAGCGTAGCGAAAAACAAGACATCATGCTGGTACGTGTCGATGATTTAACCAGTCATATTGAACGTATTCAAAAGCATACCATTCGTTTGAGAAATGCAGTGCAAGCAGCTATCGATTTGCATTTTTCTGCCATTGCCAATCAAACTAATGAAAATATGCGGATTTTAGCCATTATTACCGCAATTTTTGCGCCATTGACCTTACTGACAGGCGTGTATGGTATGAACTTTGAGTTTATTCCGGGGCTGAAGTCTCCAACAGGATTTTGGATCATGTTGGGTATCATGTTAATGACGACATTGATTTTACTGTATTATTTTTATCGACGTCATTTGGTTGGGCGTGGCGAAAAAAGTGTCATCGATATGTTGGCACAGCAGCATGCGGATCAACATATGAATTTATTTTGGTTCATCGATTATGAGCCGATCAAGCAAACGGTGAAGGGCACCATCAAAGATTTAGAGAAAATCACCAAATTAAAATAATTCGGTGATTTTCCACATAGACCATTAAAGCAAATGGGCTTTAAGGTGTTTCTTTACATGCTGACGCTATCCTTGTTCAATTTATTATTCGGATATATGGGCGTCGCAGGGAGATTTAATTTAAGAAGTTTTTAACTGGGCTCCTTTTAAAATCCGATAAAGCTGATCTTTAATGAACAACTTTTTGCGTTTGAGGGGCTCAATCTCTCCACGATGAATCCTGACAGGGTCTTGTTCGAGTAAACAAATTTCCTGATCGAGAGCTTCATGGTCGTCAAACATTTTAGAAAAATGCGGATTGTCTTCTCTAAGCTGTTGAATCATGTCTCGGTATTCAGGAAACATGAGCTTAGTCTTTTTATTACAAACTTTGAGTTTCATGGTTGCCGTCTAATCCTCTTATTCAAAAATAAAAAAAGAAAGAAAGGCATGCGCCAATCTTTCTTTATAGAACTAGTGTTGAGTCGTTTGAACTGGGTCAGTGAGATGTAAATGTTTTACTTCACGACGAAGTTTTTGAACTTCCTCAATCAAATCCAGCATCATTGCGACTGCAGTAAAGCTGGCATCAAAGTCACGTTGTAAGCGATAGGCTCGCCGTGCACGTGAGACATCATCACCAAAAAATTGGTGAATGCGGTTATCGGGTCGGTTAGGCAGAATGTCATATTCCAACAGCTGTAAAACCCATTCAGGACTTTGTCCGCAGGCTTCAGCAAAATGCTTTAAATCAAAGCTATGTTGTTCATCAACAATTTCAGCGTGTCGACATCCGTCTAAAATAATTTCACGATATTGAATAGTCGTCATAATTTTCTCCTTAAGACTGACGCGGCTTAAAGTGAGGGAAGGCTTCAGCAAAGGCTTGGTAGGCTTGCTGTTCTTGCTCACTCTGCGCAGGAGGTTGAACAATGTTTAAAATTAAATATAAATGTCCTGCCGTTTTGGCTGGAATCCCCTGATCTTTTAAACGGAGTTGCTGCCCCGTTTTGGCATTTTTCGGAATTTGAATTTGTAATGTCCGACCATTGGGTAGTGCGGCGGTGATGCTTTGCCCCAAAGCAGCTTCCCAAGGACTAATGTTGAGTTGGTGATAGACATCAACTCCTTCAACGCGTGTGGTCTCCGTATCTTTGTAATAAATTTCGATATACAGGTCGCCATTTTCACCGCCCTGAATACCCGACTGTCCTTGACCACTTAAGCGAATTTGTTGCCCTTCTTTCATGCCTTTAGGGATTTTAACTTCCAGCGTTTTACGCTGAATTTCTGCTTCACTATAGGCATTTAAAGTGGGAATCTGTAAGGTAATGGTTTGGGTGGTACCGTGGAATCCAACCTCAAGATCGACCTCTAAACGCGCATGTTGGTCTTCGCCTTTATGGCGTGAGCTATTTTGGCGTTGATATTGATAGTTTGATCCTCCAAAACCTGAACCAAAACGCCCAAATAAGTCTTCAAATCCTGAAAAATCATGTGCCTGTTGTCCGCCTTGGGCATTTCGAAATGCTTCTTCAAAACCGCCAAAGTCTGCATTGGGGTTGAATTGCTGTGAGCCTTGTGGATGATCGAGTTCAAAGTCATATTCTGCTTTTTTCGTTTCATCACTTAAGGTGTCATAGGCGACATTCAATTCTTGCATCCGCGCTTCAGCATCAGGCTCCTTACTGACATCGGGATGATACTTACGTGCCAATTTTCGATAGGCTTTTTTAATTTGTTCGGCGGTCGCATCTCGCGTTAAACCGAGTATTTCATAATGGTTCTTCGGCATAAATAAGATTAAATAAATTGATTAAGTTTTAATCATTATTCAGCCTTTCAGCAGATTTCAACAGTAAAGATATGTTCCTTATTGTTTCAAAACATGACAAGAAAAAAGCCCCGATGAAAGGGGCTTTGATGGATGAGGGATACTTAATATTTGACCCATGTGATGTTGCGCCCACCGCCATTTTCGGTCGACGTTCCTCGAATTCGTAAGTGCTTACCATTGTTGCTGAGTCGTGCATATGCGTCATAACGTAGCCCTGTGAAAGGGTCGAGGAACTGTCCATGGCTATAGGTCGAATCTTTGGCATTGTCTAACTGCAAATGGCTGAGCGTTGTCATGCCGACGATGGGTTGATTTTTATTGACCCCATCACACTTGCTACAGTTTTCTATTTTTACCGCACCTGGAATTTCACGCGTACTTACGATGACTGCTTTATAGCTATTGTTTTTGTCTTTTTCAATCATGACGTCACTGAGAGAGTATCCTGTTTTATCATCGATAGTTTTCCATTTTCCGACCAAAGGATCAGTTGCTGCAAAACTGGAGAAGGCACATAAACTGCTGAGTACGAAAAGACTGCAAGAAAATTTCATGATGATAAAACCCCAATGGAAGAGAAAAATAAAGACATATAAAAATTATGGGTTTATTTATAACGAAATTTAAGCGGTGTGACCAGTGAAATATCTATGAATAAAAGTGATGAATCATTTGAATTATCTTATTTTTATGAGAACAAAGGCATAAAAAAAGAGCAGTTCAGCTGCTCTTTTTTTATTGCACATGACGTGCTTAGCTTAAGTGTTCACCAAATAAACCTAAGGCTTCTTCTGCACTAAAGCTGTATTGCGTGTTACAGAACTGGCAGTCCATGGTAATCGGGTTTTGATGTTCTAGCGTTTCACGAACGGCTTCGGCGCCAATTTGTTCAAGCGCTTGAGCACAACGTTCTTTAGAACAGGTACAGCCAAATTTCAGTACTTCAACTTCAGGCAAGCGTACTTCTTCTTCGTTGTATAAACGGTAAAGAATTTCACTGGATTCTAAATCGGTTAACTCTTCGATTTTGAGCGTTTCAGTCAACATGGTCAGGCGTGGCCATAAGTCTTGATCAACACGTTCTTGTTCCTCTTCACTGTTACGTGGTAACAGCTGAATGAGTAAACCGCCAGCACGTTGGGCTGAACTGGCCAAAACGATACGCGTTGGAATTTGGGCAGATAGGTCATAATACTGCATTAAACAACCTGCAAGATTTGGCTTGTCTAAAGCCACAATCCCTTGATAACGCTCACCAAATTCTGGCTCAATATTAATAAATAGTACAGGGCTAATGAGGGTGCTCAATACCGTACTGCTGCTGTCAGCAGCATTAAAGCGTGAATCCGTTTCATAATCCGCCAAGGCACGCACTTCACCAAGGTGATTACATTCAGCCATGGCCCATTTGAAACTACCTGAAGCCTGAATTTGTAAACTAATACGGCCTTTAATTTTTAAAGTACTGGCAAGTAATGCCGTGGCACTGAGCATTTCACCTAACAGCACTTGGACTGCAGGTGCATAATCACGCTGCGCCAAGATGGTTTGTAGGGTTTCTTCTAGATGAACCACTTCACCACGAACAGGACTATCTTCAATATAAAAGCGTTGACGCAAATCAGACATAAATTTCTCCAATATCCTGTCTTAATGGTGACGATATTGTAAAACACAAGTCATTTTACTTCATCCCGTGTTACATCTATTCGGTCATGTTGTAACTCACGTTGTAGGTCAACACCCACAGGGCTTTGGCGTAATTGGGTATCACTTTCAAATAAGTGTTCTAATTCGGCCAGAGCATTCCGATGTGTTTCATACACCTTCTGTTCATCGTTATAAATACTTTGCTGCTGCGCGAGCAGTTTTTCATCATAATCGCGAAATAACTCAATGCTCTTATAGGCATCTTGTTCTGCAATGCCTAAATTACGCAGGGCAAAATAGGCCATCCCTAAAGACGATAAATAGGTTTCACGCCAAATATGTTCCACCCCTAAGTCACGTAGTAAATGTACATGATGTCGATCGCGGGCACGGACCAGCAAGTTTAAATCTGGATAATTGAGCCGGATATGGCGTGCCACATTCATCGAGTCTTCAATATCATCAATGGCTAACACAAACACTTTGGCATGTTCTATACCTGCTGCACGCAGGATATCGGGTTGAGTGGCATCACCATAGTAGAGTTTACCGCCATAGTTGCGAACGAAATCAACCTTGTCGATATTGCTATCAATCGCTGTGAAGGTTTGGTGTTGTAAGTGAACCAAACGCGCCACAATTTGTCCGACACGGCCAAAGCCAGCAATGATCATCGGGTTATGCTGTTCAGGAATCTCATCATAGACGGGTGTGGTTTCTTTTTCGAATAGTGGCACCACCCACGAACTCATCAGCCAGTACAGAATAGGCGTCAGAATCATCGACAATGTCACGATCAAATTGATCGGCTCTAAAATGGCCTGCGTAATCACGTGTTCACTCATGGCAACATTGAGCACCACAAAAGCAAACTCACCGCCTTGTGCCAAACAGGTGGCCAGCATCAAACTATTGCGCCATGAAAACTCGAAGTAGCGAGCGATGGCCGTTAAGGCCAGTAGTTTGACCAACATCAGCAATAACGCACCGCCAATAATCAGACTTGGGCTTTCCCACAGGAGCGAAACTTGCGTGCTCATCCCGACGGTCATAAAAAATAGACCGAGAAGTAGACCTTTAAATGGTGCAATACTGGCTTCCAGTTCATGACGGAATTCAGAGTCAGCTAGAAGTACCCCAGTTAAAAATGCGCCCAAGGTGGTACTGATGCCTAAGACATCCATCAGCGCGACTACGCCTAAGACAATAAACAAACCGACTGCAGTAATCAGTTCGTGCGCGCCACTTTTAGCCACAAAGCGGAAAAAAGGGCGCATGAGGTAGCGGCTAAATAAAAACAAGCCTGTAAAGGTAGAAACAATCGCTGCAAAGTAGGCAATGCCATGATGGGTTGAGTTTGTTCCCGCAAGAAGGGGGATAATCGCAATCAGCGGAATCGCAGCGATATCTTGGAAGAGTAAAATAGAAAAAGACTGCTGACCAAAAGTGGTATTGAGCTGCTGTTTTTCGCTTAAAAGCTGTAGCACAAAAGCGGTAGAAGAAAGGGCAAGGGCAAAACCAATCACAACACTGGCCGCAATCTGCTGTTGCAGGGCAAAAAAGACGATGCACGCCAGTAGCACGCCGCAGAGTGTTACTTGTAAACTGCCCATCACAAAAATGGATTTACGCATTTCCCATAAACGTTGTGGGCGAAGTTCTAGTCCAATAATGAACATCAAGAAAATCACGCCGTACTCAGCGAGTTTATGAATGTCTTCAGGGTCATGGACGACATTTAATACACTGGGACCGAGTAAGATACCCGTGAATAAATAGCCGAGTACCGTGGCAATCCCCAGCCGTTTGGCCAACGGAACGATCATCAGTGCCGCAGCCAAAAAGAGGGTGATTTGAAGCAGTAGAGACATTGCCCTGTCCTAAATTTTTTTCTTTATGTTGGAAGTTTAAGGGACACCGCGACTCAGGTCTAAACCTTATTCACGTCAAGTCTTAACTTAACTCTTGTGGATCAATATCAAGGCTCAATTTCATACCATGTGGTTTGTTATGCCAGACATTTTGCCACCACTGACGAATATAAAAATGCATCCGCCCACGGTCTTTGGACAGGAGTACCATATGCGCTTGATAGCGGCCTGCTTTACGCTCCATCGGCGCAGGAATCGGTCCCCAAATATCAATACTGTTTTCTGAGGCTTGGCGCAGTGCTTGCGCATGCTCTTGTAAAAAGTTTTGATTTAGCTCTTGGTCTTTGGATTCACAGCGCAATAAAGCCGCATAGCGATAAGGTGGCATCCATGCAGCTTTACGCTCTTTCAGCGTTTGCTTGGCAAAGCTGCGATAGCCCGACTCTAGCAGGGTATTCAGCAAAGGATGATCTGGACGTAGAGTTTGTAAATAGACTTCGCCTTTTTTCTCGCCACGCCCAGCACGTCCAGCGACTTGGATGATGAGCTGTGCAGTACGTTCTGTGGCACGAAAGTCAACACTGAGTAAGCCTGAGTCGATGTCTAAAATCGCCACCAAAGTCACATAAGGAAAGTGATGTCCTTTGGCCAGCATTTGGGTGCCGAGCAAAATGATGGGTTCACTTTTCTGAATCTTGTTATAGATTTTTTGCCAGCTGCCGACCCGACTGGTCGAGTCACGATCAACCCGAATTACGTCAAAGTTGGGGAACAGTGCTTGTAGGTTTTCTTCAACTTTTGCGGTGCCTAAACCAATTGGTTTCAGTTCATTATGCTGACATTGCGGGCAGTGTTCAGGCATGCGGTGGATGGTGCCGCAGTGGTGACAGTGCAAATGCTGGTAGGGCTGTCGATGCACGGTAAAATTGGCATCGCAGTGGGGGCACTTCGCCTGCCAGCCACAACTTTCACAAATCAACACAGGCGCATAGCCGCGACGGTTTAAAAAAATCAGCACCTGTTCTTTTTTGTCTAAGCGCTTTTGTACTTCATGAATCAGCTGTTGGCTAATGCCATTTTGTTTTTGTGCCACTTTCAGATCGATCACATGCATTTTCGGCATCACGGCCACACCTGCACGTTGGTCCAACTCCAAACGGGTCATTTTACCTTGTTCAACCAATGCATAACTGTCGATACTTGGCGTTGCAGAACCGAGGATAATCGGACAGTTTTCTAAATGTGCACGGTATAAAGCCACATCACGAGCGTGGTAGCGGAAGCCTTCTTGTTGCTTGAAAGATAGATCATGTTCTTCATCTAAAACAATCAAACCCAAATGAGGAAGGGGCGTATAGATGGCAGAACGAGTCCCAATCACAATCGAAGCTTTTCCCGTTTGTGCACTTTGCCAAGCTTGCAGGCGCTTAGAATCATTTAAACCTGAATGTAGTAGTGCAATATGACAGTGAAAACGTGACTGAAAACGGCTCACTGTTTGTGGGGTGAGACCAATTTCAGGCACTAATACCAAGACCTGTTTGCCTTGTTTTAAAATCTCTTGCATGACTTGTAAATAGACTTCAGTTTTCCCACTACCGGTTAAACCATCCAGTAAGAAAGCATGGTAGCTATGACGAGCTTTGAGAATGTTTTGAATGGCTCGCTTTTGTTCATCATTGGGCGTGAGAGGCATTTGCGCCAGTGTCATGGCTTGCGGTTTAAAGTCTTGAGCTTCAAGTATGCACTGGGTGATTTGCTTTTTTTCTAAGGCTTTTAAGGTCGCAGTTTCAATGCCTGCCAAATTTAAAATGTTTTCAGAAGTTCCTGTGGGATGCAGCTTTAAAATTTTATAGGCATCTTGTTGTTTTTCAGAACGCTTCAATTTGTCTTCGGCATGATCATCGATCAGCTTCCACATTCGCGCCAGTAAATTATAGGGTTTACCTTGGCGTAAAAAGCTGGGTAAAGCAGCATGCATCACTTCCCCAATGGGAAATTGGTAATATTGCGCTGACCATGTCAATAAACTTAAAACTTTAGCATCTAGAATAGCGCTGTCATCGAGCAACTCAGTTATGGCTTTAAGTTTAAAGCCTAAATCGAGTGGTTTCTCATCAGTGAGTTTCTCAACAATGACACCGACCACATTTTGGCGACCAAATGAGACAGCCACACGTGCACCCACTTCAGCTTGGTGGTATTGTTCAGCCGTTAAACTATAGTCAAAACAGTCATATAGATAAACGGGAACAGCCACACGAATACGGTAGCTTGGTGTGGTGGAAAGTGTATTTTCTGGCATAAAAAGCTCAAACTGTCCTGATGAAATTGTCGTTGTGCGATGAATGAGTTGTGTTAGAGTGATGACATAATTTATAACTTAGAATATGAATGATTTTGGTGCCGACATGCAACAGCGCCAAATGACTAAATGGACAATTAGAAAGCGTAAACATGCCAGCATATCAATTTACCGCACTCGATGCCGCAGGAAAGCAGCAAAAAGGCGTGCTCGAAGGGGATTCAGCACGTCAAATTCGGCAACAACTTCGTGATAAAGCGCTGATTCCAGTCTCGGTTGATCCTGTTGAACAAAAAGATAAGCACAGCAGTAAAACATGGTTTCAAAAACAAATTACCGCCTATGATTTGGCTTTATTGACACGTCAACTTTCTGTACTTGTGGCGGCGGCCATTCCTCTGGAAGAAGCCATTCGTGCGGTCGGAAAGCAGTCAGAAAAAGCACATGTACAAAATCTATTGATGTCAGTGCGTTCTAAAGTATTGGAAGGCCACTCATTGGCGCAAGGCTTACAGCAATCGGGACGTTTTCCAGAGTTGTACATTGCTACGATTGCCGCTGGCGAACGTTCAGGACATTTAGACTTAATTTTAGATCAGCTGGCAGACTACACCGAAAATCGTTTTGCAATGCAAAAGAAAATCCAAGGCGCGATGATTTACCCGATTATTTTAATGCTGATGTCTTTTGCCATCGTGATGGGACTTATGACCTATGTGGTGCCTGACATTGTCAAAACCTTTGATCAAAGTAAAGATGCCTTGCCATGGATTACGGTTGCCTTGATGAAAGCCAGTGATTTTATTCGAGTGGCATGGCCATTTTTATTGGTGGGCAGTGTACTCGGTATCGGCTTATTACTGCGATTTTTAAGAACCACCGCAGGGCATTATGCCTTTGATCGTTTAACGCTCAAATTGCCATTATTCGGTAAACTTTCACGTGGTATAAATGCCGCACGTTTTGCCAGTACCTTATCGATTTTGACCCAGTCTGGTGTGCCCTTGGTGGATGCATTAAAAATTGGCGCGGCGGTGAGTAATAACTGGGTGATTCGCGATGCGGTCAATCATGCCGCAGAAAAAGTGACTGAAGGCGGGAACCTTGCGACCCAGCTGGAGCGCAGTGGTTATTTCCCACCGATGATGGTACAAATGATTAAAAGTGGTGAAACGTCGGGTGAATTGGATCGGATGTTGGAGCGCGCATCGACCATGCAAGACCGAGAAGTGACAACGCTTATATCGACCTTGCTGGCTTTACTTGAACCACTGATGTTGGTTCTGATGGCAAGCATTGTCTTGGTGATTGTGATCGCCGTGATGCTGCCGATCGTCAACATGAACAATATGATTTAATTTTAAAAATATAAGATGGAAGAGAAAATTCACATGCAATCAAAAATCTATAGACGCCAAGCTTCAGGCTTTACCTTAATTGAAGTCATGGTGGTGATTGTTATTTTAGGTGTGTTGGCAGCCTTAATTGTACCCAATGTGATGGGACGCAGTGAAAAAGCCAAAGTTGATACCACTGTCATTACCCTTAAAGGGGTTGCTGCGGCATTGGATCAATATAAATTGGATAATGGTAAATATCCTTCGATGCAAGAGGGTGGACTCGACGCTTTGGTGAATAAGCCTGAGTCTGCAAAAAATTGGTTGCCCGGCGGTTATGTGAAAGGTGGATATCCGAAAGACAGTTGGGACAATGACATTCAATATGTTGCACCTGGGACTGATGGACGACCATTTGATTTATATTCTTTTGGCGCAGATGGACAGCAAGGTGGTGAAGAAACCGGTGCTGATATTCAGTATCAACCTTAATTGAGAATTATTATATATTGGGTTTAATTGAATATATCATTACAGTGCATAGGTTATGTCAATGTGGACTGTAATGATAATACATCTTAATTTAAAATTAATATCTAAGATTATGATTTTAAAATATTAAATATAATAAGCATCAGCTGAGATTTATAATAATAATTATTCCCATATTTATTGATTACAAATAATGTAAATTATGGATAAAAATAGGCTTTTTATTTATTTAAATCCTTGCATAATGTTCTCAATGGCAACTGATTTGCCTGAGGAGAATAGAATGAAAGCATTAACCTTGTTGGATGAAATGAGTCAATTCCATTGGTCGATGCTCAAATCTGTTCTTTTGATTTTGAGTATGCTTCCTGTTGCTCAAGGTGTTTTAAGTGTCTGGCAGTCGACTGAAGGCAGCAGCCAAATTATGGTGGGTTTCTTTGCAATCAGTCTGTTCAGCACATGGGCGGTTTTGAGCTTTTGGTCTGCGTTAAAAGCAACCGTACTCACACTCGATCAAGTACAGATTACAGCATTAGAACAAAAAGTGGTCATGTTCTACCGTTATACCCCGATGCTCTTTTTAGCTGGTATGGTGTCCTATTTGGTCAGTCAAATTTAATACTGACATTCATAGTTGTGATAAAAAACCGAGCACATACGCTCGGTTTTTTATTGCGTCATGAAGAATGGCGGAAAGATAGGATCGCTTGTCTGTTTCGTTGTATATAATCCTAGTGTTCGCTCCCTATACTGTAAAAAATATAAATATAGAGTGAAATATGGAACAGATTGATTGGACGGATTTTTTAAAAGTAGAGCTCCGAGTCGGGCGTATTATTCAGGCCGAAGTCTTTGAGCAAGCACGTAAGCCCGCTTATATTTTACATGTCGACTTTGGCCATGAAATTGGCATTAAGAAATCGAGTGCGCAGATTACTGAGCGTTATCAACCTGAACTGTTATTGGGTAAATTGGTAGTGGCGGTGGTTAACTTTCCAAACAAACAAATTGGTCCCATCCAGTCTGAGTGCTTAGTGACAGGCTTTCATGATTCAGATGCAGGCGTGGTGCTGTGTGTGCCTGATACAGATGTTCCAGTAGGTACCAAGCTACTATAATTGAAAAAGAAAACCCCAAGCTCAGCTTGGGGTTTTCTTTGGAACAATCTGATCTAACAATAGCAACTATCGACGAGACTTAAACGATACATCGACTTTACGTGGACGATAGATCCAGCCCAAGATCAGTAAAAAGACTGAGAAACCTAAAATTGGCCAGTCACTTAAACGGGTATACAGCGTTTGACCTTGCATAGCAGGCAGTTCGCCGCGAAGCACGGTTGCCACATCTTGTGGGGCACGTTTTACGATATGCCCTTGATGGTCAATAAACGCCGTCACGCCTGTATTAGTGGCACGGATAAACCAGCGTCCATTTTCTTTGGCACGCATTTGAACCATCTGTAAATGCTGTAAAGGGCCTGCGGTTCCTGTAAACCATGCATCATTGGAAACTGTCACCAAGAAATCACTTTGGCTGGCATTACGACGCGTCAAGTTCGGATAAGCCACTTCATAGCAAATGGCCGCGCCTAAGTGCTGCTGATGAATAGAAAGCGGTTGTTGCTGTTGTTCGCCACGTGAAAAACCACTCATCGACGGATCATTCTGCATGGCAGGCAACACCCATTTCAGTAAACCAGATAGTGGAATATATTCACCAAAAGGCACTAAACGTTGCTTTTTATAGAGTCCTTCGGCTTCAGCACCATTGGCCATAATACTGTTGTAGTACAGTGGTCGACCTGCCGCTTCAGAGCCTGAAATATCCCAGTATGGAATACCGGTGACCCACGCCGTGGTGGTTTTCTTGGCCTGTGCCGTCATTGCAACTAAAAAGGGTTCGATATCACTCTGGAACATCGGAATAGAGGATTCAGGCCAAACAATGAGGTCTCGTCCCCATTCTGTTTTGGTTAAATCCGCATAGATTCCAAGTGTTTTCAGTTGATACTCAGTGAGCCATTTTAAGTCTTGTGGGATATTGCCCTGAATTAAAGAAACCGATAATGGTGGTGTATTTTTTGCGGAGACGAATTCAATTTTTGATGCGCCCCATGCGCCGAGCACCAATAAAGCAGAGGGGATGACCCAGAAGACGCGACGGTTTAAAACTTCGACCAGTGCGCAGGCCAACACCAAGACTACAAACGATACCCCGAAGATACCAAATAATGGCGCATACCCATCCAGTAAACGTTCTGTAAAGGCATAGCCTGCAAACAGCCATGGGAAGCCTGTGAAGACCCAGGTTTTTGCCCATTCAAAAAGCACCCAAAGCGGAGCGAAGGTTAGTGGCGTTTCAGGGAAAAAACGGCGGTAAATAAAGCTTTGGACAGCCGTGAATAAGCCCATGACCAAGGCCATAATGCCGATCATACCGATACTTAAGGCACTATTGGTATCGCCATAGACATGGATGGAAGTGTAGAGCCAAAAAGCCCCCACGAACCAGAGGCCAAAACCATAGGCCCAACCAATACCAAAGGCCTGTTTTGCACTGCGCCTGCGTAAAGTGGCATAGAGCAGTGCAGGGGATAAGATTGCCAACCACCAATAATGATAAGGGGCGAGTGCAAAACTAAAGACCGCCCCTGAAAATAAGGCAATTAAAAGTGCATAAATTAAAGGTAACTGTTTTTGTTGTGGATTGGGGGTTAACAGTTTGTCAAAGTAAGCTCTCATTTACGAACGGCTCGAATCAGATGAATAGAACGTGCATCTGCTTCTACAATGGTAAATTCCCAATTTTCAAGATCAATCACCTGACCTTGTAAATCACTCACTAAACCAATTTCTTGAAGCAATAAACCGCCCACAGTTTCAACCTCATCATCAGAAAAGTCTGCATCTAAAAGATTGTTAAAGTGTTCGATTGGTGTAAGTGCTTGAACCAGCCACGTATTTGCGGTCGTTGGGTCATTATCGGGAATAATATATTCAGCTTCCTCATCGATCTTGTCGTGTTGATCTTCAATTTCACCGACGATCTCTTCCAAAATATCTTCTAACGTCACTAAACCTGAGGTCGTGCCATATTCATCAATCACCACCGCAATGTGCGTTTGGGTATTTTTCAACATGCGAAGCACTTGGTCTGAGCGTGCGCTTTCAGGGACATATAAAGGTTGACGCATCAGCGCACGTATATCCACTTTATTGTTTGGTTCAGTCAAAAAAGGCAATAAGTCTTTGGCTAATAAAATGCCCACGACATTGTCTGGTTGATCTGATGAAAAGACAGGGAAACGCGAATGTGCTGACTCAACCAGAGTATGCAAAATGTCGAGTAACTCATCATCTTCTTGTAGGCTGATCATCGATGTACGCGGTGTCATGACCTCGCGGACTTTGGTTGCTGGAAGATCTAATACGCCTTCTAACATCGCAACAGTGTCGGGTTCTAAAAAACGACGTGAATCTTGAACTAACTTTAACAGTTCATCGCGAGTTTCTGGCGCGGTACCTAACCATTTGCGTAAGCCACGCATTCCCCACGACGGGCCTGATTCCTCGTGCATGATCTTTCCTAAAGACGCTTAATATCTAAAAAACTTAATTTTATCATACCGTAGAAAACACAGTTGTCTATTGTAATTAAGCAAGGATTGCATGAATGATTAGATCAATACTTTTAAATACGAGGTTCATCTGCCATCAAGCTATGCAAACAGATATGCGAAATGGGCAGTTGTGTTAAAATTGGCAAGTTTTTAAATTTTTGAGTTTGTATATGTCTGATTTGGAAGTGAGCCCAAGCATCCAATTAAACACCCGTGGTTTACGCTGTCCTGAGCCTGTGATGATGTTGCATCAAGCCATTCGCAAGTCTAAATCGGGAGATGTAGTGGAGGTGTTTGCAACGGACAACTCCACTTCATGGGATATTCCGAAATTTTGTATGCATCTTGGGCATGAACTTTTGCTGCAAGAAGAGCGCTTAGACGAAAATGGCAATAAAGAATTTCATTATTTAGTTAAAAAGGGTTAGGACATTTGTCTTAGCCTTTTAAAATGTACTTGAGTAAAGAAAAAGAAATCAAGTTCATCCAAGGAAATCAGAATGAAAAGAATAAATGTGTTCTTATGGGCTCATATTTTTGCATTATTTTATTCAATTTCTTGGGCAAAATCTTGTGAAGTTCCTGTAGGCACGATGAATGTTGCAGGTTTAAAAATTGGACAGCATATTCGTGAATTTCAACAGCATCATCCCACCGCAAAAACGGTTATTTTAGGGGGCGATAATTATCAGTTTGAATTTGCACAAGGTGTAGATACACAAATTAAAAAAGCTGGTGTGAGCTGGGTTCAGCATATTCGTTACGATCCGCATTCTAAAATGATTATTTCATACAGTTTAAGTTTTCTAGATGGGCCACTTGCGACGTATGAAACCGATTTAGATGTTTTTAAAAGTCGAGTATTAAAACGCTTTCAGGTGGCGCAAAACGGCTGGAAACAAGCTGAAAATAAATATGTCTATCAGTGTGCCGATTATCGGATTGAAATTTATCAAGATCATGGGGTTGGACATACCGCGATAGGGCCAACGGTGATGGTTTTTAGCAAAAAGTCAGATGCCTATTAATTAAAAAAAATCCCTTCAATACTGAAGGGATTTTTTTAATCTAAAAGCGATTACTTGCTCGGAAATGCGCCTCAGCGCAAGCCCGTTTTAACATTACATGTTCGGGTATGAGACACGGTTAGCAAAGCAACCGCTTTGCCGTGTCGTAAGGAATTACATATTTGGGTAATTCGGACCACCACCACCCTCAGGAGTTACCCAAGTAATGTTCTGAGATGGATCTTTAATATCACACGTTTTACAGTGCACACAGTTAGCCGCGTTAATTTGGAAACGCTTCGAACCATCGTTCTCTTCCATAATTTCATAAACACCAGCAGGGCAGTAGCGCTGAGCTGGCTCGTCCCATTTTGGTAGGTTTACATTTACAGGAATAGAAGCATCGGTCAGTTTCAAGTGTGCTGGCTGATTTTCTTCATGTACCGTATTCGATACAAATACTGAAGATAAACGGTCAAAGGTCAACTTGCCATCTGGTTTTGGATAGTTCGGTTTCACTGTTGCTGCATCTACAGTTTTCAGTGTACTGAAGTCAGGCACTAAGTCATGCAGTGTAAACGGGACCTTAAATACATTTTGATCGATGAAGTTAAATGCACCACCACCGAATGTGCCAAATTTGTGCATTGCTGGGCCAAAGTTACGAGAACGATATAACTCTTCTTTTAACCAACTGTTGTTGAACTTGTCTGTGTAAGCGGTTAACTCTTTTGCAAAGAAGTCTTCACCTTCAAGCACACGTGCAATGGCAAGATCACCACCTTTTTCAACGCCTGCTTGAATCGCTTCGAATACTGCCTCACCACACAACATGCCCGATTTCATGGCCGTATGTGAGCCTTTAATTTTAGCAAAGTTTAGGAAGCCTGCATCATCACCAATTAAAGAGCCACCTGGGAAGGTAAACTTCGGCAGTGAGTTTAAACCACCTTTGACCACAGCACGTGCGCCATAAGAAATACGCTTACCACCTTCAAGATATTGCTTAATCAGTGGATGCGTTTTCCAACGCTGCATTTCTGCAAATGGATACATGTGTGGGTTTTCGTAAGATAAATCCACGATCATACCCAAAGTGACTTGGTTGTTTTCAGCGTGATATAGCCACCAACCACCAGAAGAACCTGTTTCAGCTAGAGGCCAACCTGCACCGTGCATCACCAAACCTGGTTTGTGTTTTGCAGGGTCAATTTCCCACAGTTCTTTGATGCCGATACCATAGTGTTGAGGGTCTGCATCTTTATCGAGATCAAACTTGGCAATCAGGCGTTTACCTAAATGACCACGACAGCCTTCCGCAAAAATCGTGTATTTGGCATGTAGTTCATAGCCCGGCGTAAAGTTATGTGTTGGTTCACCATCTTTACCAATCCCCATATCACCGGTTTGGATACCTTTAACCGTACCATCAGCATGATAAAGAATTTCAGATGCAGCAAAACCTGGGAAAATAGACACTTCTAATTCTTCAGCTTTTTGACCTAACCAACGCACCACGTTACCAAGTGAAATCACATAGTTGCCATCATTATGCATGGTTTTAGGAACCATCCAATGCGGCGCTTCTTGTGACTTTTCAGCAGACATTAGGAAATACGTTTTATCTTCAGTTACTGGAACATTTAAAGGCGCACCTTCTTCTTTCCAGTTTGGGAACAACTCATTGATCGCACGCGGTTCGAGCACAGCACCTGAAAGGATATGCGCACCAACTTCAGAGCCTTTTTCTACGACACAAACGGACAGATCATTAAGGTTGTTTTCAATTGCAAGTTGACGAATTTTAATCGCAGCAGAAAGGCCAGCAGGGCCTGCGCCAACGATGACTACGTCAAACTCCATCGATTCACGTTCGATGTGTTCCATGTAGGACTCCTCATATGGTTAAAGGTGGCAACCGTTTTGACTCAAAGAACGGTGCTGCCATGAGTGTTCTTAGTTCCCAGACACAAAATTTATCATCGTGTCTTTTATATTGTGAGCTAGTATAGGTTTAAACCGAGTTCTAGCCAATTGGCTGAATCATATTATTTTTCCGTCAGACAGGCATGAATTTTATGGATAAGCAGCACAACTCAGCAAATCCGACGAAAAAAGTAGCTATTGCTGATAATAAAAACTTAACCGATATTGCACAATACATAAAAGATGGACAGTCCGGTCACAAAAGGTCAATCCCCCCTTTAGATCAATGGCACCCAAAGCATTGTGGCGCAATGGATTTGAAGGTTTTAGCCAATGGAGAATGGTGGCACGAAGGTCAATTGATCAAACGTCCAGCCATGATTGAGCTGTTTGCAACGGTACTTTGGAAAGAAGAAGATAAGTTTTATCTCAAAACCCCAGTCGAGCAGATTGAAATCGAGGTTGAAGATGAGCCTTTATTTGTCAATCAGGTTGATCAAGTCGAAATTGCAGGAAAAATCTACTTACAACTGACCACGACCACACAGGATGTGGTGATTGTTGATGAAGACCATCCCATTTTTATGCGTGCCTTCCAAGGGGAGCTACGCCCTTATGTGCATGTTCGCTTTGGCATCAATGCACTGATTCAACGTGCGGCTTTTTTTCATTTGGTGGAAATGGGTGAGCTAAGCGACGATGCGGAGGGTCAGGTCAAACTGTGCTTACAAAGTGGTGATTTGCTATTGCAATTAGGCACCTGAGGTTTAAGCTTGATTGATCTTTTAACTTTATACTGCAACGAGTTCTCATGAGTGCCATTCAGCCCTTATTTCCTCTGATCAACCCCATGCCAAAAGCGACAGCTAATGCGCCAATCGGGATATTTGATTCGGGAATAGGCGGTTTATCCATCGCTCAAGAAATTGCCAAGCATTTACCACATGAACGATTCATTTATTTTGCCGATACCGCACATGTGCCTTATGGGCCGCGCGATGATCAAAATATTCGAGAATTGACTGCGCAAGCGATTGAGTGGCTTTACCGCAAAGGCTGTAAAGTTGCAGTTGTGGCCTGTAATACCGCTTCAGCCTTTAGTTTGGATTATTTACGCGAGCACTATGGCGACAACTTCCCGATTATCGGCCTTGTTCCTGCCCTAAAACCTGCGGTATTGCAAAGCAAATCCAAAACCGTGGCTGTTCTAGCCACTCCTGCGACCTTTCGCGGGCAGTTGATTAAAGACGTCGTTGATAAATTCGCACAGCCTTCGGGAGTCACGGTGATTCCAGTGACCTGCTTAGATTTAGTGCCTTTTGTTGAGAGCGGCGCGCAGATGAGTGCGGCATGTTTAGCCACGTTAAAAGATATTTTACAACCGGTTGTTGATCAGGGTGCAGATTACTTAGTTTTAGGCTGTACCCATTACCCTTTTTTGAAAATAGCGATACAATCTATTTTTGGTCAGAAACTGACATTAATTGACTCTGGACTGGCAGTTGCACGACAAACAGCCCGTATTTTAATCAAAAATGAGTTATTATTTGAACAAAATCATGATGGTGATGTTCGAATTGAATGTTATGTCAGTGGAAATAATGCAGAAAGTTTGAGACCTATCTTACAACTTTTGCTTGAACCAGAACTAAATTGGACTATTTCAAACATATCTGATTAATTTTTAAACAAATAAGTCGAGTATTTTGATATATAGTCAAAAATTGCAACCTAATATGCTTGAGTTAGTCACAGTGTCTATCTAATGGAATTTGGGGGATGGGATGCTGCGAAGAATAATGAGGATAACCGATGCTCGATAAGCGTTATCAAGTGTTTATAACTACCTCTGGAAGTGAGATGCAACCAGAGCGGATCATTTTGGCCCAAACTTTAGTGGGCATGGGATTTTTTTCTTGGGGATTGGAACAACGGACACCACTTTCAACGGCTTTTGCACGCCGTCAGATCGATGACTGTGACTATGTCATATTGTTGCTGGGCAGCAAATATGGCGAACAGTCCGTGTCAGGGGTGGGATATATGCACCTTGAATACATTTATGCGGTCACCAAACAAAAGCCGATTATTGTATTTATGCATGATGATCCTGATGCCCGTGAGTTATGTTTACATGACGACAAAGCTGAGCTGCGTGAAAAATTCAAAGAGTTTAGAAAACTACTCCAAAACGAAGTCGATCAGGTTTTCACTTATCGCACCATGCGTGACTTGGAAATGGCCGTTCGCTTGAATATGACGCAAATGCTAGAGCGCTATCCTGTGTCCGGTTGGGTACGTCCGCAGAATACTCAAGTGTTGCATGACGAAATAGATAAACTCAAAGCCAAATTGGTGCAATTGGAAACTGAAGTGGGTAAACGTGAAGTCGATCCATTTTTGTCTTTACCCAAAGTGGCTATGCATGAATTTTTTGCTTTTGATTATCGGATGCATGCCTATCAAGATGGCAACTTCAAAGAGCTGAAAATTCAAAAGCAGATGACTTGGGCGCAATTACTCTCTGTTTTGGGGACAACCTTTATTCACCCAACTCCTGAAGAGTATTTCTCCAAACGCATAAATGAGTATTTAAACGAAACTGGTTTGAATGATGCGCGTCTAGAAATGCCTCGTGCCCATGCTGTTGCACGCTCGCAAATTAATATTCGTGCTTTGCACAGCATCAAAATGCAAATGCG
The DNA here is from genome assembly GCF_037572605.1 of Acinetobacter sp. MYb191. Taxonomy (NCBI): domain Bacteria; kingdom Pseudomonadati; phylum Pseudomonadota; class Gammaproteobacteria; order Moraxellales; family Moraxellaceae; genus Acinetobacter; species Acinetobacter sp. MYb191. Next base: position 215,317 of record NZ_JBBGZP010000005.1, on the reverse strand, counting down.
TCAAAATGATTGGATTGTTCAGTCGGGTCGAGATGATCGTCAGCGCATGCTTTGGCAGTTGACCCCGAAGGCGACTAAACTTTTGGATAGCAATTTATTGGAAAAGGATCGGCCTTTTCAATTTCAATCTTCGTAGTTATCCATTTAGATAATGAACTGAAAACTGTTACAGTAGAGACATTCGAAAACGAGCCACGAGGGCTGAATGTCTACTGCAACAAAAGCAAAAGTTACTGTTATTTTGGCAAATTTGGGAACGCCTGATGCACCGACGGCTTCAGCAGTGCGTCGCTTTTTGGATCAGTTTTTATCAGACCAGCGGGTGATTGAAATTCCCAAACCGCTTTGGCAAATTATTCTCCGTTTATTTATTTTGCCGTTTCGCCCGAAACGCGTTGCCCATGCTTATGCCATGGTGTGGGGGAGTGATTCTCCAATGCGAGAAATTTTGCTGACTCAAGTGGCCGCGTTACAACAGCAGTTGATTTTGCAATACCCTGAGTTTGAGCTGAATATCGTCCCTGCGATGACCTATGGTAATCCAGGCATTCAGCCTTTACTTGCTGAGTTGAGTCAAAGGCCGCAAGATCACATCGTCCTTTTTCCTTTGTTTCCGCAGTACTCTGCAACATCCAGCGCGCCTTTATATGATGCTTTCGCGAAGTGGATTCCAAAGCAGCGTAATTTGCCAGGGCTGAGTATTATTCGCGATTATTATCAGCACCCGTTATACATTCAGGCTTTAGCGCAAAGTGTGCGCGATTTCCGTGCTGAACATGGGGTGACTGAAAAGCTGTTAATGTCTTTTCATGGTATTCCACAGCCTTATGCAGATAAAGGCGATCCCTATGCCGACCGTTGCCGTATCACAGGGCAGTTGGTGGCGGCCGAATTGGGCCTAGCGAAAGATGAATGGGCAATCAGTTTCCAATCCCGCTTTGGCAAACAAGAGTGGGTGAAACCTTATACCGATGTCTTACTGACCGAATGGGCGGCGCAGGGGGTGAAATCGGTACAAATTATGAGTCCTGCATTTTCAGCGGATTGCTTAGAAACTTTAGAGGAACTGGCGATTCAGAATGCTGAATTGTTTTTGTCTCAAGGTGGAGAACGGTATCAATATATTCCAGCCTTGAACAGCCGAGGAGATCATTTGCAATTGCTCAATACGCTGGTTCAGGCTAATCTTGATGCCTTAAAACAGACATTAGCCAGCAAAACGAATTGAGGTTGATACGCTATGTTGCAAGTTAAAATTGTGCCTGTAACGGCATTTCAGCAGAACTGTTCTATTGTCTGGGACAGTGACAGTAAAGAAGCAATTTTAATTGATGCAGGTGGAGAGCCTGAGAAACTTAAAGCAGAAATCGAAGCGTTGGGTTTGACGGTAAAAGCGCTGTGGTTAACGCACGGGCATTTAGATCATGCTGGAGCAGTCGGGGTATTAAAAAAACTGTGGGATGTCCCTGTGATTGGCCCGCATAAAGAAGATGCCTTTTGGTTGGATATGATCCAAGAAGTCTCGCAGCGTTATGGTTTTCCTATTCCTGAAAAGGTAGATGTCACGACATGGCTAGAAGGTGGTGAAGTCCTTAAACTGGGCAATGAAGAGTTTGAAGTACGTTTTGCCCCTGGACATACCCCGGGTCATGTGATGTTTTATAACAAAAACTATGGTCTGCTTTGGACCGGCGATGTGTTGTTTAAAGGCTCCATTGGTCGTACCGACTTCCCGCGTGGCAATCATCAGCAGTTGATTGACTCTATTCAGCGTGAATGCTTTAGCTTACCCGATGAGACGCAGTTCATTTCAGGACATGGTCCAATCAGTACCATTGGTTTTGAAAAACAACATAACCCTTTTGTGGCAGGAAAAGCAGGCTAAACGCTTTGAGGTCTCATTAAAAAATAAAAAAGTCAGCAGCTGCTGACTTTTTTATTTGCGAAATGGATTATTCAAAATGTGTTGGGTTTCTAGAGCCAACACGATGGAGAATAAGGCTACTAATAATCCAACCGAGAGGATCAACAGATCTTGCATATAGATGCCAAAACTGAATAGACAGATCGCAAGTAAAACGCCAATTAAAACAATAGTCTTACTCAGGATGTTCATCTTATCCCCCTTTAGGATGTTGTTTTTGTGACTTGATCATGCTGTGAGCATGTACCAATTTTGGGGGGAGTATAGTCGATGAATTATCCTTTTAAGCGAATATTAAGATATTAAATAATGAACAATTTCTCTTAAAATATGAAAAATATCATGAAATTAAACATATTATTCTTCTGAGTTTTCTGCTTGCGGTGCATCTTGCGTTGGGAGGCGATATTCATCATTGGCCCATGCACCTAAGTCGATCAGTTTGCAGCGTTCAGAACAAAAAGGACGAAAGGCGTTGTCTTCCCATTGACTCATTTCTCCACAACGGGGACAAGGGAAAGTGTGTGGCATGATCGACTCCAGATAAAATTTTCGGATTGAAATAGGCAAAAACGTTGGCAGTTGTTAGACTGATGCGGTTTTTTTCTTAGTTTGATCTGATTATGCCGATTCGTCAATTTCAAGCCCAGCGTATGCATGCGCCTCGTGATTTTCAAATGATCAGTCCTGATCCACTGTGTGTGGAAATTGGGGCGGGCAAGGGTAAACATGCTTTATTGTTTACGGCCAATCATCCTGAGAAAAAGCTGATTGCGGTTGAGCGTACCCGTGAAAAGTTTGTGGCAATGCAGAAACAACATGGCTTAGAAGGTCAGCAGAATTTACAGCTGGTACATGCCGATGCTCTGCCTTGGGTGGTGCATGCCTTGCGGCCGCAGCAGGTTGAGCAGTTCTTTATTCTCTATCCCAACCCTGAACCGCATAATCCTGCGCAGCGCTGGTTGAATATGCCGTTTTTTGAGTTTCTGATTTCACGTTTACAAGTGGGTGGACAAATTACTTTAGCTAGCAATATTCCTGAATATATCGAAGAAGCACAGCAACAGTTGATTGAGGTATGGAAGTTACCGTTTGTGAAAGAGCGCATTGCGGATAGCTCAGCGAGGACGCATTTTGAAATTAAATATTTAGAACGAGGCGAGCTCTGCCAACAGTTGATCATCACGAAACCTGAAGGTTATTGCACGCGTTTTGATGCGTTTCAGGCCCTGCAAGGTCAGCAACCACAGGCGCAATCTTCAGATCAAGCTGAATAAATCATGCCAAAGCGTATTGCAATTATTGGGGCGGGCCCAGCCGGTTTGATGGCGGCAGAAGTGTTGAGCCAATATGATGTTCAGGTCGATGTATTTGAACAAAAACCATCTGCTGCACGTAAGTTCCTGATGGCGGGTAAAACAGGACTAAATATTTCTCATGCAGAACCTGTGGAACAGTTTATTGGTCGTTATGATCAAGCCGAATGGTTGGCGCCTTGGATTCGTAAGTGGGATGCCAACTGGATTCAAGCATGGATGAAAGATTTAGGCATTGAGTCCTATGTCGGAACGTCTGGGCGTATTTTCCCGATTGAAATGAAAGCCGCGCCTTTATTACGTGCATGGTTGAAACGCTTGGTTGAGTCAGGCGTCAAGTTTTACTATCGTCATCAATGCCTCAGCCTCAAAGAACATACACTTGAAATCAAGACTTTGCTTAGTGATCAAGTGCACAGCCAGAACTATGATGCGATCGTCTTGGCTTGCGGAGCAGTGTCATGGTCTCAGCTCGGTAGTGATGGCGCATGGCAAAACTGGTTGGAGGCCGATGAAATTGAGCCTTTTCAAGCCAGCAATGCTGGGGTAGAACATGAATGGTCTACCTATATGCAACCCGTCTTTGGGCAGCCACTGAAACGTATCGCGGCATGGGTGGGCGATGCGGAAAAAAGTATGGGCGATATCGTCATCACCCATTATGGACTAGAAAGTGGTTTGGTCTATAAGCAAGGTCGAGCGCTGCGTGCGCAGCAAAAACAGCTCCAACCTTTAGTGTTAACGCTTGATTTACTGCCAGATGTCACGGTACAAGAATTGGCTGTGCGTCTGAAACCCACAAAAAAACAGTCGTTAAGTAATGTTTGGCGTAAAGCTGGTTTAGATGCAGCTAAGGCGAGTTTAGTGCGAGAGTTGGTTGCAAAAGATCACTGGAATCACCCTGAACAATTGGCTCAGCAGGTGAAGCAATTACAGATTCCTTTAACTGGTTTTCGTCCGATTGAAGAAGCCATAAGTTGTGCTGGCGGTGTGCGCCGTAAAGGCCTGAACCCGCAGCTACAATTAAAATCCAATCCCGCTGTTTTTTTATGTGGGGAAATGTTGGACTGGGATGCACCCACAGGGGGCTACTTACTCACTGCATGTTTTGCAACAGGACGTGCCGCAGGTGAGGGTGTGATGCAGTATTTGAATGTGGCAAAAAATTCGCCATAAGCGATGCAACTGAAAATCAGCTGTGCTAATTTGAATAAAAAATTTAAGGAACATCATCATGTCGGATCTTCAGCAGTATGTGGGCAGCTGCCTATGCGGTGCAGTGACTTATCAAATTGATGGGCCGATTGGCGATATTATTCAATGCCATTGTCAAAAATGTCGCAAGGCCAATGGAACGGCATATGCAACCAATGCACCGATTGCTAAGGCGGATTTCAAACTGACCTCTGGTCAGGACGTTGTGAAAAAATATGCGTCGAGTGCAGGCACAGAGCGCTGTTTCTGTGGCAACTGTGGTTCACCGATTATCAGCATTAAAGCTGAAACACCTGAGTTTTACCGTTTGCGGATCGGAACTTTAGATACCCCGTTACTGCAAAAGCCGACGCAGCATATTTTTGTGGCATCTCAAGCCGAGTGGGACAACATTTGTGATGCATTACCACAATATGCTGAACGCCCATAGTTAGAATAGATATAAGTAAAAGGGATCATCGGATCCCTTTTCTTTGTCTGCGATTGAGTTAGTAGCCTGTCGACATCGTATCTTGAGCTTTAGGATACTGCGACTGCCAGTGTTCAAGCTGCTCTTGGGCATGAATGAGCTCACCGAGGCCTTTCACGTTATCATGTGGTGCTGCGGCTTTATCTTGGATGATTTTGGCTTGGTTATCCCAATATTGGTACATCAGAGTTTGAATGTAGCGCCCTTGTTCTGTTTTTAAATCCAGTGCTTTCAGCATATTCAGTGCAGACTGAATATTGTCTTGTTGACGTGTTTTTGCAAACTCATCTGTGAGCGTGCCTGCCTCACGCATTTTCATGAGTTCATCTTCCATTTCGTCACTCATGCTACTAAAGCGCTGGTCATAGTCGACCAAGAGCGCAATATCGTGTGGATCATTGGCTGTTTTAGCAAAACTTTTGACGGGTTCGGAGCTGAGTTCTTGCAGAATTTTATCATCGCTTGAAAGCGTGTCTTGCTCAGCAGGTTCATTGGCTTTGTTACAGCCCGTCAGGATTAAGCTACCACCTAACAGAAGCGGCAGTAGAACCTGTTTCAACGAAAGAGTATGTGGGTTCATATCGGTGTCCTATTATTCTGTTATTTTTTGAAAGTGATAGGCATAGGTGATGTAAGGAAAACTGATTTCGTCTTGTGGCTGTTTGCCCGTGTACTGCTGCACAATTTGTTCAAACTGATGTTTTAAATCCTGTTGTTGTTCGAGTGGCATTGCGGCAATAAAGCTGGTCGAAAGGAGGCGTTTTGAGACCACTTGTTCTACTCTACCTGTTTGCTGCTGTGCAAACTGGTGCAGGCTTTTGAGCTGAAATAAGTGTTGATGTTCAAAGACTTTTTGCCATAGCCCACTATGATAACGCGGGGTATCTCCTTCTAAAGGAGCGAGCCGTTCTGCCAGAGCATTGACCCAGTCGACTTGAGTGTCGCGTTGATTCCAGACCAAGCCCAAATGCCCTTGCGGTTTTAGGACACGATGAATTTCTTTTAAACTGTCCATGTTGGCAAACCAGTGGAAGGCCTGTGCAGATAAAACCGCATCGATACTTTGCGAAGGCAGGGGAATATGGTCACTAAAGGCTTGTAATGTTTCCACCTGTGGGTAAGCCAGTTTGAGCTGAGCTAACATTTCGGTAACAGGTTCGATGGCAGTGAGCTGTCCACTATGTGGAATCAGATAAGGCAGAAACTTACCTGTACCCGAGGCAAGATCAATCACACGTGAATTTGCGTTTAAATGCAGTTGCTCGGTGAGCCACGCATGGATCTCTTGTGGATAACTTGGACGCACTTGTTGATAAAGTTCAGCAGCTGCGCTAAACCCGTGTTGTGCCGCAGGATGGAGTAATTGTGTCATATTTTGCGCTTTTTTATCTGCTCTGCATCTATAAAATAACACATTTGGTTCGATGAAATCGCTTATGCTGTATGGAACGAACATGACCTCACTTTATAGGAATGAAATCTCTCAGCATGGACATGGCGAAACAAATTATTTTTGAAGACGAACAGATTCGTGTCATTTTTTTACAGGGTTCATCGGAGGAACTTATTTTCTCTTTTGGCGACCTGATTACCCGTGCCAAGGGAACGTCAATCAATGCAGAAAAGTCGCTGGCGAAGTTTGGCTTTAATGTGGTTGGCATTATGCCGAAACAGAAGTCATGGTTTCCAGAGTCTTCGATGTTGGCCATGTTGGAGGCGATTCGCGCTTGGATTGCGCCCTTTCAAACCCGTATTGCCTATGCAGGGTCAATGGGCGGTTATGCTGCGATTAAATACTCTAAACTGCTTGGTTTTAAGCGCGTGGTGGCATTAGTCCCGCAGTATTCGATCGACCCTGAACAGGTGACCGATAACCGCTATAACATGTTCTATCAGCCTGAGCTGAACCATGACATGCAGGTACAGCCGAAGGATGTCTCGGCAGAGTGTGAATACATTGTTATTTATGACCCTTACTGCCCTGAAGACCGTGCGCATTATGAAAAATTACAAACGGTCGTGCCGAATCTGAATACCCTGAACTTACCTTTTACAGGGCACGATGCGATTGCCGTGTTGGCTAGTTCTGATTTGCTACATGACTTTTTACGTCATGAGTTTGATGCACCGTATTTTTATAAAAAAATTCGTGAAGTGAAAAAGAACAGCAAGTTTTACTACCGTAAAGTGATTGAAAACTTGTTGCCACGCCACCGCTTTTCTTTGGGGCGAATTCTGAAAAATAATGAGCTTGAGTTAGATGGTCAATTTTTTGATGCCAAGCTAAAACAAAGCATTATTCGAGAGTTATTGAGCAATCGCCAAGTGAGCCAGACCGATTTGCTGAAACTGGGTATTCAAGTCAACTTGCCGCAAGAAAATAGCTGTCAGTTGATGGATAGTTTTGGACATGGTTTAGTATTCAATATGATCAGTCAGAAGATTGAAAGCTATGCACCAGATGCTATTGCGCTGAATCATAAGTTTCTGTTGCCGATTTTTGCCAAGGGTAATGGACTGGTACACATTTACTATAATGACATGCGCTATACCGTGGTGATGAATGACCGTCAGATTATGAAGTTGGTGCATGAACAAGCCGAGTTGAGCGCTGGAATGCATCCATTGTTAATGAAAAAATACAGTGATTATTATCTGATTAGCTATAAGCAGTTTAACTTTAGCTGTGATGAATATGGTGGCTTTGATTTGGTCGAAGAGATTCCTGAAACGGCGCAGTTTTTGGTGCCAAGCGATGCTGAGTCAGATGTGTTTCTATGATGTGTTCATGTGATTTATTCATATAGGGCTTTGGTCTAAGGCCAAGCGCTTGTTTTCCGGCCTATTTGGTTTAATATGAAGGTATTGTTTATCTTTTAAACAATACGCATAAAGATCAAATAGGGTGGAAGCAATGCAAAGACATTGGTCGGCTGTATTTATAACATTACTGTTTATTTCAACATCACAAAGCGTACTGGCACAAAGTTTAGCCCCAGCTTATCTGACATTCGGTGGTGGTCTCATTCTCTTACTGATCCTGACGTTTTATGTGATTAAACAAATCAGTATTTCTATTCGTATTCATCGCAATAAGCCCGTTAAATAGCGGGCTTTTTTCTGTGTGTGGCGGCTATTTTTAGGTGGTCAAGACAGTGTTTACCTTGAAAAATGGAGCTGAGTTGGTTTAAATAAGCGCTCTATCATTATGCAGAACAACTGGACGTGAGCAATGAAAGCCGTATTTTTAGATTGTGCATCCTTAGATAAAAATGATTTGGACTTTCAAGCACTGCATGCTGTTTTTGATGAACTGATCCTTTACCCAAGTACCGATGCTGAGATGCTTGTCGCTCGTGTACAAGATGCAGATGTGATTATTAGCAATAAAGTCATGCTGGATGCCGACACCTTAAAACAATGCCCTCAGTTAAAGTTGATTTTAATCTCTGCCACAGGCACCAATAATATCGATTTGCAGCAAGCCAAAGCGCAAGGTGTTGTGGTGTGTAATTGTCAGGGTTATGGCACGGCAGCGGTGGCACAGCACACTTTAATGTTGATGCTCAACCTTGCAACCTCATGCTTGCAATACGACCGCGCGGTGCAGCAGGGTGAATGGAATAAAGCTTCGCAGTTTTGCCTACTGGACTATCCAATTATTGAACTTTCCGGCAAGACATTGGGTATTTTAGGTTATGGGGAGTTGGGGCAGGCGGTGGCTAAACTCGCTGAAGCATTTGGCATGCGGGTTTTGGTGGGTAATTTGCCAAACCGTCCACATGCTGACCCAACACGAGTGGGCTTTGATGACTTGCTGGCGCAATCAGATTTTATCAGTCTGCATTGTCCATTAACCGATGACACGCGTGACCTGATTGATGCTCAAGCTTTCGCAAAAATGAAAAAAAGTGCCTTTTTAATTAATTGTGCACGGGGTGGAATTGTCAATGAAGCAGCTTTGGCAGACGCGTTAAAACAGGGTGAAATTGCGGGTGCTGCAACTGATGTATTGACCGTTGAGCCACCAAAAGAGGGTAATGTTTTATTGGATGCACATTTGCCGAATTTAATCATTACACCACACAGTGCGTGGGGCAGTGTCGATGCACGCCAGCGCATGGTGCAGCAGTTGGTCGAAAATGCTCAAGCTTTTCAAGCAGGGCAGCCAATCCGTCGGGTGAATTAAAGCAAAGGATGACAAGTAAAAAGCCCGTCGAATGACGGGCTTTTTTGATATTAAAGTTTAGTCACTTTAATTTCTTCTTCTGCTTGGGCTGGTGTAAAGGAAGATGGTGCTTGGGTAATCGTGGGCTCATTTACTGTTTGGGGTGCGACAGGCTGTGCAGATGAGGCTGACGGTGTTTGAACCGCAGGAGCATCTACGGGTGCTGATGACGGTTGACTTAAACTGCCTTGGTAAATGGGGGCGGGTTGATCCGTTTGACCAGTAATCACTTGCTTGGTTTCATGCAGCTTTTTATTCACATTTTGGGTAACTTGCTGTCCTGTTTCTTTGGCTTGTTCTGCGGTGTTGTTGGTGATGGTTTTTGCACTGTCCAAGGCTTGGTGTGCAGAAGGGCGAATTTTTTGGATGCCTTTTTCTGTTGCAGTCCCGACTTTTTCCGCCGTGTTAATCACACCTTCTTGAGTTTTATAAGCCCAGACATGCAAGATGTTGGGGTTTTTACCATAAGGCGTAATTGGCTTTTGAGCTTGCTGAATGGTGGTTTCTGTTTGTGCCCATACACCTGCTGTTGTCATTAAAAGAGCGCAGAAGAGTGTTGTTTTCATCATGTTCATAGAGCAGTGTACCTCTTGGGCTATCGTGCATAAATCAGCGTTTTAGCATAAAGCCTCTTTGTGTGAATATCATGTGCTTGGTTGTAAACAAGCGTAGTGTGCAAACGTATATAGCTAAAAAAAAGAGCCCAGCATGTGGGCTCTCTCAACTCTGGAGGAGTTTAACTTTTACTTCGCGCCAACGGTGGCATCAGCAGATGAACCGACTTTGGCTTTAGCGACAGGTGTATCTAGTTCCACTTGGGCCTGCCCATTTACATCTGCACGTTTGGGTTGACCACTGACAGTCTGCTTAGTTTGCTGCCATTTTTGTTTGGTCGCTTGTTGGCCTTGTTTCGCTTTATCCGCTATATAGTGACCACTTTTTTTGGTGTTATGCTCAACAGAGTCTTTAACGTCACCTGCCTTATCTTTTATGACAGCAGATTTTTCAGCTGAAAATTCTTTGGTGTCTTGCCATTTTTCTTTGCTGAATGCTTTGGTTTTGTCGACACCATGCTCAACCGTTTCACCTGTCGCATGCGCGGCATGTTTGACATCATGTTTTAAGTTTTGCAATACGCTTGGCTGCGAGGTTTGAACTTGAACATTGGCCGATGTATTGGCTGTGGTATTTGCAAATAGGGACGTGGAGGCTAAAAGTGCAGTGGTTAAAGTTAAAGCCGAAGCGGTGAGTGTTTTTGTTAAAACTTTCATCTTTGATTTTCTACCTCTTATGACAGAACCCGATGAGGAGTTCAGAACAGCAGTCATCATAGACAGAAATGAGCTCAAAAATAGCGTTTGATATGAAAGTCGCACAATGCGGCAACAGCGCATGAACAATGGGCTGAAAATTGTGTCGTTCAGTTAATTCATTAAAATTATGTAAGTTTATGCGTGGTCGTTGTTTTAAATGTAAAGAATATGGAGACTGGTATTGAAGCAAAGGACACGAAGCGAAAGGCATTTGAGAGAAAGTCATCACTGATGTTGCACCAGTGATGACGATTTGCTTAGTTACATTGAGCTAAGGCTTCTTTTGCAAAGTGATTACGTAGTGCGAGGAAGTTTTTCTGTACTTCTGCATCGTGTAATTCAAATTTGGTTGCTGTGCTTGTGCCATCGAGTGCAAAGGTTGCTGAGCTACCTGTGATGAGGGTGTAGTCACGGAACGCCCATTGTTCTACGACTTTGCCCGCTTTGAGGTTGCCAGTAAATTCGATGACGCATTTGTCTTCAAATTTGGTCAGTTTTGCTTTGTTATTGGTTGTGTCTGGATAGACTTCAATGTCTTGGACTTCTTGTAATACACCCGCTGTCAACTGTGGAATCGTTGGTTGAGATGTACATGCTGTAATAGAAAGGGCAGCAAAAGTAGCGAAAAGTACAGTTTTTAATTTCATAAGGTTTGTTCTTGTTGCGAGTTGTTAGGTTGAGTATAGGGAATTGAAAGTAAAAATCCTATAGGTTTTATAATGTAAGTTTGGTGCCATGTATTGTCGTTGATGATCAATTCTTTGGAGGAGGCTTAAATATTGAGATGATTCTAATAAGTAAATTATTTAGGCTTTAATTATATTTTGTTAATATGTGAAGATAAAAATAGAGGATAATTCATGTACTTAAGAAACCTTCACATCAGAAATATTGGGCCACTTGAGACGTTAGATCTTGAATTTGAGCTGCAAGAAAATTCGAACCCGAAGCCTATTATTTTAGTAGGAAAAAATGGCTCAGGGAAAACGTATACTCTTTCGTATATTGCAGATGCTTTCTTTGAAATAGCAAAAAAGAATTTAGTGATGTAGTTTCAAAGACGGCGAGTATGGATTCACCCTATTTTAGAATGATTTCACCAAGGGATATTAATACTAAAACTCAGAGTCAAAGTGCAGCAGCATATTTAAAGTTTACAAATGACCAAAATCATAAAGAAGTACACTATTATGAGAAAATAGGAAGTATCGATTCAGCTCAAGATTTAATGAATTTATACGCCAATAAAATTAATGATATTGATCGAGGAAGTGGGAATCAAAAAAAAATTTTGGCTTCAAAAGAAGATATTAAGGAACTTTTTTTAAATACAATTGCATTTTTTCCTAGCTTTAGAAAAATTGTTCCACATTGGTTGAATGTAGATGCGCAAATACAAGAAATATTTGATATTGAACAAAAGTTTGGAGGGAACTTAGATAAAGAAATAATGTGTATAGACACATTTAAAAAAATATTCAATGGATGCTTGATGTTATTTTAGATTCAGCTATTTTGCCGGCCGAATTGGATTTTTTGAATGAGGAGGAAAGAAAACAAGCTATACAAGATAAGAATGCAATCAATAACTCATATCGTAATATAAATAAGATATTTCAGACGGTTCTAGATAATGATGAGCTATATTTGAAAACAGGTTGGAGAAATAATTCTTTATCTCGGTTGTCTTTAAGTAATAGAAGTGGAATTGTTATTCCAACGTTAGAACAACTTTCGACTGGTCAATTAATTTTACTTAATTTATTTTTTACTATTATTCGTCATGCTGACTATACAAATATAAATAACAGTATTCTTTTGGAAAATATAGAGGGAATGATTGTTGTTGATGAAATAGATGCTCATTTACATAGTAAACATCAAAGTGAAATTCTACCTAAATTAATGAGATTATTTCCAAAAATTCAATTTATTGTAACGTCACACTCTCCACTTTTTGTATTAGGAATGGAAAAAGAGTTTGGAGCGGAAAATATTCAGTTGATTGATCTGCCATCAGGAATGAATATCACTTCTGAGCGATTCGGTGAGTTTGAAGAATCCTTTAACTTCTATAAAAATACAGCAAAATTTGAAGAAACTTTGCATCGAAAAATCCAAGAAACGCAAAAGTCATTAATTTTAGTTGAAGGTAAAACAGATATAAAATTTCTAAAAAAAGCTTTTGAATTGAAAGGAAAAACTGATTGGTTGGAAAATATTGAAATTGATGAAATTGGTATAACACAAGAAAATGGACAAGTTAAATTTGGAGGAGATAGTAGTTTAGAAAAAGGTTTTGATTTTTTAAAACATAATTTGAATGCAATTACTCGTAAAGTTTTATTTTTATATGATTGTGATACAAGTATTAATAAAGAGGTTGTTGGTTCAGTAGTTAAAAACAAAGTACCACTCAATATGGGAAATTCCAAAGTCAGAAAAGGTTCTGAAAATTTATTAAAAGAAGAATTATTTACCGATGAATTTTATTCAGTACGTGAAATACCAGATGCCTATGGAGGATCTAACACCAAGCGGTCTTTTGATAAAAATAAATTTTGTGATTACATTTATGAAAACATTAATGATCCAACTGTATTTGATAAATACGAGGAATTAGTATTTCCTATAATTGAAGATTTCTTAGTATCTTAGATAAAAAACCCGCTTTAAAGCGGGTTTTTATTTCAATCATTCAGCTTAGTGCTGCAACACCGAAATATCCGCAACACTTGTAAACAAATCACGTAACTGAGCCAGTAAACGTAAACGGTTTGCTTTCAAGTCGCTATCATCTGCCATCACCATGACACCATCGAAGAAGGCATCAATTGGCGCACGCAGCGCAGCTAACTTAGAAAGTGCAGCGGTGTAGTCTTTTGCAGCCAAAAGCGGTTGAACCACAGGCAGGATAGCTTGAATCTCTGCATAAAGTGCTTTTTCAGCATCTTCAACTAACTTAGATTCAATAATCTCACCCGTAGGTGCAGCTTCTTTTGCCAAGATATTCGCAACACGTTTATTCGCAGCAGCCAAAGCAGCAGCTTCAGGCAAACTACGGAAATGATTTACTGCATTTACACGCTTGTCAAAATCTAAAGGTGATTTTGGAGAAAGCGCTTGAACAGCTTGAATCACATCAACAGCAACGCCTTGGTCTTCATATTTCGCACGGTAACGACCTTCAAGGAATGCAACAGCATCCGCCAGAGTCTTGTCATGGTCTTTCAATACATCGCCATAAGCAGCCAAAGCAAGCTTGATCAGTTCTTCAATTGAAACATCAAGGTTATTTTCAGTTACTAAACGCAAAATACCAATCGCAGAACGACGTAAAGCAAATGGGTCTTTCGAACCCGTCGGCGCTTGACCAATACCGAAAATACCTGTGAGCGTATCTAAACGATCTGCAAGGGCAATCGTTGTACCAGTTTTAGTTTGAGGTAAAACGTCACCTGCAAATTTAGGTAAATATTGCTCACCTAAAGCTTCCGCAACTTCATCATTCTCACCTTCAAGACGTGCATAGTAAGTGCCCGCAATCCCTTGAAGTTCTGGGAATTCGCCAACCAATTCAGAAGTTAAATCACACTTTGCAAGCAGTGCTGCTTTTTCAGCATCGGCAGGATTCGCACCTGTGATTGCAGATAAAGCCACAGCCAATTTAGCAATACGTTCAGATTTATTCCAAAGCGTACCTAACTGTGCTTGGAAAACCATATTGGCTAATTTTTCTTTACGAGATGCAAGCGGTTGCTTTTGATCTTGTAAGAAGAAGAATTCTGCATCAGACAAACGAGGGCGTACAACTTTCTCATTTCCTTCAATAATTTGAGTTGGATCTTTCGACTCAATATTTGAAACAGTAATGAAATAAGGCTGTAGTTTGTTATCACTATTCACCAAACAGAAATATTTCTGATTGTCTTGCATTGTCGTGATTAACGCTTCTTGAGGCACAGCAAGGAAACGTTCTTCAAAGCTTGCACGAAGCGCAATAGGCCATTCAACCAATGCGGTCACTTCATCACGTAAATCAGCAGGAACAATCGCAATCGCATTCACTTCATCCGCAAGGGCTTTCACTTGTTGGTCAATGATCGCTTGACGTTCTTCAAAATTCGCTACAACTTTTGCAGCACGAAGCGCATCTAAATAAGCATCTGCATTGGCTAAAGTAATTGCTTCAGGTGCATGGAAACGATGACCATAAGTCACATTGCCTGCTTTATGATCTTGAATGGTTGCATCAACAACATCATTGTCTTTTAACAATACCACCCATTTTACAGGACGTACAAATTCAGTACGGCTTGCCGCAGAACGCATACGTTTTGCAATAGGAAGATTATCTAAAGCAGTTTGTAAAATTTGTGGCAATAAAACGTCAAGGCTTTGACCTTGCACATCTTTTAAATAGCATACTTTTTCAACTTTACCTGCTTGGAAAGTTGAAACTTGATCCGCAGTAATACCTTGACCACGCATAAAGCCTTCAAGTGCTTTGGTTGGCTTACCTTCTGCATCATAAGCAGCTTGTACAGCAGGGCCGTCAAAACGTTTTTGAGTATCAGCTTGCGCACCATCTACATTGATAATTTTCAATGCCAAACGACGAGGTGCGGCATACGCTTCAATGGCTTCAAAAGCCAAACCTGCATCTTTTAAGCCTTTTACGGTTTCAGCTTGCAATGCATCACGTAAAGTTTTTAAGCTTTTTGGAGGGAGTTCTTCACAGCCAAGTTCAAATAAAACGGTATGTTTAGACATTATTTGTTCTCCGCTGGTTTTTCTGCTTGAGCCGCTTCAGCTTCAACCTGAGCTTTCAATTGAGCTAAAACTTCATCACGTAAATGCGGTTCTGCCATCGGGAAACCAAGCTTGGCGCGTGCAGCCACATAGCTTTGCGCAATTGAGCGCGCCAAAGTACGTACACGTAAGATATAGCGTTGACGCTCAGTCACAGAAATCGCACCACGTGCATCGAGCAAGTTAAAGCTGTGTGAGGCTTTAATGACTTGTTCATAGGCAGGCAGTGGAAGTTCAGCTTCCATTAAGCGAGTTGCTTCCGCTTCATAGAAATCAAATAATTCAAACATTTTTTCAACGTTGGCATATTCAAAGTTATAGGTCGATTGTTCCACTTCATTTTGATGGAATACATCACCATAAGTCACAGTACCAAATTGACCTTTGGTCCAAACAAGATCGTAAACAGAATCTACACCTTGTAGGTACATTGCCAAACGCTCAAGACCGTAAGTGATTTCACCTGTTACTGGGTAACATTCAACACCACCGACTTGTTGGAAGTAAGTAAACTGAGTCACTTCCATACCGTTGAGCCAAACTTCCCAACCTAAGCCCCAAGCCCCAAGCGTTGGAGATTCCCAGTTGTCTTCTACGAAACGAATATCGTGAGTAAGGGTGTCGATACCAATCGCTTCTAATGAGTCTAGGTACAGTTGTTGGATGTTGTCTGGATTTGGTTTCAGTACCACTTGGAATTGGTAATAGTGTTGCAAACGGTTTGGGTTTTCACCATAACGACCGTCTTTAGGACGACGTGAGGGTTGAACGTATGCTGCGTTCCATGTTTCAGGCCCAAGTGCGCGTAAGAATGTTGCAGTGTGGAATGTCCCTGCACCCATTTCCATATCGTAAGGTTGTAAAATCACACAACCTTGTTCAGCCCAGTAGTTTTGTAAGGCAAGAATTAAGCCTTGGAATGTATCAATATGCGATATGGCGCGACTCATGCAGCATCCATTATAAATATAAGAAAAAATTGGTTCTAAGTATAAGGATTTTGCAGGGGAGTGGCAAAGGCTCTATTTATTTTTCAGCACTTAATTTTATATTCGCTAAAATGGCTTAGTACGACCTGCACAGAGTAAGTCATGATGAATTTCGCATAAACATTCATCATGCCAACCATAATGAATATCTTTGCATATTTGGTGGGAAATATGCTTTGAGTATCTCAATGTTTCTAAATGAGTATGAAGATCATGGGCTAACATAACAAAATGGGTCTCGGGATAAGGCCATTTGGCATGATTGTCAAAGTGGGAAACTGAATTTCCAAGTGATAATTCAAGTGTTAATAATTCATTTAAGCAGTCGCAGATTTCAAGTTTTTCAGTCATTTTTTTATTCTTTTCATAAATTATCCAATAATAAGGTGATGATGCACGGTGCAGTAAGCATCTGTATGCCAATTAGAATGCATATCTCGATTAACCTGAGCTTGAACATTTGGGTGTTGGGGAAAATTAAGATTTTTTAAATGCAGAGATTGTTTTAGATAAATCAAAAGACTTTCTTCTTTAGGCCACTGTCCATGAGCATCTTAACCAGAGATGTTGTTGCCTTGTTTCACTTCAAATTGAATCAAGGCAATTAAACATTCACATAAACCTAAAGTTTCAAGGTGATCTTCATATTTGAATTTTCCCAAAACGTGTACCTTTCTTCTTATAAAAATGAAACTCTTACGCTAAATATAGACTTTGCTGATAACAATTGAAATAACAAAATTGATATCTCTAAGATGTAAAATAGATGCATCTTATTGCTGAGACCGCGTATAATTTTGCACTGGTTAAGTGCGTAAAAGTAGAAGGGCGGCTGTGTTTCATATGCAACTTGAATGGTTAAATACCTTAAAACCAAATTTTAAAGTGTTACCGCTAAAGGAAAGAATGCTCTGTGGTTTAGGTGCATTGTTGGGATTAGCACTGTCTTCACTCATAAGTTGGTGGCTTTTGGGTGGGATCAATGCATGGTATATCGCCCCGATGGGTGCGTCCTCGGTGTTGCTTTTTGCCGTACCAGCCAGTCCTTTGGCTCAGCCATGGAATATTGTGATTGGGAATACGATTGCAGCCGTCATTGGGGTGACCTGCGCACTCTATATTTCCAACTTAACTGAAGCATTTAGTGTTGCTGTGGCTTTGTCGATTATTTTGATGATGACGACAGATTCTTTGCATCCACCGAGTGGTGCTGTGGCGATTACAGCGGTGCTGGGAGGCGAGACGGTACACGAGCTAGGGTATCAGTTTGTGTTTTATCCTGTTCTACTCAACTCAATCCTACTTCTCGTGATTGCGATCGTGTTCAACCGCTTGCTCGGGAAACAATACCCAACTGTGGCGCAAGTCAATACGCGTAGCACCGACCCGACCCCCACCCAGAAGGTCACAATTCAACCTGAAGATATTCATCAAGTTTTAGCCCAAGAAACACAGTTACTCGACATCAGTGAATATGATTTACAAAAACTGATTTTAAAAGCTCAAGCGCAGGCCGATACTCGCTTTCATATAGACTTACGTTGTCGGGACATTATGAGTAAAGATGTCCTGTGTTTATATGAAGATGAAGACATTCAAGTCGCTGTGGAAAAATTTAAACAGGTCAATTTGATGAGTTTACCTGTGTTAAATCGAGCGGAACAAGTATGCGGTACCTTAGCTTTATATGAAGTGGTGGAATGGTTCCAAAAGGCAACGGATTTGCGTACCTCTTGGCAAGATCAAGTCAAGCACATTATGAAACGTCAGGTGGTCACTGTACAACCAGATCAAGAACTGCAAGATTTGATCCCGTACTTTGTTGAACGTTCTTTTAATTATATTCCCGTGGTTGAAAACAAGGCTTTGGTCGGCATCATTAGCCGTGCCGATATGATTGCAGCGTTGTATCGTCTGTTACAACATCGTTAAGTCATGTGAGTGTCGTAGGCAAAAAAAAGCTACGACACTTTGGGGGAAGTTGTCGTAGCATAAAAAGAAACTTTTTTGAGACGAAAGATGTGCGCCTATGGGTTGCGATGATCTGGATTAACGGTACGCATCGTATTGCTATAACTCGATCGAGTTTGTGGAGAATGCTCGATTTGGTCTTTTTGTTTCGGCATCACCAGCCAAAGAATCAGGTAAACCAAAATTCCGGGGAATGCTGCACTTAACAGTGAAATGGTGATGAAAACAATACGAAGTAAATTTGCGTTCCAACCAAAACGTTCAGCAATACCACCCATCACACCAGCAATCATGTTCGAGCGGTTTGAGCGATATAAACCAACATTGGCCATCTAGGTCTCCTTAAAAATTAAAATCTGAGTGGCTTTATGCACTCATAGTTTAAAAATGGAGATGGAATTACATTTTTAAAGGTGACGAAGTCGATTAAAAAGTAAAGTTATGTAAAGAGATAAAAGCTGGGGTTTTGATCAGGACTAAAATATGCTCTATTTGGCGTTGAGCCAGCTGCTTAAAGTCAGCAAGTCATTTGAATCCGAGAAAACACCAAGGGTCAGGATGGAATATTCGTGATGGTTATGGAGATTAATCACGTGCAGGAAGTGAGTGTGGAATGAAGTTGAAACGAAAGCATCAGGGTTTGATTGGCGCATTACTGCAAGGAGCGGTGGGGCTAATCGGTGTATCGTTAGCTGGCTGTGATGGTGGGCTGTCGGAAGCGTCACAACAACATGAAAATAGCATGGTAGAGGATGCTGCTGTTATGGCTGAGTCGGGGAAGAAGCTGACTGAGGTGGCAGGACGGGCCACCATGCAAGATGATTCGGAGTATGCTCCTCGTAAGCTTGATATTGGTGAACAGCAGTTCATCGGGCGTTATCGCACACAAATTCAATGTGATGGTTATTTTTTCCCTTGTGAAACGGGAAAGGCTGATTTTATTCTCAATTTTTTACCTGATGGTACGGTGCATCGCAGCATTGTGCGCTTAGGTAAGGTCTTTTCGGAAAAACAACGCCCTGGCTTTTCAAACTTAAGTTATCGCCGTGATACATGGACCATGAATAAAGAGCGAACAGAGCTGATTGTTCACCGTAAAGAGGGGATTAATTTTTATTATCGCGTGGTGGATTCGCAAACGCTACAAATGGATTTGGATAAAAGTAATAATCTAGATGCCAATAACCAAAAATTGTATGCGCGAGGCTTTCCGAAATTAGAGCGTGCGTATACGTTAAAGCGTGAGCCTAATTCATAGTTTAAATGGAATTGGGCAAAGCATCAGAATAAGACTGAAGAATGAAAATAGTGAAGAAATGAACAGCGTGCGAATTTTATGACTTAAATAGCATGTTGCTAAATAAATGTCATATCAATGCAATTAAAGAGGATTTAAATAAATGGTGGGTCGTCCGCGATTCGAACGCGGGACCAACGGATTAAAAGTCCGCTGCTCTACCAGCTGAGCTAACGACCCTGAGCAAGGTGTGCGAAAGAGTATTCGCTGAAAGTTTAAAAAAGAAATTTTTAAAGCATTCGAACCTGAGCAGGTTTGTAAAATTAGATTTTACAAGAAAGATGGTGGGTCGTCCGCGATTCGAACGCGGGACCAACGGATTAAAAGTCCGCTGCTCTACCAGCTGAGCTAACGACCCATCAAGGGTATCAAAGGAATGGTGGGTCGTCCGCGATTCGAACGCGGGACCAACGGATTAAAAGTCCGCTGCTCTACCAGCTGAGCTAACGACCCATATCATTTGATGGAGCGTATTGTAGCAAGATATGCATCGAGCGCAAGTAAAAAATCGCAAACTTGTTGATGTTTGATTATAAATACAACAAATCTGCGATTAGGTAGCTAAAAAACAAGCAATTCGCGTTTAGAAGCGATATTGATAGGCTTGAATGTTATCAAAGACTTGTTGTGTTAAATCTGCATAAGAACTGCTGTTGGGTAACAGGACCAGCAAACGTTCATCGGTTTTCTTCGGGTCAAAGGCTTGTTCTTTGAGCTTGTTCTTTTGGTATTTAAACGTTCCCGTAGTTTCAACTTGCTTCTGTACGCGTAAGAAAACGGGTACAGCATAGGCAGGCAGACATTTTTTAAAGCTCACGAGCATTTGGGCCAAATCCTGCTCATTTAGTTCAGCGCCGTCTGCCAGTGTAATCGCAGCCATCCCCGCACGACCATTGGTGTTTGGAATTTCAACACCATATACCACAGCTTCGGTGATTTTGTCATATTCACTAACCATGTTTTCAACTTCAGTCGTGGACACATTTTCGCCTTTCCAGCGGAAAGTATCGCCTAAGCGGTCAACGAATTGAGCATGACGAAAACCAATGTCGCGGACTAAGTCACCTGTGTTGAAATAAGCATCGCCGGACTTGAAGACATCTTTAAGAATCACCGATTTATTTTTTTCAGGGTCGGTATAGCCATCAAAAGGAGAACGGCGAGTAATTTTACCGATCAATAAACCAACTTCACCTTTTTTGACTTTGATACAGCCACCTTTGGCATCATAAACAGGCGCATTTTTTTCTTTATCAAACTGGATAATGGCATAAGGCGTAGGTTAAAAGCCGACAGTGTTGTCAAAGTTGAATACATTGCTAAAGCCGACATTACCTTCACTCGATGCATAAAGCTCTAGAATTTCTTCAATACCAAACCGCTGTTTGAATTTGTCCCAAATATTCGGACGCATGCCATTACCAATCATTTTGGTGACACGGTGGCCTTTTTCTAACGCTGAAGGTGATGCATCCATGAGATAGCGACATAACTCACCGACATAGCCAATGGCTGAGGCATCGAACTTTTGCACATCTTTCCAAAAAGCAGAAGTGGAGTATTTACGGCGCAAAGCCAAGGTGCCAGCACCCGCAATCACGCCACACCAACATACTACAATGCCCGTTGCATGGTACAGCGGCAGGGTGACATACATCACATCGTCTTTACCGAGGTTGAGTACGTGCCCGTAGGTTCCATAAGCCAACGTCCAGCGGCTATGTGTGAAAATAACGGCTTTAGGTAGACCGGTTGTGCCTGAGGTATAAATATAAAATAAGCCATCTTTACCCAGCACACTGTGTGTGGTTGGGGTATTGAACTTGGCAAAGGCATCAATTTTTTCAGCAAGATTACTAAAACCTTGTGGTGCAAGGCCTGCATCTTTTTGGGTTTCTTGGTCGGCAAACCAATAGAAACGATCCGTAGAGAGATTTAAATCATGACGGATTTCATCAACTGCGGCATGGCATTCTTCACCCACGATGACTGCGATAGGTTTGACCAGATTAATACTATGCGCCAGCACTTTACCGACTTGCGAGGTGTTGACTAAAGCCGCAGTAACGCCAATTTTGGCAAGTGCAATCACGGTTGCAACCAATTCAGGACGGTTTTCAATCATCACTGTGATGACATCACCCTTTTTTGCCCCGATGGATAAAAAATAATGCCCGATTTGGTTTGCCCATTCGTTGAGGGCTTGATAGCTAAATTTTTGATCTTCAAAAAGCAAGGCCATACCGTGAGGGTTGCGCTTCACTGCTTTTTCAAAAGCAATCCCGAGGCCTGCTGGGGTGTTTGGGGTACGTAAATATGCTTGCTTTAATCCACTGAGTAAGTTGGGAACTTTACTGATGAATTGAGGAAGTTTTGCTGCAACGTCGGTAATACCAATGAGGTCATGTGATGGGTGTTGGCTCATATGAATCCTAATTATTTTATGCAATCCAATGCGTTTGAATAGTGCTCAGTTTCTACACTTGTTCTTTTAATCGTTTCGGTCTAGTGCAATCAACCTAATCTGACGAAAATAACAAAAAAACCTAGCCACTGACATGACTAGGTTTTTAAAATTTACAACTCTAGGGCGAATTACGACTCAGTCGGGCTCGCTTTTTTCGGTGGACGACCACGTGGACGACGTGGGCGAACTGGCTTGTCCGAGTCTGATTTATCTGACTCGTCCGCAGCTGTTTCCGCTACAGTTTCAGTCACCTCTGCTTTTTCAGCTTGCTTTGACGCTCTAGGCGCTTTGGCTTGAACTGGAGCAACAACGACTTCCACTTCTTCTTCAACCGCAGCTACATCAGCTGAGCTTTTCACTTCACTGCTTTCAACGGCAACAGGCGCTTCGCTTTCTGTTGCAAGAGCAGGTTCGCTTTCCTGTGGAGTTACAACGGGTGCAGCTTCTTCAGCAGGCGTTTCTGCAACAACCGCTGTTTCAGGCGCTGACGATTCAGCAACAGGTGCTGTTTCGCGTGCTTGTTTAGCTTGTTCAGCAGCAAGTTTAGCTAGGCGACGACGTTCACGCGGGTCATTTGCAACACGTTGCTCAGACACAGGTGCAGGCGGTGTCAGGTCCAATACTGGAACTGGCTCTGCTTCAGGCTGCGCTTTTGTGATTTCAACATCACGGGTGACCGGTTTTTTCTCTGCTTCAACAGCAGGCGTTGTCACATTTTTGCTTAACGTTGCTGCATACTCTTCAGTAAATTTCTGAAGGGCACGGTTGAAGGTTGGAATTAAACCAAACTGCTCAATCAGCACTGAACAGTCTTCACCATAGACATGGCGAATCAAGCTGCTGATGGTGTACTGACCTAAAGTTGGCACCTGTGAAGGTGTGAGTTTAGGTGTTTCAGTTTGCTGAGTGTGTGCAGCGCGTTGTTGGCGACGGCGTTGGCGTGGGTCATTGCTGGCACGTTTTACGCTTTCACGTGGTTTTTGCTCTGCTTCTTGTTCAGCAGGTGCTGCTACAACTTCAGTTGCTTTCTCCTGTACCACTTTCTCAGCTTTTACTTCAACTTCTGCTTTCGCAACAGCCGCTTGCTGAGGTTTGGTTTCAGTTTCAGTGTGTGCAGGTGGAGTTAATGCCACGATTTCACTTTGCGCTTGATCGACATTCACCACATGGGCTGTTGTGATCATTTCTTGACGCGGTGCTTCAATCAACTCAACTTTAACTTGAGGTTCTTGAACCACAGCTGGCGCAGCTTCAGTCGCTTGCTCATTCAGTACACTTGGGTCGCGGTGGCGATTTGGGCGTTCTGGACGAGGTTGGTTACGACGGTCACGACGTGGCATTGCATTTTGCTGTTCGTTTTGAACATCAGTGTTTTGCTGTTGCTCACCGTGTTGGCGACGTGAAGAACGCTTGTTTTCACGCGGTTCCTGACGTTGCTGTTCACTGCGCTCTGGACGGTCTTGACGTTGTTGTTCACCGCGCTCAGAACGTTGTTCATGACGCTCTTGGCGTTGTGGTTCATTGCGTTCAGGACGTTGTTCATAACGATCTTGGCGCTGTTGATCTTGACGAGAGACCTGCACAACTTCTTCATGAACTTGGTTGTCATGTTGCGCATTTTGCTCACGTGACTCTTTGTGCTTATTAGGACGCTTTTTGTTATGGCGTGTACCCCGTTCTTCTTTCTCTACATGCTTATCTTCACGGTGTTCAGATTTTGCATGAACAGGGGCAGAACTCATGTAGACATTGTTGCTTGGCGCGACAGGTGCCGCAGCAGGCGTACCAACTTGACCAAACTGACCACGGCTCACTGCACCACCATTAACCATTTGCTCAATGGCAGCAGCAGCATTATTTGCAGAACGTGATTGATCGACAGTCGCAGCTTGTTTTTGTACAAACAAGTTTTCTAACCATGCACATGGGCTGCTTGAAGGTGCAGTTTGGGCAGGGGCTTGTTGAGCGACTTGTTGTTGTGGCGCGTTGTTACGTGGTTTTTTGTTGCCTTTTTCTTGTTGTGCAGGCGCAGGAGCGGCATGTTGATGCACATGATCTGCACCATCTAAATGCCATTCTGATGACTCGTAACCCAACTCTTTTTCGCTTGAACGTGTTGCTTCTGTACGTTCATAGCTGGTTGGTGCAAAGCCTTCAGGGTTATACGAAATTTCGTAATGCGGTGTTTCTAAGTGTGGGTGCGGAAGCACAGTCACACGAACACCTGAGGTTTGTTCGAGGTAAACCAAAGTGTGACGCTTTTCATTCAATAAGAATGCTGCAATTTCAACTGGAACCTGTACTTGAACTTCACCATGACGTTCACGCAGCGCAATTTCTTCTACTTTACGCATGATTGAAAGTGATAATGAACGTAAGTCACGGACCATACCTGTGCCATGACAGCGCGGGCAGACATAACCTGTTGCTTCTTCAAGCGAAGGGCGTAGACGTTGACGGCTCATTTCCATCAAGCCAAAACGAGACAATTGACCGAATTGGATACGGGCACGGTCGCTTTGTGTTGCTTCGCGAAGTTTCGCCTCAACCATACGTTGGTTACGGTCTTTGGTCATGTCGATAAAATCGATCACGACCAAACCACCAATGTCACGTAAACGCAGTTGACGTGCAATTTCTTCCGCTGCTTCAAGGTTGGTATTGAGCGCTGTATCTTCAACGTCACTACCACGGGTTGATTTTGCAGAGTTAATGTCGATAGACACTAATGCTTCGGTTTGGTCAATAACGATTGAACCGCCTGAAGGAAGTTTAACTTCACGTTCATAAGCAGTTTGAATTTGGCTTTCAATACCAAAATGCGCAAATAACGGTTCATTTAGCGTATAAGTTTTTAGCTTGTCGATTTGACGAGGCATGACTGCTTTTACGAAGTTATAGGCTTCGTTATAGGCTTGCTCTGAATCAATTAATATTTCAGCAACATCATCACGTAGATAATCACGAATTGCACGCGTCACCACACCCGCTTCTTGGTGAACCAACATTGGTGACGGACCAGAACTTGCTGTGTTTTGGATTTGCGCCCAAAGATCAAGTAAGTGCTGTAGGTCGAGTTGTAATTCTTCTTGAGAACGGCCGATACCCGCAGTACGTACAATCACGCTCATGCCACGAGGTATATTTAACGACGCCAACATTTCTTTCAATTCTTCACGTACTGAACCTGAAATTTGACGGCTAATACCACCACCTTTCGGGTTATTTGGCATAAGTACCAAATAGCGACCAGCTAGAGAAATGAATGTAGAAAGGGCAGCGCCTTTGTTACCGCGTTCTTCTTTTTCAACTTGAACCAAAAGCTCTGTGCCTTCAGTAATCAATTCGCGAATGTTTGAAGTTTGGCGTGGGTCTGCTTGATAATATGAATTTGCGATTTCGCGCATAGACAAGAAGCCTTGACGTCCCGCACCATATTCAACAAAGACGGCTTCTAAAGAAGGCTCAACGCGAGTCACGTGACCTTTATAGATATTGGATTTTTTTTGTTCACGGGTACGATTCTCTAAGTCAAAATCGTAAAGACGCTGCCCAGTGACAAGTGCAACGCGAATCTCTTCTGCATGTGTTGCATTAATCAACATACGTTTCATGGGTGTAACACCTAATAGTGATACACAGCAAACTATCGCTAAACACGTAGCGAACATCAAACATCACGGACCAATTTTGCTCAGATCTCAAATAAACCGATTGTGGTCTGAGTTTTATTACCTGCCTTTTTGATCGGCTTCGGTTTTGATTCACATATTGATGATGGCAATACGGCTTCAATCTTTAAACGATTAAAGTCTCCTGCGCGTTTCACTGGCGGACAAGCGGTGCATTGGATGTAAGTAACTTTCACTGTCACATTTGCTCGAAGAGCAACCCTTCTGTTTGGATAGGGTGTCTTGATACGGAATTATCATCGTACCTTTACAACTGAACAGATCCATATGCATCAACGCTGTGGCCTGAATACGACATCAGGGAGCGACTAATCTGATGTATATCAGTTTACGTTTAAAAACCAACCTTCGTTGGTCACATATTTTTTTGGGGCAAACTGATTTATGTGCAGATGCACAATTAAACCTAACAGTTTGCTGTTTTGCCGATATAATAAGCCTTCGGCGTCGGCATAATTCTTTTGGGACCGTTCCAAGCTGAGTTGAGTTATTTTCTTAACTATTCAATTTAAAATTGAAATGATTAAGCTTTTGACTCACTTATGGTGGTATCCGTGCGCTGACTATATCAAACCTTGTACCATCTGCCTATGGGCTAAGCTAGTCTTTCTTGTGTAAAGCATAGCCTAAATGGTCATTTTTTATTCAAATTCCGTATTTTTTAGGTCGCAGTAACTGTATGAATTCTACCCAACAATGGCAAAACGTGACGTGGTTTGAAGTGGACGAGCATCAAGCAGGGCAACGGATTGATAACTTTTTATTTAGCCGTTTAAAAGGTGTGCCTAAAAGTCGTATTTATCGCCTGATTCGTGAAGGTCAGGTTCGCGTGAATAAAAAGCGTATAAAAGCAGAAACTAAGCTGTCTATTGGTGACCAGATTCGTGTGGCGCCGATTCGTTATGAACAAAAAGATGAAAATGCGGCGCCTGTTTCTGACAAAGTAGCACAGAGTTTACTCAGCCGTGTGGTGTATGAAGATGAGGGCTTGATGGTTGTTAATAAGCCATCTGGCATTGCCGTACATGGCGGCAGTGGAGTGGCTTATGGTCTGATTGAAGGCTTACGTGCGGCAACAGGTAAAAAATATTTAGAACTGATTCATCGTATTGACCGTGATACCTCAGGTTTGGTGATGATTTCTAAAAAGCGTAGTGTGTTAAAAAGCTTACAAGACATGCTACGTGAACACAAAATTAAGAAAACTTACGCCGCTGTAGTCAAAGGTGTGGTGAGTTTAGACAAGCAGTTAATTGATGCGCCTTTACACCGTTATGAACTGGCCAATGGTGAACGTCGTGTGCGTGTGTCAAGTGAAGGTAAAGAGTCTAAAACGCAGTGGAATGTGGCTGAACGTTTTATGCATGCAACCTTAGTTTATGCATCACCACTTTCAGGTCGTACCCATCAAATTCGTGTGCATGGTTTAAGCATTGGTCATCCATTGGTCGGTGATGATAAATATGGTCATGAAACAGAATATAAAGGACCGAAACCGCGTCGTTTATGTCTACATGCAATGCGTTTAGACATCCCAGGTTATGCGCCGATTGAAGCGCCTTTGCCTGAAGATATGCAGAGTATTGTGGCGCAGTTAAGAGCACAGAAGAAGGACTAAGTCTTTTCCCTTTCATTTTGGGAGAAGTGATAAAGCCATGACTTTTGTTGGTTGTGATTAATTTAAAATGATGCTGTATTGGTCATCTTTATTTTTAAAGATGCAAAGTAACAAAAATCTTTTGTTGGGCTGATGGAACATCCTGAACGCGCTTTAAGCACTGCTCTAAAGCGCAGTGCAAGTCAGCTCAACGGCGTCATCCTTTTCGCCATCGCGTAGCAAATGCATCGTGTAAATTGACTTTATAAAAGTAAATATTGGAACCCCAGAATGAACAAACCTGTAGAACTGATTATCTTCGATTGGGATGGAACTTTATTTGATTCAGTGGGGCAGATTGTGGCGAGTTTATTGTTTGCCGCGCAGCAATTTGCACAGCCTTTAACTGCTGATGCAGCAAAAAGTATTATTGGTTTAGGTTTGCCAGAAGTCGCGCAGCGATTATTTCCTCAAGTGCCTGAGCTACATACTGAAATTTTGCAATGCTATGCCGAGCATTATGTGGCGAACTCGAAAGGTGATGTCTGGTTCGACGGCGTGGCCGAAATGTTGAATGGCTTACGTGAAGCAGGTTTACAATTGGCGGTGGCGACAGGTAAAAGTCGTAAAGGCTTAGATCGAGTATTGGCGCAAACGCAGAGTCAAGCACTATTTGTGACAACGCGTGCTGCCAGTGAGACCAAATCTAAACCGCATCCTTTGATGTTGGAAGAAATTTTAACTGAAACGGGTGTGTCTGCTGAACGCGCGATTATGGTCGGTGATACCAGTTATGATCTAGAAATGGCGCGTAATATTGCCATGCCGAGAATCGGGGTGAGCTATGGGGTGCACACACCTGAAACGCTCAGACAATATCAACCTTTAGCCATCGCGGATGATGTGCCGAGCTTGCAGCAGCATTTATTGCAATATGTTGACCTTAAACAAGTGATTTAACTTGAGTCGTCTAAATATATAGCCTGTGGAAGATGGTCAGAGTGAGCCTACCAGTTTTAGGTCGATCATCTTCAAATCTTTTGTCTTTAGTATGTTTTAAGGCGAATGAACTGTTCATTACATTATTAGGTTTGTGATTTGAAAAAGCTCTTTGATGGGGCTTTTTTTTTGTGATGTTGTCGCCTAAAGAGCTTTAACCATCGTCTTTATATTGGATGGTTGTCATTTGAGCGGATGACCAAGGAATGAAAAACAGGGTACTTAGAGCGTGATAAAACCCGCCGCGACATTGATGCTAATGGCGAGAATAGAGGTATTAAAACCATAAGCTAAAATAATGTGCAGAATATTGAGAATACGCATCGAACGTGAGGTAATGGAAACATCCGCGGTTTGCGCAGAAGTGCCAATCACATAACTAAAATATAAAAAGTCGGGATAGGTCGGTTGAGCCGTTTTGGGAAAGTCTAAGCCTGCATCTTGTTGGTCTGCGAGAGCCAGATAATAGTCATGTGCATAATGAATGGCAAACACGGTATGCATAAAGAACCATGCACTAATAATGGTGAGTAAGGACAGCGCTAAGTGCCCATATTTGATGGTTGGGTCATTCGGAAGATGAGTCAATTCCAATACAATCGCAATTAAGCACATGAGCAAAGTCATGATCACCAACAGTAGAATGATCCATTTACTGGCATCTTGCTGTTGTGCATGTTGCAGAATGTGCTGATGGTCAACAGACCACAGGGTGGTCATGGTTTTGACTAAATAACTTGAGACGGCAATATTCCAACTGATCAATAAATTGGTCGACCAAGACCAGTCGGTAAATGTATTCAGCAGCGTATAAAAAACAGCAGTCAGCAAAAAACTAATGAAAAAGAAGGGGCGAAATTTCATTGCTGTTTTTAAACGCTGCAAAGTGGGCATCGGCATAATTTTTTCCTTCTTCATTTTATTTTTTTTCGTGCAGCTAAAGTTGTATTTTCTACCTCAGCATCAGTTTGTATTTGGACTTCAGTTGTAGGGAACCTGACAAAAGCCTGTTTTTCTTAGCCTATCCTAGCTTAAAAAGAATGCAAAATGAAAAAGCGAGATGTCATCGACATCACTGAAAAACAAAATGGTGAAAATATGCTTGTCTTACAGCGTATAGTTCTATGAGAAAGGCGCGTAACTATTTATTTTATTCAGAAAATAGTGGCGCGCCGAATGAGATGAGTAATTAGAACTCACTGCGGATTTATTCGCGGTTAATATCCAAATAAAATACCCGAGTCAGTAATTCTATAAATTTAGTCACTGCCAGTGAGCTGTTATTTTTACGATAGTTCACATACAGATCCAAATACGGCAGCTCAACCTCAAGTGGACGAATTACCGTGTTGTTCATGCTAAGTGGCGCAACATAACCAGGTAAAATTGTACAGCCGAGCCCCAAGCCAATCGCATTGATATTGAACAGAATATTGTCCGCTTTTTGCACAATGTTGAATTCGACATTATGAGCTTTGGCAAAGTCTAAAATCGTCTGGTGTAAAGTCTGTGACTGCTCGGCTGCGGGAATAATAAAATCAATGCCATTTAATGCTTTAACCGGAATTCGCTCATATTTGGCCAAAGGATGGTCTTTCGGCAACAGGAAAATGAGTGGTTCACGCAGTACAAACTGGCTTTCGATTTCATCACTATGGACATTATTTCGTGTAAAGCTAATGTCCAACTCCCCTTTTTTCAGCAAACGTAGTTGCTCAGTATTGTTCATACTGAATAACTCAATTTTTAACTCTGGGTTTTGTACTCGTAAATTGGGCAGTACATAAGGAAAGATTTTCATTTCCGCCACAGGGACAAAACCAATGCGCAGCATCTGCTGTTTGGCTTGCGACACTTGGCGTGCCATAGCGACCGCTTTGTCTGCCTGAGCTAGGGTGAGACGTGCTTGTTCAAGGAAAACAGCGCCTTCTTCCGTGAGTTCAACTTTTCGCTTGGTTCGATACAGTAACTGTACGCCGACATCTTCTTCAAGGTCTTTGATTTGCTGACTTAATGAAGGTTGAGCGGTATAAAGTTTCAGTGCTGCTTTACTAAAGTTCAGTTCTTCAGCAACAGTAATGAAATAGCGAAGGTGTCTAAGTTCCATATAAATAACCCACTGACTAATCCAAAAAATGTCTTACCATGACTGCGGTAAAGTATAATCGATAAACAATGATGCCGTGAAGATGATTCAATTATTTAGAAAATAAATGATCTTGGATTGAGTCTTAAGACTTTTCTATACGAAATCACTTTTTTAATAATTGCTAAAAGGTATTAATTAAATATTGAAAATAGTTCATTCCAATTACCTGAAAATCGGGTGAGGTGAACTACATAAAAATACAATTGCGTTTTGCTGAAATTGGATATGATAAAAACATAAATATAATTTAATTGAACATATGAGCTAAAAATCGATATGGCAGATTCAAATAAACTGGTGGTCTATGCCGCGCTGTTGGGGAATTTAGCCATTGCGCTGGTAAAATTTATTGCGGCTTATTTGACCAACAGCTCTGCCATGTTGAGTGAAGCCATTCACTCTGTTGTGGATACCTTAAACGAAATTTTACTGTTATATGGACTGAAGAAGTCGAATAAACCTGCCAACTTTAACCATCCTTTTGGCTACGGGCGAGAGCTATATTTTTGGGCCTTCATTGTATCTCTTATGGTCTTTGCCTTAGGGGCATTGGTGTCTATGTACAATGGGATCATGCACATTTTGCACCCTGAACCCATTTTAAACCCGACCATCAATTATGTTGTACTTGGCTTTGCATTTGTAAGTGAAGGTATTTCATGGTGTGTTGCTCTGAAAGTGTTTCGTAAGGCGAAAGGTCAGCAAGGTTATTTTGAGGCCTTTCGTCGCAGTAAAGACCCCACCACGTTTACAGTTCTGTTTGAAGACTCTGCTGCATTAATTGGTCTGTTGATTGCCTTTCTGGGTATTTATTTGGCACATCGTTTAAATATGCCTGCACTGGATGGGGTGGCGTCCATTCTGATTGGGCTGGTTCTGGCGGTGTCTGCTTTTCTTTTGGCACGGGAAACCAAAGGTTTGCTGCTTGGGGAAACCGCAGACCCGCATGTACGGCAAAATATATTAAAAATTGCCCAAGATGATGAAGACGTATTGTCGGCCAACGGCTTACTGACCGAACAAATGGGTGCCAAACAGGTTTTGGCCTCATTGAGCGTGGAGTTTGAAGATCACCTGACTACCGATGAGATAGAAGCGTGTGTCAATCGCATTGAAGCAAAAATTAAACAAAATCATCCTGAGATTGTGGCACTCTTTGTGAAGCCGCAATCAAAAAAAGTGTGGTTAGAGCGAATGCAAGGACGCTTGGAATAGGTTAAGGTAGAGGTCAGTTTTCAAAACTGGTCCTGTTACTGGTGTATTGCAATAAAGATAACGACGTTAAATGAAGCCAAAATCAACTGAACTCCATTATCAAATTCCGACTGAAAATACCATGTCCCATACATGGCGGCAGCCCGAATTTCAGTTCCTACACTCCGACCATTATAACGGGACTCGCTTTGTCAATTCGGTTCGTCGACCTGAGGGCCGTAGTCGAGGCGACTTGCTGAAATGGTTGATTAAGCGTAAATCTTCGACATGGAATGTGGACTTGGCGCAAGAGTATGCGCACTTTCATGCCGATAAAAAGAGCCTACCGCAAGATCGCCCCCATGCCGATTTAAAGGATTGGCAGGTGTGGTTTGTGGGGCATGCCACGGTATTACTTCAAATTGGGCCCTATAACTTATTGACCGATCCTGTTTGGGCGGAACATGTCAGTCCGAAGCAAGGGCGAGGTCCACGCCGTGTTATGCCTGCTGGCATTGCCTTGGAAGATTTACCGACCATCCATGCAGTGCTTTTGAGCCATAACCACTATGACCATATGGATATTGCCAGTCTGAACTGGTTGTATGAGCGTTTCGCCATGCCCATTTACACAGGGCTAGGCAATGCATGGTATTTGCCCAAGCACTTACAAGTGTTGGAAATGGACTGGTGGCAGTCGGCACGTCTGCATGATTTAAAACTGGTCTATACCCCAGCACAGCATGGTTCTGGCCGTGGGCTGCGTGATCAAAACCGTGCGTTATGGGGTGGGTTTAATATTCACTGTGGCGCTGACTATGCTTATTTTGCGGGCGATACGGGTTATTCACCGCACTTTAAAGAGCTGCATCAGCGTTTTGGCGCACCGCGAATTGCATTACTGCCCATCGGGGCGTATGAACCGCGTGAGCTGATGCGCTATATGCATATGAATCCGCAAGATGCCTTTCAAGCGCATAAAGACCTGCATGCCAAATGCTCGATGGCCATTCACTATCGCACTTTTCAGCTGACCGATGAAAGCCGAGAACAGCCTGAGATTGATTTGAAAGTGGCGATGAAAAATAGCTCGAAGCTGATGAATCCATTTGTCTGCTTAAGAGAAGGTCGACGTTTAAGCGTGTAATGAACGCTTTAAGTATAAGATCAGGTGATGGCTGGCAAAACAGTCATCACCGAGACCATACGGACATCACCAAAATATCTTTCAAATAAAATCTAAAAACCGAAAGTATGCCTCTTTTATTGTTTAATTTTGCTCAAGCTGAGCCGCGCTCATTGCTGGTAAGGGTTGTCTAAGTTTTAATCGATAAACTCAATTGAAAATGCCCATCAACCTCGCATAAAAAGCCTTTCTTTTTGCTGTGTTTTCATCGAATCTTATCTTGTTGAAAAATTAAAATTCTTTTTTTCTTAAATATTTACATAGAAGAATCCGATTGTTTTTATTCGTAAAACTCGCTTTTGATTGTCATCAAAAGGGGCTATGTTAGAACAGTAATAATTACTTTAAACGGTTCATGATAATCATAATTTGATGATCAAATTTGGAGCTCGACATGACACAGAATATGCAAGCATCAGGTTGTCCATTTCACCAGAAAGATGGTGGACAAACGAGTTTAGCCAGCACCAATAATTCTGATTGGTGGCCCAATGCGCTCAATCTCGACATCCTGTCGCAACACGATAAAAAAACCAACCCGATGGATCCTGATTTTGACTATGCAGCTGCATTCAAATCATTGGATTTAGAAGCGGTGAAACAAGATCTTCGTGAACTCATCAACAGCAGCCAAGAATGGTGGCCATCTGACTATGGCAGTTACATTGGGATGTTTGTGCGTACCGCATGGCACTTGGCGGGTTCTTACCGTAAACAAGATGGACGTGGCGGCGCCAACACAGGGAACCAACGTTTTGCACCCCTCAACAGTTGGCCTGATAACGTCAACACCGATAAAGGCCGTCGCCTGCTTTGGCCAATCAAACGTAAATATGGCAACAAAATTTCATGGGGCGATTTAATCGTTCTTGCAGGGACCGTGGCTTATGAAGAAGCAGGTCTAAAAACCTTTGGTTTTGGTGGAGGTCGTCTAGATATTTGGGCACCCGAAAAAGACATTTATTGGGGGGAAGAGCGTCAATGGCTGGCACCAACAGCAAACCGTTATGCCAATGACCAAGACCGTAAATCGCTTGAAAATCCATTAGCTGCGGTACAAATGGGTTTAATCTACGTCAATCCAGAAGGGGTTGATGGCGTCCAAGATCCACTTCGTACTGCACAAGACATGCGTGTTACTTTTGACCGTATGGGAATGGATGATGAAGAAACCGTAGCACTCACTGCGGGTGGTCACACCGTAGGTAAAGCGCACGGAAATGGTAAAGCCGAAAAATTAGGGGCAGATGTCGAAAGCGCGGATGTAGAATTCCAAGGTCTCGGTTGGCATAACTCAGAAGGTACAGGCAATGGCGCGAACACCATGGTCAGTGGTTTAGAAGGGGCTTGGACCACACACCCGACCAAATGGGATAACGAGTTTTTCTATCTGTTGTTCACTTATGAATGGGAAAAAACCACCAGTCCTGCGGGTGCGAAACAATGGGAACCGATTAACATCAAAGAGGAAGATAAACCTGTTGATGCACATAACCCGAATGTACGCCGCAACCCAATGATGACTGATGCTGATATGGCGCTGAAAATGGACCCTGAATACCGCAAAATTTCAGAGCGTTTTTATGCAGATCCAGCTTACTTGTCTGAAGTGTTTGCGCGTGCTTGGTATAAGCTCACTCACCGTGACATGGGACCAAAATCCCGCTATTTAGGTGCAGATGTACCGAATGATGATCTGATTTGGCAAGACCCAATTCCATCGGTCGATTATGTTTTGTCTGAAGCTGAAATTGAAGACTTAAAAGCGAAGTTGCTGAATAGCGGTTTAACTTCGGTTGAATTGATTAATACTGCTTGGGATAGTGCTCGGACTTTCCGTGGTTCCGACTACCGTGGTGGCGCCAATGGGGCGCGTATTCGTCTTGCACCACAAAAAGACTGGGTGGGCAATGAGCCTGAGCGTTTAGCTAAAGTTTTGGCGAAACTTGAAGAAATTCAGGCGGGTCTGGCGAAAAAAGTCACTATTGCGGACTTGATTGTATTGGGCGGTACGGCAGCCGTTGAAAAAGCGGCGCATGCTGCGGGTGTGAATATCAAAGTTCCATTCCTTGCAGGACGAGGTGATGCGACTCAAGAGCAAACGGATGTGTATTCTTTTGAAGATTTACTCCCTAAGCATGATGGTTTCCGTAACTGGGTCAAAGAAGATTACAGCGTACAGCCTGAAGAAATGTTGTTAGACCGTGCACAATTACTGGGTTTGACTGCACCTGAAATGACGGTTCTAGTCGGTGGTATGCGTGTACTCGGCACAAACTATGGAGGTACACCAGAAGGCGTGTTGACGGCTCGCGTGGGGGTATTGAGCAATGACTTTTTTGTGAACTTAACGGATATGAAATATAACTGGAAACCCGTGGGTAAAAACCGTTATGAAATTGTAGACCGTGCGACAGGGGCAACCAAATGGACGGCGACACGTGTAGATTTAGTGTTTGGTTCAAACTCGATTTTACGTTCATATGCAGAAGTGTATGCGCAAGATGACAACAAAGAGAAGTTTGTAAAAGACTTTGTTGCGGCTTGGGTGAAAGTAATGAATGCAGACCGTTTTGACGTGAAGTAGTTATCACTGAAATAAAAAACCGCTCAAAAGAGCGGTTTTTATAGATCATAAGGTGCTGATATTGTTTAATTTAAAAGTTTGGTTTTGTATAGTATGTATTCTATTCATTTTATGAAAATTTAAATTTAGAATTACTTATGTCAAACGCTTTTTTGATCTTGATGGCTTTCATTTCACTTTTTACTAATAATTTATTACATGCAGAGACCAATACACTGAATCAAGATAAAGTACTAAAACCGTTTATATTTGAAATTGGTTCAGATTTTTCAACTATTCAGACTAAATTCAATTTAGAAAAACATACTCCAAACGTGAATTTCATCAAAGAATCAAACTGGTATATATTCGCAACTCCAGTTGGATCTATTTCACTTCAAGAATGGCAAGGTAAGCTTCATTGCATCGCTTATGATATTGATACAAATGATATAGAGTTAAAAAAGAAAATTATCGAATTTCTATTTGAAAAATATAAAATGAATTTCGAATGGGTAAATAGAATTGATAACGGATTCTATATCTCATATGAGTCATCTAATGATTCTATTCAAGGAATCTATGCTTATTCACTAGGAACAACTATTTCTTTTACCAGTAATGAAATTAGAAAAGCTGAAACAAAAATTCGCTTTCCAAATCTTTAGCTACTAAAGCTTCAATTTAACATAATATAGCTTATAGGGATCATTTCTTAGTATTATTTTATATATCAAATACCTATAATTTAAATGTAAGCACGAAAATGAATAGAATGCCTATTTTTATTAAAAATTAAGTTTTACCAGACTTTGATGGATATCCTTTTCAAGTTGATACCACTCCCCAAACTCAGGTTCGACCAACAAGGTCTGCGACACAAAGCCATAACATACCCGCTGCACATTTAAACCCATTTGCTGGAGTTGCACTTCATCTCCAACATAAGGCTCAAGCATACTGCGCCACATTTGCACCATCATGGCATAACTCTTGCGATAGCTTTCAATATTCGACACCTGCCGTTCCAGTAAAAAAGTCTGTGCCCAGAGAAACTGTCGAGTCTGAATCTGTTCGAGCTGAAAGTGAATAATCTGCTGTAAATAGTCCTCAAAACTCAATTTTGTGGATAACTCCATCAGGCTTTGTGCATAAGTTTTTAGCTGCTCCGCATTAGTTTTCACATGCTGATGAATGGTCAATGCAACCAAATCTTCCTTCTTTGAAAAGTACTCATAAAAGGTACCTAAACCGACTCCCGCCACATCGGTAATTTCCCGAATGGTAATTTCGTGCGCATGGCGCTCATGCAAAAGCCGAACAAAACTTTCTTGCAAAGCTTCTTGGGTGAGTTTGGCTCTGGATTGGCGTGGTCTACGACGGACTTGGATCTCAGGATTCTTCATGGCATAAAGCTGAACATGGCAGACTCAATTTTTCTCTATACTGAAATGAAAAGCACAGCATAACAAGAGCAAAGTGATATGAATAAGGCATGGATGACCCATCAAATCAGTAATCAGTTTGATGAACTGGAAAATTACAACTTGTTTGAAACCGATACTGTTTTAAAAGAAATTCTCACTCGTTATGGCTGTCAGGATCAGACAAGACTCACGGAGATGGGTAAAGTCGTTGGTTCAGCGGAATATTATGACTATGCCGATCTCGCCAATAGGCATACGCCTATATTGCATGCCTTCGATACGCGCGGACGCCGTAAAGACTTTATCGAGTTTCATCCTGCATGGCATAAATGGATGGGGTTAAATCGTCAGTTCGATACCCATGCACATCCGTTTAATCATCCCAATTCATCCTCAAAATGGGTCGAGTGGGCAGCGCGCTTTTATTTGGCAGGGCAGGTGGAGTGTGGAAACTTGTGCCCAAACTCGATGACTTTGGGCAGTATTCCACTGATTCAACGCGAATCTGAACTGTGGACCAAAATCGGTGATAAGTTACTTTCGACAGAATACGATGAACGTGATGTGCCGATTAGCCAGAAAAAATCGATTTGGCTAGGCATGGGCATGACCGAAAAACAGGGCGGTTCGGATGTGCGTGCCAATGAAACCATTGCTGTACCCGTCGCTGAGTCGGGGCGCGGTCAAGCCTATTTACTCATAGGGCATAAATGGTTTTTCTCTGCGCCCATGTGTGATGCGCATTTGGTGGTGGCGAAGACGGAACAAGATGGTTTGGCTTGTTTTTTTGTGCCGCGTTGGTTGGAGGATGGCACCAAGAACCCAATTCATGTGCAACGCTTAAAAGAAAAAGTGGGTAACCGAAGTAACTCCAGCTCGGAAGTCGAATTTAAAGAGGCGTGGGGCATTATGATTGGGGAAGCTGGGCGTGGTATTCCCACCATTATAGAAATGGCGAATTACACCCGTCTGACCTGTTCGGTGGGTAGTACTGCCATGCTCAGACAAGCCTTGGTGCAATGTATTGCTTATACCCGTCAGCGTAAAGCCTTTGGTAAGCATTTGGCTGAACAACCGCTGATGCAAGCCGTACTGGCAGATTTAGCTTTAGAAACGGAAGCGGCGATGCAACTCAGTTTTCATTTGGCACACTGCTATGAAACGGATGATGCGCGGTCTGTGGCATGGAAACGCATTATGACCCCAGCTTCGAAGTTCTGGATATGTAAACGTGCGGTTGAGCTGACAGGGGAAATGATGGAGGTTTTTGGCGGCAATGGCTATGTCGACAACGGCATCATGGCACGTATTTTTAAAGAAGCCCCAGTCAATACCATTTGGGAAGGCTCAGGCAATGTCATGTGTTTGGATGTATTACGGGCCATCAGCCGTGATGTAGAGTCGATTGAAATACTGTTTCAAGATTTGGCTGCTACGGCTATGCAAGATGAACAGTTGAAACAAGAGCTGCAAAATCTATTTCAGTTGTTCCAGCAGAACCCTGATGAACTACAATTTATGGGGCGCAGTTTGGTCAGCCGTTTGGTAATTTTGGCACAAGCAGTCTTGCTGAAACGGCATGCACCAGACTATGTGGCTGATGGCTTTATTCACAGCCGTTATAGTCCATTTCATGGTCGGGTTGTCGGGATGCTTGAGATGAAACAACCCGACGTAGAACGACTGCTGCATAGAGCATTTGCAGCTTAAAGCTCATTATTGCACTGAAAGCTTTTGCGCTTCATCTTGTTCGAGTTTGACGTTGGGGCTGTCTTCAGCCTGAATAATATCAATCGGAATAAAGCGGACTTGAACAATGCTTGGGTTATCGTTCAAGTCTGGCAATAGCTTTTGATTGAGTGCTGCAATTTGCGCTGGGCTAGGCGGAATATCTCCACGGATAGAGACACGGACTAAAGTGAAACCCTCTTTTTTATCGTATTGGATGGTATCAATAATATTATTGGCATGGTTCAGCTCAGTACTAATGGTCGCCTCGGTACTGCTTTCGTACAGGCGTGTATTGAGCAGCGCATAAAAGTTGAGTGAGAGATAAATCCCTAAAAGCGCCAAGAACATTAGGCTAACAGCATTACGTTTGAGAAACTCTTTGACATTACTCTGTACTT
The DNA here is from genome assembly GCF_037572605.1 of Acinetobacter sp. MYb191. NCBI lineage: Bacteria > Pseudomonadati > Pseudomonadota > Gammaproteobacteria > Moraxellales > Moraxellaceae > Acinetobacter > Acinetobacter sp. MYb191. The sequence continues at coordinate 176,377 of NZ_JBBGZP010000005.1, read as the reverse complement.
CTTCGGTGGAACCCCGTCTAAAGCCTGCAATCCAAAGGACTAAAGATGAGCTAATCTGAATGGCGAAGATGTTGGTCACCGCCAGTAAAAATGCATTGGCTGAGTTTTTCCATTCCATATGTGCAAATAAAATCCCGCTAGCCACCAACGGCGGAACTAAGGCCGTCGCAACGGCGACACCCACCACGGCCACAGATAGGCGAGGGGATACTGAGGCAAAAGCACCTGCGGCACCGCCTGCTAAAGCAATCATCAAATCTAAAATGGTTGGCTGCGTGCGCGATAAAATTTCATTGGTCATAGGTAGGTCATAGTTCACTAGCCCTAAAATGATCCCAATGCTATAAATCATGGCAACGCCAAGTAACAAGGTCGACAACGCGGTTTTAAACAGCAGCCATCGGTTATCAATTAAAGCTAAGGCAATTCCTGAAATTGGCCCCAGCATCATGGCAACCAGCATTGCGCCAATCACCACCGCAGCCGAGTTGGACAGCAGTCCATAGCCTGCTATGACAGCAGCCAAGGCATTCATAATAAAAAAAGTTTTGCTGGGTAGAGCATCCGCTTGGATATTCAAGCGGACTTTTTGGTGGTCAATTTTTTTGGAGTTTTCGCGCAAGGCCTGCTTATAACGAATTTTTTCTTTTAGAAACTCATACTTTTCTTGGTCAGGTGTATCTTTGACCACAATGGTTGCATCTTTGTCTTTTTCGAGTGGCATGGTGATGCTCTTATTTTGTATGTGATTAAGATTTAATCTAGCGCTTTTATCACGGGAAGCAAACAAAAAAATGGTGAGAAATAATATGATTCACGCTTCAATTTAGAATATGTTCTAGCCACTTTCTTTTTATTGAAACGAGGCTTCTCGATCTTGCTGAACATCACTCAGTAACAAAGATTTTTTAGTTCAGAGCAGGACAGATCTGTTTGAAATCGTTAAATCATCCATAAAAAGACAGATCAATTACAGATGTTTAGCTGACCCTAGAACGTGTTCTTTTAGAACAAAACACTACGATTGGAAATAATATTTTTCATTACCATGGTGGAGATGAGACGTTGCACATTTGGTAGTGCTGACAAGTGCTCATCATAGAGTTTTTGATAACTTTCCAAGTCATAGGTCACGACATGCAGCAAGTAGTCGGGGTCACCAAAAAGTCGCTGCGCTTTCACAATTTGAGGAACCTTAAGAATCGCTTCTTCAAGACGTTGCACCGAATCTTTATCGCCATTTTTGAGCGTCACAAAAACAATGGTGGAGAAATTCAAGCCAAGCTGGGAGATATCCAACTGTGCGCGATAGCCTTTGATAATACCTGCATCTTCTAAGGCTTTGACTCTGCGGTGACAGGGAGAGAGGCTAAGCCCTACCTTATGGGCCAGTTCCGTGACAGATAAACGACCATCGGCTTGTAGTTCAGCAAGAATCTTCTTATCAATTTTATCCATGTGGAAGAATCTCCCCTTTTTAGGCGTTATTGCACAAATATTTGAAAGCACATTTTAGAGCCTAAAGGATATCCTTTCAAAATTATTTGATACAGATCATGTTTTGATTGGATTAAACCTCAAAACGGTGATGGATAAGAGAGGAAAGGGATGTCATTGAATATTTTGATTGCATTTTGGGGTGTTTCGATCCTGTTTGTGATGACACCAGGTATCGATTGGGCCTATGCCATTTCGTCGGGGATACAGGGCAAAAGAGTCTTGCCTGCGGTAACTGGGTTATTAACAGGGCATTTGATGGCGGCACTGATTGTTGCAGCGGGTGTAGGGACATTGGTGACCAGTCAGCCCGTATTGCTTCAAGTGCTCACGGGTGCTGGGGCTGTTTATTTGCTGTGGATGGGGCTGAGCCTATCGATGCGTCCTACAAGTATTAGCAGTGATCAGGTTGTCATTGCATCTTCAAAGTCATGGTACATTCGAGGCGTTTACTTGAGTGGCTTAAATCCGAAAGTCCTGCTGTTATTTTTGGCTTTATTGCCGCCCTTTATCGACCCGCAAGCGGCTTTGTCGCCCACCTCTCAAATTGTTTTATTGGCGGGGATTCACCTTATGAGTTGTGCGGCCGTTTATTTCTTGGTTGGATTTAGTGCGCAGAAAGTTTTGGGCACACGTCCGCAGGCAGCTAGAGTGGTTAGTCGAGTGTCAGGGGTATTGATGATGTTGATTGCGATGATTTTATTGTTAGAACAGTTTTATGTCTAAGCGATATTTTAAGCATATGGATCAAAGGCAGTGCAAAATAAAGCATTGCCATAACCTGTAATTGAATTGGAAAATAGCGCATGAGTTGGGGGACATAGGCCTAGCCAAAATCGCTTGTAATCTGTCCTAAAAGGCGTAAAATTTCTAGCGCATCATCAGCGAAATGATCATATCTACAAGGTGAAAAAAATGGCAAAGAAGAAAGCTGAGTCAAAAGTTGTGATTCACAACTTCGTGGCTAAACACATGCATGAAGTCAACCAAAGCCAAGTCTTTGTAGACCGAAAGAAAAATGCAAAACGAGGCTATGACAAGCACAAAAAAGGGAGATATTCAGATGATTATCTCCCTTTTTTAATGCCTCTTCTTTGGGCTTAAAGACACTTAAGCCGTCACAATCCGTGTTGCAGATTTGACCATGTCGGCCAAACCATGTGTTTTAAAATAATATTCCATCTGACTTTTCACAATGAGTGGATTACTCATTTTCAACGCTCGATCTAATAATTCGACCGCATCTGTCATTGGGATATGACAAATGGCTTTGCGTACACGCAGAATGTTACTTGAGCTCATCGACAGGGTGTTGAAGCCCATCGCCATCAGTAAGATCGCAGACAAAGGATCGCCCGCCATTTCCCCACAAATACTGACTGGTTTGTTGTACTTATGACACTCTTTGACTAAGCGGGTGAGCGCACGTAAAACCGCAGGGTGGAAATGTGAATAGACATTGGCGACACGTGGATTATTACGGTCAACGGCCAGTAAGTATTGCGTCAGGTCGTTTGAACCCACCGAGAAAAAGTCAACCAACTCGGCAAACTCTTCAATCTGTAATAAGACACTTGGTACTTCGACCATGATCCCGATTTTGGGTTTGGTGATTTTGACCTGTTCTTCTTCTTGCACCGCGACCCAGTCACGCTCCAGTAAATACAGCGCTTCTTCTACTTCGCTGACACTGGTCACCATTGGCAGAAGAATGTGTAGGTTGTTAAGACCAATACTGGCTTTGAGCATGGCACGAATTTGTGAAGAAAAAATTTCAGGGTGGTCGAGCGTAAAGCGAATGCCGCGCCAGCCGAGAGCTGAGTTTTCTTCCTCAATTGAAAAATAAGGCAAGTCTTTATCGGCACCGATATCGAGGGTACGCATCACCACAGGTTTGTTGGCAAAGTGGCTTAACTGTTGACGATAAATCGCACGCTGTTCTTCTTCACCTGGGAAGCGATCACGCAGCATGAACGGAATTTCAGAGCGATATAGACCAACACCTTTGGCACCGCGTTGTACACCACGGACCACATCAATCATTAGGCCAGTATTGACGAACAGTTTGACTGCGACACCATCGGGAGTGATGGCATCTTTGGTTTCATACTGTTTTAAATCTTTGGCAATCAGTTCTTCTTCTTTTTGAATTTCTTTATAGCGACTACGTAAGCGGCGAGGTGGATTAATGAACACGCGCCCTTGGTGCGCATCGACGATCATTTCCACATCATCGAGGGTATTAATTGGCAGTTCAGTGACTCCAACAACGGTTGGAATACCGAGTGCGCGCGCCACAATCACCATATGCGAGTTCATGGCGCCTTCGGTAGTTACGATGGCTGCAATTTTATCGACTGGCAGTTCAACTAAGGCTGCGGTTGAGATTTCTTCTCCAATCAGAATACTTTCATCGGTAAGTTCACGGTGGCTGGAGTCGGCTTCTTGCAAATAGGCCAAAATCCGTCGTCCGAGATCTTTTAAGTCCGCGGCACGTTCACGGAGATAGTCATCTTCCATCTGTTCAAACAGATCGATGTGATTATCGATGACGATACGCACCGCACCTTGTGCCCAGTTACCATCACGAATTTGTTCTTTAATTTCCGCTGGCAGCGCATTTTCATCCAACATACGTAAGAACACGCTAAACAGTGCACGCTCTTCCGCCATGAGGGCATCTTGCATTTTGTCATCAAGCGATTTGATTTCATCACGCACTGAGGTGAGGGCACGATCTAGCAGTTCTAATTCTTCACTGATGTCATCGGCTTCACGGTCAGGGACAGCGGCCAAATCCGCAGGGGGATAGAGAATGACGGCACGCCCTAATGCAATTCCACCTGAACCCGGGACACCTTGGAAGGTTTTATAGGCAGGTAGATTGCTGGGTTTACGAAATACATCGATATTGCCCACCGCATGTGCATGCGCAATGACCCCTGAAAGCTGAGCACAGAGCGTGACGAGGAAAGATTCTGCGGCTTCACTAAAGTCTTGCGACTCTTTGTTTTGCACCACGAGCACGCCCATCACTTTACGGCGGTACATGACCGGTACACCGAGGAACGAGTTATAAATTTCCTCACCTGTTTCAGGTAAGTACATAAAACGTTCATGTTTCGGTGCATTGTCAAGGTTGACGATTTCTTCACGTTGCCCCACCAGACCGACCAAGCCTTCGCTGGTATGCAGTGAAACATGGCCGACCGAATCGGGGTTCAAACCTTTCGATGCCATCAACAAATAACGTTGATTGCGTTCGTCGAGTAAATAAATGGAGCAAACATCAACATGCATGGCTTCCGCCACATGGTTGACCATAATGTCGAGTGATTCATGCAAACTGGTGGACGCATTGATTTCTTGTACAATGCGTCGAAGGGTATCCAGTTGCATATTCGACATCGCGTCTACTCCAAAAATAATGTGCGTCCAACTTATTTATAACAAGAGATCCTTAAAAAATCTGTAGGACGTCTAGATTTTTTAAGGCTTTTTTTGAGGGAGCTGATTACACAGCTCCACCATCGCTTTGCGGTATACATCGCGTTTAAAATTTACAACTTGTCCCAATGGGTACCAATAACTGACCCACTGCCATTGGTCAAACTCAGGCGGATCAGACAAATTCAAACGAATGTTCTGAGCGGGAGCAGTGAGTTTGAGTAAAAACCACTTTTGTTTTTGTCCAATACATACGGGATCGGAATCTGTACGAATGTATCGGTGCGGCAAACGATAACGCAGCCAACCTTTAGTTTGCGCTACAATTTGGACGTGTTCGGGCAGTAAGCCAACTTCTTCTCTCAGCTCACGATAAAGTGCCTGTTCAGGGGTTTCTCCATATTGGATACCTCCTTGTGGAAATTGCCAAGCATTGTGTCCAATGCGTTTTGCCCATAAAACTTGTCCAAACTCGTTTGCCAAAATGATCCCGACATTGGGTCGGAAACCTTCCGAATCGATCATTTGGCTACCTAAATATTGTGTAATTTATGACTTTGCGATCGGGGATTTTTATTTCTGTATCCAACTCGAAAAAAGCAAAGTTTAAAAATGTTAAAATTGCTATGATCTTAACGAATTTCTATCGACTAGCGGAGATAGATTTACAAATTTTTTCTTAAATTTCAGTTTTTACGAGTATTTTCATGAAATTGGCGCTATTTGATCTCGATCACACCTTGTTAAACACCGATTCAGATCATTCTTGGGGAGAGTTTTTGGTGAATGAAGGCTTGGTCGATCCAGTTCGCCATCGCGCCATGAACGATAAATTTTATGAAGACTACAAAGCAGGGCAGCTCGACCCGATTGCCTATAATGAATTTGTATTTGAATTTTTAACTCAACATGACAATGCCTATCTTACTGAACTGCATGAGCTGTTCATGCACAAAGTGATTCGCCCGCAAATGCGTCCCGAAGGTTTTGCGGCCATTGAAAAACACCGCGCTGCTGGACATGCTTTGGTTGGTATTACCGCAACCTCTGATTTTATTACCGCACCGATTTTCCGTGAGTTTGGGATTAGCGAAATCATCGCGACCAATGCTGAAGTGGTTGAAGGTAAATACACGGGCAAAGTGATCAATACACCATGCTATCAAAAAGGCAAATTGACGCGTTTAGATCAATGGCTTGCAGGGCGTGATGTTAGCGAGTCTTGGGCGTATTCAGATTCCATCAATGATCGCTTTTTACTTGAATATGCTGACCATGCGATTGCTGTCAATCCAGATGACCGCCTAGAAGCATTGGCTAAAGAGCAGGCATGGGAAATTCAAGACTGGTCGATTTAAGTATCTGTCTTTAGTTGTTTGAAAAGGCTGCTCTCGGGCAGTCTTTTTTATTTGAAAGGCATCGACGTAAAAAATGAAAAGTGTGTAAAGCGATAATAAAATATCGGGCTAGAGGTGGGCTGATCTTGGAAAATTAACCAAATATGCTATGTTGAACCTTGGCTAAAGCTATTTTGACTATGAAAAATTAGAACATAAGCGTGGAGAAAAGTATGAGTGTACGACCAAGAATGACCCACCTGTTTGAGCAACTCGGTTTAGATGCGAGTGAAGAGGCCATCGCGTTGTTTATTGTAACGCATCAGCTCAATGCACAAACCACGATTGTTGACGCAGAGTATTGGACTGAAGCACAACGTCAGTTTTTGGCAGAAAAAATTAAATCGGACGGTGAGTGGGCCATTATTGTAGATCAGCTGAATGAATCTCTGCATGAAGATTCACTGATCCAAAAATAAGTAGAACTCAAAGAGGCTGAGCGTCGAAGCTTTGCCTCTCTTTATAAAAATAAGATAAAAGTAGAAATTTATGTCTTTCGATCATCAAGCTTTGCCTGACTCTACGCCCTTAGAACATGCAGCTTCAGTTAATCAACTAGAACAAGATCGTGCCCTGTTTGTCGGTGTGAAATATGAGTCTTACTATCAAGCTCAATTTGAAAAAATCACGCTAAAGAAACAATATGCAGGCTTTAATATTGCCGCCTTTTTCTTAGGTGTGGTCTGGTTATTTTATCGAAAAATGTACAGTTATGGCTTTATGGCCATTGGTTTGATTGTGGTCATAGGGATGGTTGAAATAATTTTAGGGATTGAAAGTTCTGGTGCAAATATTGGCTTGGCCGTAGCATTTGGAATGTTTGGGAATACCTTGTACAAGCATCATGTCGATAAGCAGATTGCCAAGATTCGTCAGTTGGGAAGTGGTAGCGTCAATACTGAATTAGAAAATCGTGGGGGTACAAATCTCATAGCAGGTTCGATCTTGCTGGTGATTTGGCTTGGGCTGGTTGCATTGTCTATAAGTGCTTCTTAATTCGCTCGCGCAAAATAAAAAAACCATCCTTGTGGATGGTTTTTTTATTTTGCAAAGTTTAGTTCATCATTGCAATCAGCTCTTGCACCGCACGAGATTGGGTTCTGCCTGGATGCCAAACCATACCGAGTTGACGGTTCATTTCGAACTTCACATTCAACTGCTGTAGGTCTTGGTTAATCATCGTTTTTGGAAGCACTGACCAACCCAGTCCAATCGATGCCAACATACGAATCGATTCGAGTGGATTATTACTCATGGTGATTTTAGGTTTCAGCCCTTGTTTTTCAAACTCTGCCAAGGTGATTTGGCTGGTATAGGTTTGTGATGCAGGCAATAAACTTGGGTATTGAATCAGGTCTTCGAGTTGTAAGTTTTGCATTTGTGCTAGCGGATGAAACGGTGCTGCTACAAATACTAGTGGATCTTCCCAAATGGTGACGTACTGCAAACGTTCATCGAGTTTGGGCGGTAGGGTTAAAAATGCCAGCTCCAAATCACCTGCCAGTACTTTTTCATGTGCTTGCTCGGAGTCGACAAAGTGCACATCTAAGGTGACATTTGGAAAGCTTTGCACATAGCTACGTAAATGACTCGGCAAGTGATGCAAACCGATATGGTGACTGGTGCCAATTTTGAGTTTGCCTTGGACCATACCTTGTTCATGACTCAAGGTATGGTGAATGTCACCCAGTTCATTGAGCCAGTTTTTGACTTTAGGCAGTAGTGAATGTGCGGCATGCGTGGCTTGTACACCACGACCAGCAGACTCAAACAGTTTCACACCAAAATATTCTTCTAAACTATGAATACGTTTGGTTACAGCAGGTTGCGTAATGAAGAGTTGATCTGCGGCTAAAGAAATAGAGCCGGTTTCCATGACTTTTACAAAAGCTTCGAAGGCTGCAAGATTCATAAGGATAATCTAGTTATGAAAGTATAATTAAATTATAAAATAATTTTATATGAATTGCGATCTTTAAAATGAACGGTAGGTTATTGGGTCTGGACTGAAATAAAAAAAGATCACTTGATGTGATCTTTTGGGGGAATTGAGAGAGCGCTTGATATAAAGGCTTAAGCAGGAATATTTTCTTCGGTAGTACGGTTCTTTTTTTCCCAAATACGTTCATGGAAAAAGAATGCGAAGGCTTGAACGGTTGGTTCTAATAAGCTGAGGGTTACCGCCATCCATAAGTTACCTGTGACAAAATAAGCCACAATCATGGCCACAGTAATGTGCATGATGTAATAGCTTAGGGTTTTTTTGAATATGCGCTGATTGTTCGCTACAAATTTCTGAATGTTCGCCATGATAAATACCCTCTCAATAATGACTTTCATTTGTAAATAGTAATTATTATCATTAATAAAGTCAAAATGAAATTTTAATTGCTTGTGATTGGGTTTTTGAATGCAAGGCGATGCAGTAGATTGTTTGGGATGTTTTACTTGAGAAAACAAGCTTCTGTAGATTTTACTCTTTTGTCTAGGAATAGGTCGCTGTCTTTCTATTTCAGAGAAACGCAGCGAGCCTTAAAAAGTATTGGTCTAAATAGGGGAGATAAACCTTGCATGGCTGAGCAGGGAAATATACTGTGAGGCCTACAACAGGTTGATAAATAGGTGTATAGGGCTTGAATTAAAACCAGCAGTGAGGGCTTGTAATCAAAGGGATTGAAACAAAGAGGTATGAATTTAAAATAATTCCAAAAAGTTTTTAAATTAATAAAAATGATAAATTAGATTTATGTGAAATCGTCGCTATAATCGATTTTAATGAAAGAATTACCCAGTCCAGTGGAGTCAATCGACATGGCAGGCGAAAACCAACAAGCAAAAACATTGTATGACAAATTGTGGGATGACCACTTAGTAAAACAACGCGACGATGGCTCGGCTTTACTCTATATCGACCGTCATTTATTACATGAAGTGACTTCTCCGCAAGCCTTTGAAGGTTTACAACTTGCGGGTCGTAAACCATGGCGTTTAAGTGCGAATGTGGCAACTCCCGATCATAACGTTCCAACATCAAGCAAAGAGCGTTCAGAGGGAATTGCAGGTATTGAAGATGATACTTCACGTATCCAAGTTCAAACTTTAGATGATAACTGTAAAGCCTTTAATGTGGTGCAGTTCGATATTAATGATGTTCGTCAAGGTATTGCACATGTGGTCGGGCCTGAGCAAGGTTTGACTTTACCGGGTATGACGGTGGTGTGTGGAGACTCTCATACGGCAACACATGGTGCATTCGGCTGTTTGGCGCACGGGATTGGTACATCTGAAGTGGAGCATGTATTGGCAACCCAATGCTTGGTTCAAAAGAAGATGAAAAACATGTTAGTGCGTGTTGATGGAAAATTAGGTCAGGGCGTAACACCGAAAGATGTGGTGTTAGCCATTATCGGTAAAATTGGTACTGCAGGCGGGACAGGTCACGCGATCGAGTTTGGTGGTCAAGTGTTCCGTGATATGTCGATCGAAGGTCGTATGACGGTGTGTAATATGGCAATCGAAGGTGGCGCACGTGTGGGTATGGTTGCTGTCGATGACAAAACCATTGCTTATGTCAAAGACCGTCCATATGCACCACAAGGCGCACAGTGGGATGCTGCGGTTGCGTATTGGAATACTTTACATTCAGATGCAGATGCACATTTTGACACCGTGGTGGTGTTGCAAGGTGAAGAGATTGAGCCACAAGTATCTTGGGGCACATCGCCTGAAATGGTGATTCCTGTTTCACAAGCTGTTCCGACATTAGAACAAGCCAAAGATGAAGTGCAACGCAATGATTGGACGCGTGCTTATAACTACATGGGTTTAACCGCAGGTCAGGCGTTGGCCGATATTCAGTTAGACCGTGTCTTTATTGGTTCATGTACCAACTCTCGCATTGAAGATATTCGTGCAGCAGCGGAAGTAGCTAAAGGCAAAAAAGTGGCAAGTACCATTAAACAAGCCATGGTGGTTCCAGGGTCTGGTTTAGTCAAAGCACAAGCAGAAGCTGAAGGCTTAGACAAAGTCTTGATTGAAGCGGGCTTTGAATGGCGTGAGCCAGGTTGTTCAATGTGTTTAGCAATGAATGCAGACAAATTACAACCCGGTGAGCACTGTGCATCGACTTCTAACCGTAACTTCGAAGGTCGTCAGGGCAATGGCGGTCGTACGCACTTGGTGAGTCCAGCAATGGCAGCCGCAGCAGCGATTGCAGGTCACTTTGTCGATGTGCGTTCATTTTAATTCGGGCTTGGGAGCATAGACATGAAAAAATATACCGTTGAACAGGGTATCGTTGCACCTTTAGACCGTGCCAATGTTGATACAGACTTGATCATTCCAAAACAGTTTTTGAAATCCATTAAGCGCACGGGTTTTGGTGAAAATTTATTTGATGAGTTGCGTTATTTAGATGAAGGTTTTTTAGGACAAGACAATTCTAAACGTCCTAAAAACCCTGATTTTGCATTGAATCAGCCACGTTACCAAGGTGCGAGCATCTTAATTTCTCGTGCGAACTTTGGTTGTGGTTCAAGCCGCGAACATGCGCCGTGGGCATTGGAAGAATATGGTTTCCGTACTGTGATTGCACCCAGCTATGCCGACATTTTCTTTAATAATAGTTTCAAAAATGGCATGTTACCTGTGATTTTGTCTGAAGAAATTGTTGATCAACTTTTCAAAGAATGTGCAGCAACAGAAGGTTATCAGCTAACGATTGATTTGGACGCGCAAGAAGTGCGTACACCATCGGGTGAAGCCTTCACATTTGAAGTCGATCCATTTCGTAAGCACTGTTTGTTAAATGGTTTGGATGATATCGGTTTAACTTTACAGGTCGCAGATGATATCAAAGCCTATGAAGAAAAGACCAGAGCATCTCGTCCGTGGGTGTTTGCTGAAATTCATGCTTAATTGAAAATTCGATGCATCTAGTGCTTGGGTCCATCTCTTGTTAATATCGAGCAAAAGAATTTTAAACGTTTTGCTACTGGTAAAGGTTGGGCTTGAACAATGGTGACGAGTTACAGTCGTATCGCTCTACTGGCGTTGGTGGGAACATTAACTGCCTGCCAAAGTATGAATACGGCAAGCATTAAGCGGATTCAGGATACCCCAGCGAGTAAAAATAATGCGCAGCTTTACTGTACTGGTACAGTGAACTGCGAGTTTGAACGATGGAATCAGATCAAAATTGTTAATGCAGACAATCATCGTGTCAGCCGTGAGGCAATTCGAGAAAAAGTCGTGCGTCTAAAACGAGATGATTTGAATGAAGCGAATGCCTTGTTTCTGTCAGTGCCAGCGGGGCAACATGAACTGGTGATTCGCTTCTATCCTGTTTCGGTCGATCGTGCTGAAACGCTGCATGTGATTCATCGTTTTAAGCCTGCGGAACGCTACACCTTTAGAATGTTTCGTGCACGCAGTCGACATCAGGGAAGCTTGTTGAATATGTCTGCACCTGACCCTTTGTGTGTCGATTTAAAGCAAAACCAAAGAACAATTCGTCGTTTTTGCAAACCTTACAATGTCTTAAATGGCTTGGGCGAGTTTGTAGAACAAAAACTTTAATCGTGTGAGTCAGAACTCACCAACAGTGGAATATTTCATGTCTAAACATATTTTGATTTTGGCTGGTGACGGCATTGGTCCTGAAATTGTAAAAGCCGCAGAACAGGTTCTTACAAGAGTCAATGATCAATTCAATTTAGGTTTAACGTGGGAACAGGGCCTACTCGGTGGGGCTGCCATTGATGCATACGGTTCGCCTTATCCAGATGTGACCGCAGCACAAGCCAAAAATGCAGATGCGATTTTACTCGGTGCGGTGGGTGGTCCGAAGTGGGACAACATTGAGCGTTCGATCCGTCCAGAGCGTGGTTTGTTAAAAATTCGTAGTGAATTAAATTTATTCGCGAACTTACGTCCAGCTATTTTGTATCCGCAATTGGCAGATGCATCAAGCTTAAAGCCTGAAATTGTTGCAGGTCTTGATATTCTTATCGTTCGTGAATTAACTGGCGGGATTTACTTTGGTCAGCCACGTGGTATTCGTGAGCTTGAGAATGGTGAAAAACAAGGCTTTAACACTGACGTTTATGCTGAGTCTGAAATTAAGCGTATTGCGAAAGTGGCTTTTGAAATGGCTAGTTTACGTGGCGGAAAAGTCTGTTCTGTTGACAAAGCTAACGTACTTGAAGTGACGGAGCTTTGGAAGCAAACCGTAACGGCGATGAAAGAAGCTGACTATCCAAACATTAACTTGTCGCATATGTATGTCGATAATGCTGCAATGCAATTGGTGCGCGCGCCTAAACAGTTTGACGTGATTGTGACAGGTAACTTATTTGGTGACATCTTGTCTGATGAAGCCGCGATGTTGACAGGCTCCATTGGGATGTTGCCATCAGCATCCTTAGATGAAAATGCGAAAGGGATGTATGAGCCATGTCATGGTTCGGCACCCGATATCGCAGGACAAAATATTGCTAACCCATTAGCCACTATTCTTTCAGTAGCCATGATGTTGCGTTATACCTTCCGTGAAGAAGCTGCTGCTCAAGCGATTGAAGATGCAGTAGGCAATGTCTTAGATCAAGGCTTGCGTACCGCTGATATCATGTCTGAAGGCATGAGCAAAGTGGGTACTGTGGAAATGGGGCAGGCGGTTGTGGCTGCACTGAACTAAGCCAAAACAATTTGAAAACGCAGCTATCCGCTGCGTTTTTTTATGCCCAAGATTTAATAACCTTTGCAAGCTTTGCCTCGATATTGAATTGATCGCGCAATATTATCTTTTAACAAGAAGTGGACTTGGCACTCTAACTGAACATCATAAAATGGCGTATGTGTGGGAATAGGAATCGCACCGACACTGCTGTCACTGCGCATAGTGGGCATAGGAGTTGGAATTTGAATCCGTCTGACAATGATATAACTCAGTTGGTTTGGTGTTTGAATTGGTGCACCTAAGGTCTCATAACCGAGTTTACGTAAGTTGAGTTCGCGCCGAATGCTCGATACATCTTGGCCAATATATTGTTCTAAATAGTCAGGAAGCGCAATTTTAGTGGGTGAAACGATGGTCTGGTGTTGCGCTGGAGAGCTGCTGCAAGCTTGAAGGAGTAAGAAACAGATGGAACTAAAGAAACTGAAAATAAAGGGCTTCATGATCATCCCCTAAGCAGAGAAAGACCCTTTTAGTATTGTATATCTGAACGTTCGTTTGAGTATGTTTCGAGTAATTTGTGATAAACGGTATGTAGGCGGCTTACCATAACGCGGCCGTTAACACGCTTTGCCGATGTAGTGAATAGATTCCACAAGATCATCATGCAGTCTGAACTCAATTTTGCATTTCATTTCAATATTCAGGCTACCGCTAGAAGGTGTCGGAATGGGTGCGCCCATATTGACACTGGTTCCAAGGTTGGGTGTTCCCATCGGAATAGGCATATTGCGTAATAGGGTGTAGGTCAGCTTCTCGGGGGTATGCACAGGAGCACCGAGCACTTTATAGCCCATGCTATTAAGGTTGAGTTGATTTTGAACTTGCTCTGAAGATTGTCCGATATAGTGTTGTAAGGTTTGGTTGAGCTGAGTTTGGCTTGTTGTGGCACAAGCAACACAGAGCATTGGGAACAGTAAAATTGCTCGCTTCATTGCAGTCATTTTCATTATTGTTTAGGCGTATTAAGTTGTTATCGCATTTAATTATAGTTTGATTTTTGGTTTAAATATAGCCGATGTATAACGTTTAGTCTGAGCGCAGACATTAAAAAAGCCACTTAAAAAGTGGCTTTTTCGCTTCGCTAAAACTTAGCGCGCACGATAAGTGATACGACCCTTAGACAAATCATAAGGTGTCATTTCTACTTTAACACTGTCGCCAGTCAAAATACGAATATAGTGTTTACGCATTTTACCAGAGATGTGAGCAATCACTTCATGACCGTTTTCTAAACGTACACGAAACATAGTATTAGGAAGCGTCTCGGTGACAACGCCTTCGAACTCGATGAGTTCCTCTTTATTGGCCATAGCCTACCTGAATGAATAAATTGGAAAGGCGCAAATTATAGTCAATTTTTTTGCATAAAACAAGGCGGAATGGGCGGTTGCCTGATCATCTGTCAGTAAAATAAGCGAACAAGCGGAATAAATATTTTCAACAAAAAAACTGTATAAGTTGTTGTCAGTTCGGTCAATCACAGTTAATCTAATTTTAATGTTTTATGTATAAATGAAGAACATACAAGGAAGGTTCTAGCGTGGGTCAGCTAACGGATGCATCGGTTGTATTGCGATTAGGCTACCAAGCGATTCGTCGTTCAGGGTTGCCAACAGAAGAAATTTTAACAAAGGCGGGTGTTGCATTAAATCAGATGGAAACCAATGAGCGTACGCCTTTGAGCGCACAATACGCATTTTGGGTGGCGGCAGAAGAGGTGAGCCGCGATCCAGACATTGGTCTACATTTGGGTGAAAATCTGCCTTTATACCGTGGCCAAGTGATTGAGCATTTGTTTATTTCATCCGAAAACTTTGGTGAGGGATTGAAGCGTGCTTTGGCTTATCAGCGATTGATCAGTGATGCCTTTCATGCCAAGTTGGTGGTTGAAGATGACCGGTGTTATTTGACCAATGGGGAACAACCTTGGGCTGAAAATTTAGTCAATCGACATTTTTCTGAATGTGCGATGTCTGGTATTTTACGGTTCTTTAAATTTATTACTGAAGGGCGCTTTGAACCAATCTATATAGATTTTAATTTCAGTAAAGGCGCGTTTGATGATGAGTATTTCCGCGTATATGAGTGCCCTGTTAGTCTAGGGCAAAAAGAAACTCGCTTATATTTTGACCCAAGTATTTTGGCTTATCCGTTGTGGCAGGCGGAACCTGAATTATTGCAACTGCATGAGCAGTTAGCGATTGAAAAACTTCAAGAATTAGCCCGTTATGATTTGGTGGGTGAAGTGCGTCGCGCGATAGGTTCAACCCTAGAAAGTGGCGAAACCACACTTGAAACAGTGGCTTCACAGCTCAGTATTACCCCAAGGCGTTTACGCACACAGCTTAGTGAGGCGAATACCAGCTTCCAGCAAATTTTGTCTGATTATCGCTGCCGATTGGCAAAAAAACTTTTGGCCAATACGGCTGAAAGTGTAGAGCGTATCGTGTATTTGACGGGCTTTTCTGAGCCAAGTACCTTCTATCGTGCATTTAAACGCTGGACCAATGAAACCCCAGTGGAATATCGCAAGCGTAAGCAGCGTTAAGAAATCCCTCCTAACCTCCTTTGAAAAAGCAGGCTAGGGGAGGATTAAAAAATAAATTATTCAGGCATATTTAGCCAGTGTGGCCCAAGCGGTTGTTTAGGTAGCTCAAACTGCGCTGGATAGTCGGCATGAATGAAATACAGCCCATCAGGAGGGGCTGTAATGCCTGCGGCTTTGCGGTCTTCTGCTGCGAAAATAGCCTCAATATGCTCGACTTCATACATACCTTGACCAATTTCAAGTAAGCAGCCCATGATATTGCGGACCATATGGTGCAAGAAGCCATCGGCCTGAATGTCGAGGACCAAATATGGACCATGTTGAATCAAGTGACAATGGCTGACATGGCGCACAGGTTGATTGGATTGGCATGCGGCTGCACGGAAGCTTTCAAAGTTATGCGTGCCTTCGAACTTTTGAGCAGCTTGCATCATCTTCGCCACATCTAGCGCATAATAAGCGTGTGTGACTTGTTTATGCATAAGAGCAGGACGTTGCTGGTGGTTATAAACCACATAGCGATAACGACGTGCCTGCGCTTTGAAGCGCGCATGAAAGTCTTGGTCCATCGCTTTGATCCACTGGATCGAGATATCTTTTGGCAGTTGGCTGTTGCTGCCCATTAACCAACCGCGCTCTGAACGAAGTGCCGAGCTATCAAAATGTGCCACCATATTGGTGGCATGGACGCCAGCATCGGTACGACCTGCACCATGTAAGCTAATCGGTTCATTGGCAATTTTAGAGAGTACTTTTTCAATCGTCTCTTGTACGCTGATCACACCTGTTTGCTGGGTTTGCCAACCACGATAGTGTGTTCCACAAAACTCAATGCCGATCGCAAAACGTTGCATATGTACCTCAAATTAACCCAAATCATGCCAATGGCTGAAGCGTGCTTCAGCGGTGGGGTATTGTAAATACATTTTAAGGGCTTTGGCATACAGATCTGCATGCCCGAGGCAATCACTAACAATTATTTTGGCTTGGGTTGTCCACGCGGCAACTGCATAGCGTTGATCAGTACGGCCGAAAGGGACTTGGGTGCTTAAGATAACAACACAGCCTTGTGCGTAAAATTCATCGAAAAGTGCTATCAACTCGGCATTTACGGCTAAATTACCCGTTCCAAAACCCTGTAAAATAAGGAAATGTGGTGGGGCTGTAAGCAGGTTTTTCAAATTCTGCAATTGTTGCGCTAAGGCAACAGGTTGCATCATCAGATTGAGGCAATTGAACTGGTGGGATTGTTCTACATTATGTGTTTGTACTATGTGTGTTTTTAAGCTATGTGGAATCGGCTGTTCAGCCATGACGCCTGTAAAAGCATCCAGTTCTGTGGTATGTCGTTTTAACGCGGTTTGCGCATGCAATACCTGTTGATGAAAAGCCAGATACACTCCGACAGGATGTTTCATCACCGCATCTAAGGCAAAATTCAAATTACTAATCGCATCGCTAAATTCACGGGTATCTGTGCCTTGAACATTCAGCAATGGATATTGGCTACCTGTGAAAACCACACGTGAGGAGTCTGCGATAAAGTGTGCGGCGACAGCACTGGCATAGCTTAAGGTGTCTGTGCCATGAATCACGACAAAATGCTGGAATTGTTGCAGTTGTAATTGTTGAATCTGCTGAATCAGCAATAACCAGTCTTCAGCCGTACAGGCGCTACTGTCTTTAATGACAGGTGCAATAAAACATTCAATGTCGAGATGAATCGGCAAGACATGTGTGAGCTTGGGAATAAAGTCTTCGGCAGGCATTGGTTGTAAGGGCTCGCCAATACAGCCAAAGGTTCCACCCATATAGATAAGCGCAATTTTTTTCATTATAAAAAAAGCAGTCGGTGATGACTGCTTTAGTTTAAAACGAAATGGCTTAGGATGCTATGCGACTCAGTAACTGTTCTACTTGCTGACGTTGTTCCGTAGAGTAATTTGGTTCTTGTTCAACCAAAATTTCACGTGCAGCTTCGAAAGCGCCAAGTTGAATGTATTGCTCAGCCAATTCAAGGTTTAAGTGTATTTCATTGACTTCGTTCAGTTGAGGGAAAGACTGCAGCAGAGGATCGCTTTGATCCGTCGTATTGGCAGGTGCATTAGACTCTAGACTAAAGCTGAGGTTTGGCGTAATAACTGCTGGTGTTTCTTCTACTATTGCTTCACTTGAGCTCACCGTATCGAAAGAAAAAGCAGGGATGTCTTTTGCAGCTTCAGACGTGGATTCGCTTGAAAAATCAAATGTAAATTCAGGACGCTCATCCGCAGCAAGTGGTGAAGTTTCTACTTCTGGCGCTGTTGTAGCTGCTGTGTCGAGATTGAATGAGAAATCTAAAGGTTGGATGTCGGCTGCAGCAGTTTCTGCTGGTTGAGCAGGCGTGCTTTCTAAAGAGAGTGAACTGAAATCGAGTGGTTTAAGTTCTTCAGCAGGTTTGGCTGGTTCTGCTGTTGGTGTATTTAAACTAGAGATATCAAAATCTAAGCTTTGAACTTCGATACTCGGTTCAGGTTGAGCCGTTGTTGTGGTGGTAAATGCTGAGGTATCAAAATCAAGCGGTTTAATGTCTTGAACAGGTTCAATAACAGAAGCCTGCACAGGATTATTTGATGACATCAGGGCATCGAAGTCAGCAGTATTAGTTGCTTCTACAGGTTTTGGTGCAGATGGTGCAATTTCAGTTGGTTTAAACTCAATCGTGTCACGGCTATTTTGATGTAATTGATCGTAATCCGATTTTTTGGCTTCTGCTTGCGCCAAAATATCATCCAGTTCTAAAGAACGTAAATGATTCAGCAATTGGCTGATGGCAAACTCATCTTTTTGGAGCAAGTGAATATCGAGCAGCAGTAAATATAATTCGTGTTGTGAATTGTCTTTATTTAGGGCTTGGTTGATTTGTGCTTCAGCTGAGAAGAAATTGCGGTCGCGAATTTGACCTTCAATTTTATTAAGTAGATCTGTAGCGAGTGGTGTCGTGGCTTTTTTTGCGACAACATCTTCAACGACTTGAGTTTGTTGTGGGGATTTTTTAGACGAAGTTGTTTTTTTTGCTTTGTTTTTTGCAGCAACCGCTTTTTGAGTTTTTGGTTCTGCTTCTTTACTCGCCTCACGCTTTTTTAAGACTATGGCAACAACCAATAGTAAGATAAATGGAATCACATAAATAAGCATGTTTTACCCCTTTTGAACTTGTCTTTGTGCAAGTTCATCCAAAATCAAATAATCAAAATAACACTTTAGTGTGTTGGCTTTTTCTCAGTTTGTTGTGCTTTCAATTGTTGTTGCAATTGTGCAAGACGAGCGTTTAGTAATTGAATTCTCTGATCTTTCTGATTAAGTGCCACTTCTAATTGTGTTACGTTTCTCTGTAATTTAACGGTTTTTTCACGGGATGTCATAACTTTTAATGACAACTCGTTTGATGTTTGATTCTTTTCTGTCGACTTCTTGGCAGAACCGTGGCTTGAATCTTGCTCTTTCTCTGCAACCAAACTCATCTCGGCTTGATTGAGGCGGTATTTCGCCTTGCCGGATTGCTGTGAGCTTTGTTTTGGAAGTGATGAAACGGAGACTTTTTGCTCTGATTTTGCCGTTTGTAGACCTGTTAAATTGAGGTTAGCACCACGACGTAAGCGGTTTACGTCACCTTGAATAAAGGCATGCTCATTTTTAGCTTTAATTTGTTGCATGACTTCACCGACAGGACGGTTTTCTTCAGCAGCAATACGCGATGCAATACCCCATAGAGATTCATTCGACCGAACAACATGGGCACTTTGAGGTGCAGCTTGGCGTGCAGTAGTTGCAGGGGCAGCAGGTGTTGTTTTTGCTGTCGATGGACTAGTTTTTGGGCTGGCCTGTGCAGAAATGGGTGCATCTGATTTTTGAACTGAATCGGCATACTTTTGCACCAACGGATCTGCCGATTTTTTTGCTTGAGTAATAGGTTCAACCCGTGGATCTGGTGTTTGAGCGGCTGCAGCAATTTGTGTAGAGGCTACTGAAATAACTTGCGTTGGCGCCGAAATAGCGGTCGCACTCATGCTTGGTGGGGTATGGTTATTGAATTTGAGGGGTGTTGTATTTGTCGTCGGCGTAGCTGTTGTTTTTAAGCTATTGAATTGTGTGCTGACAGGTAAGTTCAGCGCAATATCTTTTTCGTTGACAATCACCACCGGTTTTAAGGCTTTTTCATTATTATTCGTGCGGGCTTGAAGTGCTGCCGAGCGTTTATTGGCTGTTTTAATATGTTGTAGCCGTGCCGCATTGCCTTCTTTGATTTTGACGACAATGTTGAGTTCTGCTTCCGTTAAAGGACGTGAAGAAGTAATCGTAATCACACCTGTACTGGCGCTAGTACGACGGGTAAAAAAGTTCAGATTACTGGGCGGCTGATGCATGACACCAAGAGACATCAAATCTTCTGCGCTGGCTAGACTGGCTTGAATCGGAGCATTCGGATCGGCATCGTGAAAGTTCAATTCTGCATATAACAGTTCCCCAGGTGCAGACTGAATTTGAATAGGATCAACAGTGATCGCATTCACATTTTGCGAAGCAATAATGGCTAAAATGGCTATCTTTAATTTGTTATTTACGGTCATCTTAATCTTTAGCTCGGTCACAGATCGCAAAGCGAAAATTATAGATTAGCGAGTTGTGTGTTATTTGTAAAACGTTAACATCATGGTTACAAAAAAAAGCCGATCAAGTGTGATCGGCTTAATACTTTAGCGGGTAAATGCTTAAGTATTTTTGTAGTCAATCAGGATACGGAGCATACGACGTAAGGGTTCCGCAGCACCCCAAAGCAATTGATCACCGACAGTGAAAGCACCTAAGTACTCTTTGCCCATATTCAATTTGCGTAGACGACCAACAGGAACTGTTAATGTGCCTGTTACAGCCACAGGTGTTAAGTCAGTCATAGACGCTTCACGGGTATTTGGAACCACTTTTGCCCATTGGTTTGCGCTACGTAACATATCTTCGATTTCATCAAGAGGCACGTCTTTCTTCAGCTTTAATGTTAAAGCTTGAGAGTGACAACGCATCGCACCAATACGCACACAATGACCGTCAATCGGAACGATTTGCTGGTTGCCCAAGATCTTGTTGGTTTCAACTTGACCTTTCCATTCTTCTTTCGACTGACCACTGTCTAATTGTTTGTCGATATAAGGAATGAGTGAGCCTGCTAATGGCACGCCAAAGTTTGCTGAAGGGAAACCTTCGCCACGTTGTAATTCTGCAATTTTAGAGTCGATATCTAGAATTGGAGAGCGTGGGTCATCTAACAAATCTTTAGTGTTGTTGTACAAATAGCCCATACCAGAGATGAGTTCACGCATATTTTGCGCACCAGCACCCGATGCTGCTTGATAAGTCATCGAGGTTGCCCATTCCACTAAATTGTTTTGGAATAAACCGCCTAAGCCCATCAGCATCAGTGAAACTGTACAGTTACCGCCCACGAATGTTTTGGTGCCGTTCACTAAACCATCTTTAATCACGTTCATGTTGACAGGGTCAAGTACGATGATGGCTTCATCTTCCATACGAAGTGTAGATGCCGCATCAATCCAATAGCCTGTCCAGTTTTCTGCTTTGAGCTTCGGGAAAACTTCTGAGGTATAGTCGCCGCCTTGGCAGGTAATAATGACATCCATTTGCTTCAGACTGTTAATGTCTGATGCATCCATAAGTGCTGGGGCAGTTTTACCGCCAAACGCAGGCGCTTCACCGCCTGCATTACTGGTAGAGAAATAAAATGGCTCAAAATGAGCAAAATCATTCTCTTCAACCATACGTTGCATTAGGACGGAACCAACCATCCCGCGCCAACCGACCAGACCTACTTTCATGTCACTTTGCCTCGGTGCGTTAAAAATTAAAAGGGGATTCGAGTGTATCAAAAGAGCGCTTAACTGCAAGCACTACACAATGAAAACAGCAATTATATTGTGCAATATATCTTGTTTATGTTACATGCAAAATTGATATTAATTTATGAATCTACAAAAAATTAAGAATATAAGAGTGGGTATCTATGATCTGGGTTGAGTTGCTGGCATGTGTTGTGATTTGGTTAAGCTTCTGGTCTCTGATTCCACGAGATGAATGGTGGTTTCGAGGCGCAGATTTTCCACGCTTACAGATTTTGGCATTGGGGTTGATTGCATTTATTTTGATGTTGATTTGGGATGCACCTTGGGATTGGGTGCGTGAAGTCATTTTGCTGGGGTTAATTGCGGCAGTGGCGTACCAACTCAAAATGGTGTTGCCTTATACCTTTGTGTGGAAAAAGCAGGTTAAAACGGTTGCCAAAACAGAGTTACAGCCAGAACGCCAGATTTCTTTAATTGTGTCGAATGTACTAACGCCTAATACTCAATACCACTTATTACTGCAACAAATTCGTCAGCATCAACCGGACTTGATTTTGACTTTAGAGTCGGATGCACATTGGGAACAAGCCTTGAGTGAACTGGAAGATGACTATCCCTATCGGGTTGCAGTGCCTTTGGATAATCTGTACGGCATGCACTTGTATAGTCGTTTAGCGCTTAAAGATATTGAAGTGAAGTTTATTTTGAGCGATGAAATTCCTTCGATTCATGCCACAGTCATCTTAAGGTCAGGACAGCCAGTGCAACTGTATTGCTTACACCCGAAACCGCCAAGTCCGACCGAAGCCAAAGACTCTACTTTACGTGATGCTGAATTATTGATAGTCGGGGATCAGATTAAAGATTTGGATGAGAGCTGCATTGTGATGGGCGATTTGAATGATGTGGCATGGTCGCGCACGACACGACTTTTTCAACGGATCAGTGGACTGCTAGACCCCCGAGTCGGAAGACATTTTGTCAATACTTTTCATGCCGACTATCCCTTACTGCGCTGGTCACTGGATCATGTTTTTCACAGTACAGATTTTGCCTTGGTACAGATGCAGCGTTTAGCACATATTGGCTCAGATCATTTCCCTGTATATGTGGTGCTTCAAACTGGTCGGGTGTTTGAGCAAGTACAAGAAGAGCTAGAACAAACCGAAGCCGATGAGCAAGAAGCGCAGGAGGCGATTGAAGATGGAATTGAAAAAGCGGAACGAGAAGGTAAGCAGGTTACAGATAAAATTGCCAAAGATTACCAGTAAATATAGGGGCGCTCGGATTTCATCAGTGTAGGATATGGCTTACAGGGATTTGGGAATCTGACGAATGGTTAGTCATTTGGTATCCCCGTATTCTAGTCTCATCAGCAGATGGAGCGGGAATGGATTATCCCAGTATGGAAGTTGAAGCTGATGGAAATCATCATGGATATGATGTAGGTATGGAATGCCACCGCATAAAACAAGAATAACGTTGAAAGCACAACCTCATGTACCCGAGTTTTGCAGGACGCAGAACTCGGGTTCTACTTTTTTTAGTCAGCCCTTTTTTGTTAAGAATAAATCTTGTCATAGCCTGCAGGGCGAGTTTTAAAGCGACGGTGGAACCACATATATTGAGTCGGAGCAATACGGAGTTGATTTTCAATAATTTGATTCACTCGTGTCGCATCATCGACTTCATCTTCACTGGGTAAGTTTTCCACCGCAGGTTCAATCAACACTTTGTATTGTGGGTTTTTAATATCACCATCACGATAAAAATACAGAGGGATGGCTGCGGCTTTGGTCATTTTCAATAAGCGACGATGTGCTGTAACAGTCGCTGCGGGAACGCCAAAAAAAGGTGCCATAACACCTTGTTTTAAACCAAAGTCTTGATCTGGACTATACCAAATGGCATGGCCATTTTTTAAGTTGCGGACCAAACCACGCATGTCATCATGATCAATTTGATGTGCATAAATGGTGGCGCGGCAGCGGTAGATGAGCATATCCAGCAGTGGATTATTTTGTGGGCGATACACCACATCTGGTTCAAAATACTGCGCGCATAGATAACCACCCGCATCGAGCAAAGTAGAGTGGGTTCCTAAAAGCAGTGCGCCTTTACCTTCTGCTTGTGCTTTTTGAATATGTTCTAAACCTTCAATACTGACACGGCCAGTAAACCACTTTGGGCTATACCATGCATTCAGCGTTTCAAATACCCCCAGCATTTGATCGACAAAAACTAAACGGGCATTTTCAAGGACTTCTTGGGCCGACCATTCAGGGAAACACACCTCCAGATTACGAACGGTGGTTTTACGTCGCGACTTCAAATATTTAAAGCTGAGGTTACCTAAGAGGGTGGCCAGTCGGTGTTGAATTGCCCATGGGAGAATCGCCAATATCATGAGAAAGACGATACCAATCCAAACGCCCCAATATTTGGGATGCAGAAAAGACCACTGAAATTCACCGGGTTGATAGTCTGGCTTCGAACTCATAAATTGCGATAAAGGCTGAAAAGAGAATGTTTCGAGTTTAGCATGAAGCAAGAATGAAGATGCAATCTTCACCATGAACCTGTTGTACAGGACCTTCTCATATCAAGTTGTGATGGTTTTTATGAGGTGGGCGAAGATGTATTCATGCTCAGTGGAGAACATGGTCTAAACATCTCGCAACATTTGTTTTGTTTTAATTTGGGTGAAATTCACAATACTAAGAAGAAAGATAAGAACAGGGGGATAAAAATGCTAAAAAACATTATCAGTTGCGGCGTGCTATTCATTTCTTTAACGGGCTGTGTCTATAGTCCATATGATGATTATAATCATTATTATCACGGGTTTGGTTGGACAGGGTATGCTCCCTTTCCACTAGAAGACCATCGTCCACCACCTAATGGTCATGGCGGTGGACATCCAGGGGGGCAACATCCTGATCATATCCATCCAGGAGGAGGGCAGCCTGGTGGAGGTGGGTTGCATCCAGGGGGTAGTCATTCAGGTGGTGGTGGAATTCATCCTGGCGGGGGCGGGATACATTCAGGTGGAGGTACTGGCATACATCCTAGCGGAGGTGGGCATCGTCAGCCACGTTAAATAAAAAAACTCCGCGTGGCGCGGAGTTTTTTTATGGAGCTTATGAAAAATTATTTGGTTAAATTTTCCAGTTCTTCCCAACGTTCCAGTTTTTCCAGCAATAGCTCATCAATTTCAGTTAAACGATTCGACAAAGTCATCGCCTTGTCTGCATCTGAAATAAATAATGAACCATCTGCAAGTGAGGCATTGATTTCCGCTTGCTCTTTTTCCAGTGATTCCATTTCGGCAGGCAGTTGTTCAAGCGCTCGTTGATCTTTATAGCTGAGTTTGACTTTTTTAGCAGGTGCTGCGTTCGCTTCAGCTTTCGCCGCTGCTTTTTTCACAGCACTTTTTTGGTCAACCGCAGTTTGGTCTGGTCGCTGTTGTAAGTAATCTTGGTAACCACCGATGTATTCATCGATATTGCCTTTACCATCGAACACCCAAGTTGAGGTTACTACGTTATCCATAAAGGCACGGTCATGCGAAATAAGCAGTAAAGTGCCTTTGTAGTCGGACAACATTTCTTCTAGCAGCTCTAGTGTCACCATATCCAAGTCATTGGTGGGTTCATCCATCACGATTAAGTTCGATGGCTTAAGTAGTAACTTAGCTAAAAGAATACGGTTACGCTCACCGCCTGAAAGGGCTTTGACTGGTGTACGCGCACGTTCAGGTGAGAACAAGAAATCTTGCAAATAGCTGTAAATGTGACGACGGTTACCATTCACATCGACATGGTCAGAACCTTCTGAAACGTTATCTTTGACTGATTTTTCAAGGTCGAGGGCATTACGTAATTGGTCGAAGTAAGCTACTTCCAATTGTGTGCCAGTTTTCACCGTACCCGTATGTTCTTGTTCGCCTAAAATGGCTTTAATGAGGGTGGTTTTACCGACACCGTTGTCACCAACAAGACCAATACGGTCACCACGTAACACTAATGCAGAGAAGTCTTTGATGATCGGCACATCATGACCAAAGCGAACGCTTAAGTTCTCAATTTCAAAGACCACTTTACCTGAACGGCTAGCGTCTTGTGTTGCCATACTGACTTTGCCTTGCTGTGAGCGACGGGCTTTTGATTGTTCACGTAATTCTTTTAAGGCACGTACACGACCTTCGTTACGCGTACGACGCGCTTTAATACCTTGGCGAATCCACACTTCTTCTTCAGCTAAACGTTTGTCAAACAGTGCATTCTGCTTTTCCTCGGCTTCCATTTGCTGTGCTTTCAGCTCGAGGTAACGTGAGTAGTTACCTTCATAGCTGCGTAGAGTGCCGCGGTCGAGTTCAACAATTCGAGTCGCAATACTGTCTACAAATGAACGGTCATGCGAGATGAACAGTAAAGTTAAATTATTTTGATCAAGTAAAAACTTTTCGAGCCATTCAATACTTTCAACGTCCAAGTGGTTGGTTGGTTCGTCTAGTAATAGCACATCGGGTTGGGTAAGGAGTGCACGAGCAAGCAGCACACGACGCTTACGACCACCCGATAAA
This sequence comes from Acinetobacter sp. MYb191, assembly GCF_037572605.1. Taxonomy (NCBI): domain Bacteria; kingdom Pseudomonadati; phylum Pseudomonadota; class Gammaproteobacteria; order Moraxellales; family Moraxellaceae; genus Acinetobacter; species Acinetobacter sp. MYb191. The sequence goes on along the minus strand of NZ_JBBGZP010000005.1, from coordinate 150,273 downwards.
TCGGCCAAATCGGCATCTGGGTCTAGGCCCATTTTACTTAAAATAGAATTGACTTTGGTTTCTAAAGCCCAGCCATCCAACTGATCTAGTTTATGTTGTAGGTTACCCATGCGGTCACATGCTTCCATGTCTCCAAGTACACAAGCATCACTGGCTTCATGATAGGCTCTGAGCACATCTGCGGCTTCACCTGCACCGTCTGCCACGATATCTGCCACTTTGCCCGAGTCCATCGGCACGTCTTGCGCCAACATCGAAATGGTAATGCCATTTTGCAGAGAAACTTCACCAGAATCGGGTAATAAACTTCCCTCGATCAGTTTAAGTAAAGTAGACTTACCTTCACCATTACGACCAATTAAACACACTCGTTCACCGCGCTCCAATGAAAAGTTCGCGCCGTCGAGCAAGGCAGGTCCACCAAACGCAAGTTGGACATCCCTTAAAGTAATATAGGCCATAATGTTTCCTGAAAAATCTCAAATGAGGACTTGAAGTGTCTAAACAACAAAATATTGATAATCAAGCGCCATTGTCCGCACCCATTGAAGATTTGCAAGTCCGAATTGCATTTTTAGATGATTTAGTTGAACAGCTCAATGAACAATTGGTGATTCAAGGGCTGGAAATTGCTGATTTAAAAAAACAAATGCAAATTTTGTATCAACGTGTTGAATCTTCAGATTTGTCTGATGGAATTGCAACATTTGACCCGATGGCCGATCGTCCACCACATTATTAAGTTCATTTGCTGTCTGGGGCTAAAAAATGCTGTGATGTGGGGTGAAGATATTGCTGATCCTTCTCTCTTTTTTTGTTTTACCCAACTCAAAGCTCGATTTGACTGACGAAATCATTTGACCTTTGATGCAGTTCCTACTCTAATACCCGCTTTCTGGTGCATCCCATAAAAACTGTCCTATGACTCAAAAAGTTGTTCTTCTTGACCTTGAAAATAATGTTCCGACGGCCAAATTGTTGCGCGAGATTGTGGAGCATTATCCGACTTTGTATTTGTTTCATTGCCAAGGTCAATTTGAGTATGCATTGCAAGATTTGACGGAACTGGCTGCTTGGATCAGTAGTGGTCAAGTGGTGATTTTAGATACGCCCAAAGCCGAGCAAAAAGAGTTCGAATATGCCGTGGTGGTGGGGCAGTTAATGGCTTTGCTTGAGCCAGAAACGCAGGTTGAAATTATCTCTGCGGTCAATACAGCAGAAATACTTTTGGACTTAATGCAATCTTCGGATATTCAGAGCAATTTGATCCTCATTCAGTCTGAAACGTTACCAAGTCAACGTCATCTTCCCAGTTTAGACAGCATCAAAAATCAGCCTTATTTAAAAATGGTCAAAAAATATTGTGATGCTTTGGGGAAAATGTCAGGTAAGCCGAACACATTGGACGGTCTAAAAAATTCAATAAGTAATATTTTGCAACTCGTACCTGAAAAGACGCAGCGGGTAGTGGGGATGTTGATTAATCTCAAAATCATCAAACGCTATGATGAGCGGATTCGCTTTCGTAAAAAAGTGTTGAAGCAGTGGTTGGCACTGAATTTAGATGAACAAGACCCAGTGTCACAGCCGCAAAGCATGCAACAAGCGCTACAGCAACTGCAAAAAGACAGTGTCGTGGATAAGCTTGAACCAACTGCAGATACGCAGTCCGCGCAACAAGAGTTGTTTAAAGACTTTGCACAGATTGACCCTGTACAGCTTGAGGTCGCACGAAAACTACGCGAGTTAAAAACCAATAAACCCAAAGATATCTATGCACTACGTGATTTGCTTGAGCAAATGTTTCCGAAGTCAGATGTACGTATGTTACTGAAAGAGTTACTCGATAAAGGCTATATTTACTGGAATGGACATGAAGTTCTATATAGTCATGAAATGTTCTTAAATTAATTTTATCGTTCAAACTTGCGTTTTATATTGTGCTTATGCAACTCTAATAAAGGAATAAAAAGGTTGTGCTATGGAAAATACTGGAATTTGGGTTGTCGGATTTATCATCTTATTCATCCTCGGCTCGATTTTTGGACTTCGTGTAAGTCCAAGAGAGAAAGCTTTAGGTGAAATGCGTGATAAAGCGCGCAAGATGTGTTTACACCCGCGTTTAGTCGCAGCACCTGACTGGACGAAAATACCAATGGCTTCGGAAAACCGTGCCAGCATGGTGGCGTACTACAGTGTCCTGATTCCAGAAGCACGCCTACCTTTAATGCGCGCTCGCGTTGTTGATCAACAGCTTGAACTCATTACAGGTGATGACAAGTTTAAACATTTACCCATTGAATTAAAGGGTATTTATGCTATTGATATGCAAGCAAACTGCGTGGGACTCTATTGGGATGAGCATTCTGACTTAAGAGCAACCCAGTTAGATGCCATGAAAGCATATTTACAGTCTTTGGCTGAACTTTAATTTTACAGACCCATTGAAACAGGATTAACGGTTAATATGGCGAAAGCTCCTCGGTCCACATCCAAAAGTACTACAGCAGATTCTCCTGAGGCTGGGAAAAAGCGTGCTTTAGTGATTGTGGAGTCGCCTGCAAAAGCGAAAACAATCAATAAATATTTAGGCTCGAATTACATTGTGAAGTCGTCTGTGGGTCACGTGCGTGATTTACCTACAGGTGGTTCTAGTAAGACTGCAGAAAAGAAGCCAGCAACACGAACCAAACTGACCGATGCTCAGAAAGCTGAAAAAGCACAAAATGCACTGGTCAATCGTATGGGGGTTGATCCTGAGCATGACTGGAAAGCACATTATGAAGTGCTTCCAGGCAAAGAGCATGTGGTTGCTGAACTGAAAAAGCTTGCTTCGCAAGTTGACGAGGTCTATCTCGCAACGGACTTGGACCGTGAAGGGGAAGCGATTGCTTGGCATTTAAAAGAAGTGATTGGTGGCGATGACTCACGTTATCAACGTGTGGTGTTCAACGAAATTACCAAAAATGCCATTCAAGATGCATTTAAGCATCCAGCACGCCTTGATATCGATAAAGTTAATGCGCAACAAGCACGCCGCTTTTTAGACCGCGTCGTCGGCTTTATGATTTCGCCCTTACTTTGGGAAAAAATTGCCCGTGGCTTATCGGCAGGTCGTGTTGAGTCTGTCGCAGTTAAACTGGTGGTTGAGCGTGAGCGTGAAATTCGTGCGTTTATTCCCGAAGAATACTGGCAAGTTTTTGCAGACACCAAGTCACAGACCGATGAGATTCGTTTAGAAGCCGTCAAACAAGCAGGTAAAGCCTTAAAGCTACGCAATAAAGCCGATACCGATGCTTTACTGAAGCTCATTAAAGACACAGATTACAAAGTTTCAGCACGTGAAGATAAACCAACCAAGGTGAATCCGAGCGCGCCGTATATCACCTCGACTTTACAACAAGCCGCTAGTACACGTCTGGGTTTCTCTGTGAAGAAAACCATGATGTTGGCGCAGCGTTTGTATGAAGCGGGTTTTATTACTTATATGCGTACAGACTCGACCTTTTTGAGTGACGATGCGGTGAATATGGTACGTCATCATATTGAGACCGAGTTTGGTGCGAAATATCTGCCTGCTAAGCCGAACCGCTATGGTAACAAAGCGGGTGCACAAGAAGCCCACGAAGCGATTCGTCCATCGAATGTGGCGTTAAAAGGCGACAGCTTGGTGGGGGTGGAACGTGATGCACAGCGTTTGTATGATTTGATCTGGCGTCAATTCGTCGCGTGTCAAATGACACCAGCAGAATACTTGTCATCGACTATTTTAGTGGATGCCAACGGTGTTGAGCTTAAAGCCAAAGGTCGTACCTTAGTCTTTGACGGTTTCACTAAAGTCCGTGGCCAAAACAAGTCAGATGATGATGTGTTATTGCCTGCGGTGAAAGTTGGTGAAATCCTGACGCTTGAAAAATTGGATCCATCGCAACACTTTACCAAGCCACCTGCACGTTTTACTGAAGCATCATTGGTGAAAGAGCTTGAGAAAAAGGGCATTGGTCGTCCGTCGACCTATGCGGCGATTATCTCGACCATTCAAGACCGTGGTTATGTCAAACTCGAGAACCGCCGTCTGTATGCAGAAAAAATGGGTGAAATTGTTACTGATCGTTTAGATGAAAGTTTCAATAACCTCATGAACTATGACTTTACCGCGGACTTAGAAGGTCAGCTCGATAAAGTGGCCGATGGTGAACGCAATTGGAAAGAGTTGCTCGACAGCTTCTATGGCGACTTTAAAAAACGCCTGACCAATGCGCAAGGTGAAGGCGGTATGCGCCGCAATCAACCAGTAGAGGTGGAAGCGGTACACTGTAAAGAATGCGACCGTCCAATGCAGATTCGTACGGGAACCACAGGTGTATTCTTAGGGTGCTCTGGCTATAACTTACCGCCGAAAGAGCGTTGTAAAGGCACGTTGAACTTAACGCCTGTTGAATCACTTGCCGCACTTTCTGATGATGACGCAGCAGAAACAGCAGATTTGATGTCGAAAAAACGCTGTCCAATCTGTGAAACTGCGATGGACAGTTATGTGATCGATGGTGGTCGTAAGCTACATGTCTGTGGTAATAACCCAGATTGTGCGGGTTTTGAACTTGAAGAAGGTGAGTTCAAAATCAAAGGTTATGATGGCCCAACCATTCCATGTGATAAGTGCGATGGGGAAATGCAGCTGAAGACGGGTCGTTTTGGACCTTATTTTGCTTGCTCAAGCTGTGATAACACACGTAAAGTCTTAAAAAGTGGTCAGCCTGCACCTCCGCGTGTAGACCCGATTAAGATGGAACATTTACGTTCAACTAAGCATGATGACTTTTTTGTATTACGTGATGGGGCGGCTGGTTTATTCTTGGCGGCAAGTAAGTTCCCGAAAGTACGTGAAACACGTGCACCTAAAGTTTCGGAACTTCGTAGTGTTGCCGATCAGCTCGATCCGAAGTATCAGTTTATTTTGCAAGCACCTGATGTTGACCCTGAAGGGAATCCAACTTTGGTGAAATTTAGCCGTAAGAATCAAGCGCAATATATTGGTTCTGAAACGCCTGAAGGTAAGCAAACCAAGTGGTCATTGGTGTTCAATGATGGAAAATGGGTTGAAGCTTAAGTTTTAATTGCTTAGAAATAATCAGGAAATGCTCACTTTGGTGGGCATTTTTTATATGATGCACATCTATAAATAAAAAAAGATTCTGGTTAATGTATGATTCCTATTCGCTCTGTTGTTGTATCCGCAGTTTTACTGTCAAAAATTGAGAGTGAAATTAAACTGTTATTGATGAAGCGTGTTAAAGGTGATTATTGGTGCCATGTCGCAGGAAAGGTTGAAGAAAATGAGACCGCCAGCCAAGCGATACTTCGCGAAATCAAAGAAGAAACAGCCATTCAGCCTCAACGTTTATTTAGTGCAGATTACATCGAGCAGTTTTATGAGCCAAGCTTGAATGTGATTGAAATGATTCCCGCATTTGTTGGCTTCTGTGCTGAAAACCAATCTGTTCTATTGAATCATGAGCATACTGAATATCGGTGGTGCAGCTTATCTGAAGCTAAAACTTTGGCTGTATTTTCAAATCAAAGAAAATTATACGACTTTATTTGGGAAAACTTTGTATTACAACAACCTATAATACATTTAGAAATTACGTAATGTGCTGATCATTGTGATAAAAAATTATTAAAAATTGGGGATCAAAGATGTGGAAAAAACTTCGTATTTTAATCTTGCTGCTGATTTTATTGGTGGTTGCTTTGAATGCTTATCGGGATCAGAACCAAGATTGGAGTAAGCCCATTATTGTATTACTACATCCAGTTAATGCAGATGGGCAAGGCACAACTCAGCAATATATACAGCAATTGACGCCTGCGAACTTAAAAGGGGTACAAGGTTATTTAGAGCAGATGTCTGCGACATATCGCGGCCAACCGATTGCGATTTATTTCCAACTTGGGCGCGAACTTAAACAGCTACCGCCGAAAGTGCCTGAGCAAGCAAGTTTATTGGATACGGTCTTGTGGAGTTTAAAGTTCCGTTATTATGCATGGAAAAACCATCAAAGTTCAGATGGTTCACCAGCCGTTACTTTGTATTTAAACTATTATGACCCTGCACTGACCAAAGAACTGAAACACTCGACAGCTTTGCAAAAAGGTAGGATCGGTTCGGTGAATTTATTTGCTTCGACCAAGCAAACTGAGCAAAACAAAGTCGTGCTTACACATGAGCTTTTACATGCCTTTGGTGCTAGTGATAAATACGACTTAGCCACAGGACAGCCGATGTATCCTGCGGGTTATGCTTACCCAAATCAACAGCCGCTGTTTCCTCAAGCCAAAGCTGAATTAATGGCCGGGCACATTCCAACTTCACAAACACAGAGTAAAATGCCTGAGTCGATTGATGAAACATTGGTGAATGAGATCACTGCGATTGAAATTGGGTGGAAAAAGTAACTGTGGATAATGCTAGGTTTATCCACAGCGTGGATTGATTGTGTGGATAAACTCAAGCCTACAAGTTCGCTGCAAAACATGTTAAAACTAAGTGAACGAAAATCAAACTTGAGAAGAAAATGAAAACAGTCGGTAATGATTTAGTTCGCCATCAACTCCATGAAAATCGTAAATGGTATTTGGGTTTAGGGATTTTATTGGTGTTGTTTGGTTTCGTTCTTTTGGCCGCTTTGCCTTTTGCCACCTTATCCGTAGTGTTTATCTTTGGCGTGCTGATGATGATAGGTGGTGTTCTACACTTCATCGCAGCCTTTAAAATTTTTGAGGGTGGCTTCCGCTGGTTATGGGCATTGTTTGGTGTGTTGTATTTGGTCGCAGGCTATTACGCATTTACTACACCTGTGAAAACAGCCATTGTCTTAACCAGTGTTTTAGCGGTTTTCCTGATTATTGCTGGGGTAATTCGTATCTTTAATGCGATATTATTTCGAACATTCCAAGGTTGGGGTTGGACACTTTTTTCTGGTGTTTTAACTCTACTGGCCGGCATTATGATTTTAACCACGCCAGATGCCCCATTTTGGGTACTGGGCTTATTCCTTGCTTTTGATATTTTATTTCAAGGGATTAATTATCTTACTCTAGCGGCAGCCATTAAGCAGATTCCACCAGCAAGCCAATCTAAATAAAGCATTCTTAAAAAATAAAAGGGAGCCTCTGCAGGCTCCCTTTTTTCGTGCGGTTTATATCACTTGCAAAGCTGAATGGCAGGTTTACGGATTGACGGCATATTGACTGGAAATCGCAATACGATTCCACGTATTAATCACAATTGCGATCCATTCAATAGCGGCAACTTCTGCATCGGATAAACTTTTTGCTGCTTCTTGATACGCCGAATCGGGGAAATGCTGCTGGGCAATGAGTGTAATTTCTTCAATTAAAATTAGCGCAGCGCGTTCTTTTTCGGAAAAATATCCACTTTCTTGCCATGCACTGATGAGGGCAATTCGTTCCATTGATTCACCTGCTTTTATGGCATCTTGTGTATGCATACGCACACAGAATGCACATTGGTTAATCTGTGAGGCTTTTAGTTTTAGCAAGTGTGAAAACCCAATCTCAAGACCTGCTTGTTGGATTTTTTGCATGGATAAATTTTCGAGTTCTAATACTGTTTTATACAGTTCAGGTGCGACTTTTCCCAAGTTGATACGTTGCATACACCACCTATTTTTTAAGAGCCTTGAATGTTTGGTAATGATTTTATCGGCTAATTGATTCGTACTTTGTTTAATTTATGCATTAAAACCAAATGGACTATGGTGGCCATTTTGGTGACGCGTACAGTAAAATTCAGAGATGGCTAAAATTAAAAAATCATTGAGGTTATTTTGACTTTATCGAGATGTATACAACTTCAATCATAACGAAGTGTATCAAGGACAATGAAAAGAGAAAAATGCGGGCGGGAAATTTATAAATCGTGTTATTAATAAATTAAATTTTCTAAAAAAATTATGGATGATGACAACTTTTATTTTAGCGCCCGATTCATTCAAAGAAAGTATGACAGCAGAACAGGCCTGTGCGGCGATGCAGCGTGGAATTCAAAACATAATCCCTGATGCTGTATGTATACATGTGCCTATGGCCGATGGCGGCGAAGGCACAGTCGATGCTTTATTAACATCTTTAGCTGGCCAAAAAGTCGAATGTGAGGTGACAGGGCCCTTGCCATCACAACGAGTGAAAACGTATTGGGGTTTATTTGATGGCGGGCAAACGGCTGTTATTGAAATGGCCAAAGCCAATGGTATTCATCTGCTTGAGCCCGCACAGCGAAAACCATTGCTGACCACAACTTTGGGAACGGGGCAAATGATTCGGCATGCATTGGATCTAGGCGTGTCCAAAATCATTTTGGCTCTTGGAGGCAGTGTCACTAATGATGCAGGTAGTGGTATGGCACAGGCGCTTGGAGTACGCTTTTTAGATGCACAAGGGCGGGACGTGCCCGTTGGTGGTGGTCATTTACGAGATATTAAACGGATTGATATGCAGGCTTTAGCCCCACGCTTGCAAAAGATTCAAGTTTTAATTGCCTCCGATGTCACTAATCCGCTATGTGGAGCACAGGGTGCATCGCATGTGTTTGGCCCGCAAAAAGGGGCGAGCGCAGAGATGGTTGAGCAGTTGGATCAAAACTTGAGTCACTTTGCGGATGTGGTGGAAACACAGCTTAATCTACAGGTACGTAATATTGCGGGGGCAGGCGCCGCAGGAGGGCTAGGTTTTGGTCTAATGGCCTTTACAGGCGCTAAGCTTCAGTCTGGCGCGAAGTGGGTGATTGAGCAAACTCAACTGGCGGAGAAAATAAAGCAAGCCGATTATGTCTTTACTGGTGAAGGAAGTATCGACTTCCAAACCAAGTTTGGCAAAACGCCGTGGGCAGTGGCTCAGTTAGCCAAGCAGTTGAATAAACCAGTGATTGCCTTTGCTGGACGTGTCGGAGAGGATGTTGAGGCATTATTTGATGAAGGGTTTAGTCAAATTGTTTCGATCAATGAACCTGACTGTGATTTAGCAACAGCATTGAAAAACGCAGAGCAGAATTTGCAAAACAGTTGTGAGGACATCACTCGACTTTTGCTTTTAAATCATACTGAGCAAGGTGAGTTTTAATTTTTTGAGGCAGTAAGCGGTTCGAGCATAAGGTCTGGACCATAGATCTGAAGGTGTATTTCAGACAGAAATGGATAATCATTGCTGGAGCCTCATATTGACGTCATAGATTTGTTAGACTAGTAGCATCCACGAATTGATGAGTGATTATGAGTTTAGCCAGCCTAATTGATGAATTAAACCCGCAACAAAAACAAGCTGCCACGACTGAGTCGCAACACAGTCTGGTGCTCGCAGGGGCTGGCTGTGGCAAGACGAAAACCATTGTGGCACGTGCTGCATACTTGATTGATCAAGGGATTCCTGCCAACCAAATTCAGATTTTAACCTTTACTCGTCGTTCAGCCAGTGAGATCGTGGCGCGAGTGGAGCTGGCTTTAGGTGAGCAGGCAAAAGGATTGCGCGCTTCCACTTTTCATACTTTTTGTATGTATCTACTGCGCCGTGTACCGAAGGCCTTTGGTTTAGAGCAGTTTTCAATTATTGATCGTGATGATCAGCTGATGATGTTCCGCCTGATTCGTGGGAAAGATGACAAGAAAAATCCCAATCAGCTGCCTAAACCGCAAGAACTGTGTGATCTGTATTCTTTTGCACGCAATACGCGTCAAAAGTTGAGTGATGCCTTAGAAAAACAGCATCCTGAGCATTTGGCTTTTAAAGATCAAATTGCGGAAATCATGAAAGAGTACGAGACACGAAAACGTGCGCGTAGTTTTTTAGATTATGACGATATTCTGGCGATCGTGGCCTCAGCACTCGACCAGTCAGAAGGTTTAGCCGACTATGTGGCATCGCTCTGCAAACACATGTTGGTTGATGAAATGCAGGACACCAATCCTTTGCAGTGGGCGTTGCTTGAGCCCCTTAAAGACAAAGTGAGCCTGTTTTGTGTCGGTGATGATGCACAGTCGATTTATGGTTTCCGTGGGGCAGATTTTGAAAATATTCACCATTTTAAAGACCGTGTGCCGAATGCTCAGGTGTTTAAATTGGAGCAAAATTATCGTTCAACCCAAGAAATTTTAGACCTCTCCAATTGGCTGCTCGATCAATCTGAGATTCAATATAACAAACGCCTAGATGCTCATCGGGGTGAGGGCGTGAAGCCTCGCATGCACATTTTCCCAAATGAGTTTGATGAAGCAAAATGGATTGCGATCGACATTAAAGAGCGCCATTACTTACAAGGCAGTATATGGTCGGATCATATGGTTTTGGTCCGTTCTAGCTTTGCAGCACGGCATATTGAGGCGGCGTGTATTGCGGCCAATGTCCCCTATCGCTTTATTGGGGGTATGAAACTGCTTGAAACCGCGCATGTGAAAGATTTACTGAGCTTGCTGCGCGTGATTGCCAACCCTCTAGATGATATTGCATGGATGCGTTTTCTCACCCTGTGGAATGGGGTGGGAGATGTGGGGGCAAGCCGTCTTGCTCAGCAACTTTTACTGGAGCCTGAGTTTGATTTGATTTTTGATAAATTAGAGAAATTTGGGCGAATTCCAGCTGAAACTGTGCTGATCATGAAGCAAATGACGGTACTGAAACAGGAGGTACAGGCTTGTGTCAGTTTGGGTATTCAGGCGATTGAAGCACAATTGGCAGAAAATTATAAAAAAGACTGGAACCGCCGCCAAGGGGATTTTGAACTGGTCAAACAATTGGCGTCTAAACATACCCAGTTGAGTGAGTTCCTAGAGGAATATGTGCTTGATCCTGTGTCGATTTCGGAAATTGAACGCCAGTCCGATAGCGATGTCGTCACTCTGATTACCATTCACTCGGCCAAAGGTACAGAGCAAAAGGTCTGTTATGTGGTCAATGTCACTCCGGGGCAATATCCGCATGCCCGTGCCCAAGGTGATTTTAATGATGTCGAAGAAGAGCGTCGGGTCTTATATGTGGCGCTGACCCGGGCTCAGAATGAGCTGATTTTAACCAAGCAAAATTTAAGTCTATGGGCGCGAGACGTGATTGATGAGCAAGGGCGCAAAGTCGAAAGTTATTTTTTGAATGATCTGACGCGAAATTTGTGTAGCATGGAAACCCATCATAAGCCTCGTCAGCAAACGGTAAAGAGTGCTTTAATTGAGCGCCAATCGATTAATTTAGATTTTGGGATTAATCTCGATTAAACTAAACAGATTACATTGTGGTATTTGTTGTGCAATGTTCAGAAAGTAGCGTAGGCGATTGCTTTTTGATGATTTTGCCTATTTTTGAAGGTTGTAAGATGAAAATTTTAGTTCGTAATTTAGAGCGTACAGTGGCTGAAGCTGAACTGCTTGAATTATTTAAGCAATATGGCACAGTTGCATCATGTAATTTAATCCTTGATGCAGCAACAGGTAAATCGAAAGGTTTTGCTTTTGTTGAAATGCCGCATGCACGTGAAGCAATTAAAGCCATTAAAGGGCTTAATACACTACGTTTACATGGCACTGGAATTCGCGTCAAACAGGCGGAAGATAAGCCTGAGAAGCCAGAAGCATAAATAAAAAGGAGCAATTGATGCTCCTTTTTTATGGGATAAAATGAAAAAAATCTATCCAGCTTTATCGATTGTTGCGCCGATGGGACGACAAATCTCTCAAGGAAATAAAACCTTAGAGATCCGTTCTTGGCGACCAGAGCAATGGCCACTCAAAGATTTGATTATTGTGGAAAATAAGCACTATTTAACCCACGAGGACGATGAAGAGTTGGGGTATGCTGTTGCTATGGTTGATGTTGATTCGATTCACTCATGGAGAGAAGATGAGCTTGATTCGGCGATGGCATCATATTGGGAAGAGGGATATTGGGCTTGGGTACTCACAAATGTGCGTCCCATGCATATTTCTATGCCTGTCATAGCAAAAAGAAAGATTTATTTTATTGAAATAGATCATGCATAATTTTTATTATGCACTGCTGTATAGAAAGATTACTCTTAGAATTGTTATAAACGCCAAAACTTAGGAACACCCTTCATGACTCGTGTTGCCCGTTACCATGCTGATCGCACTAACCAAAAACTCTACTTTGCTCGACTTTCATGTCAACAAGCAGAACAAATTGATCATGTGCAACAAGCTCAGGCTTACCGTGAGGCTGCTGTGTTTCACTTGCATGGCGCGGTGCTTGCATTTCTACAAGAGTTGGTCCGTTACTACCGCTTAAATGACTTAAACCCAACGTTGAAGTCTATAGAAGAGCATATGGCAGCTAAGGGCCAAGTCTCGCCTGAAGTGACTGTAATGCAACAACTGTCGAAAGAAGGTTTCATTGCCGAGTTAAAACGTGCTTATCGCTTGTGTCAGTATGCGCCAGAGCCGAGTACACCTGAACCTGAGTCAGAAACTTCATCGAATCTGATCATCAAAGTAACTCAAACCCCTCAGGCATGGTTACCCGATACCAAAATATTACGCGAGTGGCATAGAGACTTAACGGCGTTGATTGATGGCTTTCGGAATGAGATGGTTGAATTCTAAAAGCGATGACCAGCGCTTGAAGTTTGAAAATTTGTCCTTATATCAATAAGTCTAAGCGAAGCAAAGTGCAACTGCCTTTGCCACCATGTTGAACATGGAGGAAATATGTCTATAGAACAATTGAAAGAATTATTTGGAAATCAAGAAGCCATTTTAGAATTGGTTCAACTTGAAGGTGGTGAGCTCGCACTACGTAACGCAGGTTCGGAGAGTGCACCCTTAGTCACGATCCAATTTAATGAAGAGCTTAAAGCATTATTGGGCGACCAGACAACAGTCGTTGCTCAGCAGATGGTGCAAGCGGCTTTATACGGCTTACTTGAAAAACAAGTAGGCGAGTGGCAAGCGGAAGTGGTGGATGAAAAGCCACAGTTCTTCAGCTAAGTCGAATAAGAAAAAAACGCACTGAACAGTGCGTTTTTTTGTATCCAGTGTTTGTTCCTTAGTGGGTGGGTGCTTGATGATGTGCAATCTGAATTTGATTTAAAATATGATTGCTCATATTTTTCGCCATTTCCTCTTTTGCAAAATAAACTTCACCAATTTGATCGCGGCGAATCACTTCAGCTTCTTCTTTACTTTCTGCACACACCAAGACCTGAATCTCAGGATTGAGGGTTTTGGCAATATCCACGATTTTATGAATATCTAAAATATCCATCGGGGAAAGTACCAACAGGCGCGCATGCTGAATATGGGCTTGAATCAGTACGCCAGGGTCTGTCGCCATCCCAGAAACAGCCGCAATGCCTTTTTCACGCAGGTTTTCTACAATTTCACGGTTTTCTTCCGCAATCACCACTTTAATGTCTTCGGCCATCAATTGTTTGGTAATGCGACGGCCAACTTCACCATGTCCAACAATTACCACTTGGTCACGTAAGTAGTCTTGTGAGACTTCATCAGGCAGCATTGCCAATGGGTCACCACTACGTTCCAGTAAGCGTGCTAGATGTGAGCGCTCACGAATCCAACGTTGTACAGGCTCAATTGCGGAGAACACAAAACTGTTTAAGGTGATGGAGATGAGTGCTCCTGCCAAAATTAGGTTTTGCCCTTCTAAGGACAAGAGTTTAAGTGAAACCCCGAGTGTCGCTAAGATGAAGGAAAACTCACCAATCTGTGCCAGTGACGCACCGACAGTGAGGGCAGTATTGATGGGGTAGCGGAAAAAGAGCACTAGTGCCATGGCCGCAATGGTTTTGCCGACCATAATAATCGCAACGACTGCAAGTACATGCACAGGTTGTTCCACTAAGATGCGCGGGTCAAATAACATGCCCACTGCAACAAAGAACAAAATGGCAAAAATTTCACGTAGAGGGAGAGTTTCTTCTTCGGCGCGGTGGCTAAAGTCAGACTCTTTAACGACCATCCCGGCAAAGAAAGCGCCCAGTGCCATGGAAACACCGAAAATTTTGTACGCGCCAAAGGCGATTGAGACTGCAGCAGCCACCACGGTTAAGGTAAACAGTTCACGTGAACCAAGTCGAGCAACAAATTGCATGATCATTGGAACAAGACGTTTCCCGATGATCAGCATAAAAGCGATGAAGCCTACTACTTTGAGTAAGGTGATGCCTAAGGTAAGCCAAATGTTGTCATCAGCACCGCCTGCAAGGGCTTCTCCACCGAGTAGAGCTGCTGTTGCGGGTAAGAGTACCAGCACCAAGACCATGACCAGATCTTCGACCAAGAGCCAGCCTACGGCAATTTTACCGTTGACCGAATTGAGTAGACCACGGTCTCCCAGTGCTTTGAGTAATACCACTGTACTGGCACAAGACAGGCTTAAGCCGAAGACTAAGGCAGAGCCAAAACTCCACCCCCAGATCATACTGACGCCTATTCCGAGCAGGGTCGCGACAGCAATCTGTAAAATAGCACCAGGCAATGCAATGCGTCGAACTTGTAATAAGTCATTGAGGGAAAAATGCATGCCCACACCAAACATGAGGAACATGACCCCAAGTTCAGCCAATTGGTTCGCCAAATGAATGTCTGCGACAATACCGGGAGTATTGGGGCTAATAATGATACCCGCGATCAGATAACCAATCAGCGGGGGAAGGCGTAAGCGTACGGCAAGATAGCCGAAAATGAGCGCAAGCCCAAAACCGACAGCAAGTAATATAATGAGATCTACGTCATGAGGCACTAAAAACTCCTTAAGCAAAAGTTAAGGGTGAAAAAGAAGCAAAGCACAAAAGGTGCCAAAAGAGATTAAAAGTTTAACAAGTCGAACGAAAAAAAAGCAAAAAAAAACGACCTAAAGCAGGTCGTTTTTTTCAAAAAACTAAAATTATTTAATTTTAGCTTCTTTGAAGATTACGTGTTGACGGATTTTTGGATCAAATTTTTTGATTTCCATTTTTTCCGGCATAGTACGTTTGTTCTTAGTTGTGGTATAGAAATAACCTGTACCAGCAGTAGAAACTAGGCGAATTTTATCACGCATGGTTCAGACTCCTTAGATCTTTTGACCTTGAGCACGTAGGTCAGCAACAACCTTCTCGATACCCAATTTGTCGATAATACGCATACCTTTTGTAGTTAGACGAAGACGTACGAAACGTTTTTCGCTTTCTAACCAGAAACGGTGGTGATGCAGGTTCGGCTCGAACCGGCGTTTGGTTTTGTTATTGGCGTGCGAGACGTTGTTGCCAACGACTGGACGCTTGCCGGTAACTTGGCAAACCTTAGACATGGTGAACTCCATTGCTAGACAGCACCGATTGTGCGCTAGTTATTAAGTAAACGGATGAAATCATTCAAGGGGCGTTTTATACCAAAAATGCGCTTAAAAGACAAGCGATTTTCATTAAAACTAGGCATGAACCCGTGCGATAGGTCATGCCTTGATCATTTAGCGAAGAAGGGTCTTTGAAATCAACTTGTGAATTGGTTTGTTAAACGGTGGGAGAATGAATTTCAAGCTATATAACTTGGGATTCGACATCACTGACCGTTCATGCGACAAACTGAAGAAACCTTCTGGACCATGATATTTCCCCATACCTGATGCACCAACGCCACCAAATGGTAAATCGTCTTGTGCGACATGGGTCAAAACCGTGTTTTGTCCGAAATGCCCTGAATGAGTACGCTGCGCGACATAATCTGCACGCGCCTGATCAAAGTCGAAGTAGTATAAAGCAAGTGGACGCGGACGGCTATTAATAAACTCGATAACATCGTCTATTTGATCATATTCCATGATCGGCAGCAGTGGCCCAAAGATTTCCTCTTGCATAATACGCATGTCAGGCGTGACCCCAGTTAACAGTGTAGGGGGCACTTTACGTGTATCGGAGAAGGTTTCATGGGCTGGGTTGATTTCAACCACTTGTGCACCATGTTCACGTGCATTTTCGAGATAACCTTGTAAGCGGTTGTATTGACGGTCATTAATAATCGAGGTGTAGTCTGGATTATGCAGAATGTCGGGATACATCTCTTCCACACACTCGCGGAAGTGTTCAATGAACTCGGCAGTTTTACCTTTAGGCAAGAACATATAGTCGGGTGCCACACAGGTTTGACCTGCATTCCACAGTTTTCCTGCGGCAATGCGCTGCGCAACATCCCGTAAATGAATAGAAGGATGTACTAATACTGGTGATTTTCCGCCAAGTTCGAGGATTAGTGGAACGAGGTTCTCTGCCGCAGCAGCCATAACGGTTTTACCGACATTGGTTGAACCTGTGAAAATCAGTTTGTCAAAAGCCAGACGACAAAAGGCATCTGAAATTGCACCACCACCATTGGTCACGGAAACTAACTCTTGAGGAAAGGCTTCGGAGAGTGCTTTTTCAAGAATGCGACCAAAGTTACCCGATGAACTGGAAATTTTGATCATGGCATGGTTGCCTGCTGCCAAAGCACAAATCAGGGGGCCAATCGAGAGTAATAAAGGATAGTTCCATGGGGTAATAATGCCGATCACACCTAAAGGTTGATATTGCACCCATGCTTTAGCCGGTTGGTGAATGATTGAAACGTGACGTTTCGAGGGTTTCATCCACGTGGTTAAATGCTTGCTATAATATTTGATGTGTTCAAGGCAGGTAAGTAATTCCCCAATTTTAGTTTCACTGGTGGAACGGTTGCCGTAGTCTTGATTAATTGCCTCTGCAAATTGATCTTGATACTTAACTAAGATACGCTTAAGTCGTGCCAAACGGTCAATACGCTCTTTTGCTGTTGGCAATGGATAACGTAAATAAGCGTGCTTTTGCTGTTCAAGCACATCATGTAGGTGCTGAATATCATAAGAATGTGGTGTCAATGAAGTTGTTTTTGTTTGACTGTTCATGCCGCACTACCATTTCAAATTTCAATTTATGTTTAATTTTTAGAGTAATTGCTCTAATTAGTCAAGTTACTTTATGTGTTAGTCTTCTAATGCACTGAATGAATGGTTATTTTAGGATGTCTCAAACTAAAACGTTGAAAACCAAAGAACGTATTTTGCAACTCAGTTTGCAGCTTTTTAACGAGCGTGGAGAACGTTCTGTTACGACCAATCATATTGCAGCTGAATTGAATATGAGTCCGGGCAATTTGTATTATCACTTTCGCAATAAAAGTGAAATTATCAAAGAGCTCATGGAACAGTATCAAGGCGAAACGCTACAGATGCTGGCTTTGCCAGATGACCGTCTGTTAGATGCCAATGATAAAATTCGTTATTTTCAGGTGCTGAGCAGCCAGTTGTGGGCTTATCGCTTTTTACACCGTGATGTCTATCATTTGGTTGAAAACAATGAAGACTTCCGCAAGATGTATCCACGTTTTGCAGGGCAGGTAATGCAGCAAGGGCAAAAAATCTATCAGGCCTTTGTTGATGCAGGCTTAATGCAAATGACGTCGTCTGAAATTGAAGCCTTGATTATCAATTTATGGATTGTACTGACCAACTGGACCAACTTCCTTTATATGTCGGGTCATATTACTGACTCCAATACATTAGAAGAAAAGTGGGTCTGGCAGGCACTCCGTCAAATGGTGTTCTTAGAAGGGGCCTATTTGCGTGGTGAAAGTCGTGAGACGTATGAACGCTTGTTGGATACGATGGGGCCGTCTGAACTGTTTTCGAGCTTGGCGTCATTTAAATCGGATGATAAGCCATAAGGTGTTTTGACAGCTGAGTAAAAAGCGCTAGAATACTCGGCTTGATTTTCATTTTACTGATTTAAACTGACATGAATATGACAACTGCTAACACGGCACGTTTACTGATTACTTGTGAAGATAAGCCAGGGATCGTGCAAGCTGTATCGAGCTTTTTGTATCATCAAGGCGCGAATATTACTGCGCTTGATCAATACGCGACTGAAGCTCAGGGCGGACGTTACTTCATGCGTGTTGAATTTGAACTGGACAATTTACAGTCTCGTAAAGAAAGCATCACTCAAACTTTTGCTGCAAATGTAGCTGAGCGTTATGAAATGCAATGGCGTTTGGCGCTGGTCAGCGACGTGAAAAAAGTCGGGATTTTGGTGTCTAAAGTAGACCATGCCTTACTTGAGCTGTTATGGCGTCATGCGCGTGGTGGTTTGCCGTGCGAAATTACCAAAGTGATTTCTAACCACGAAACTTTACGTGAAGCGGTTGAGAACTTTGGTATTCCGTTTGAAGTTGTCCCTGTAACGAAGGACAACAAACGCGAAGCTTATGCTGAAATTGATGAATTAATGCAGGGCAATGACTTATTGGTACTTGCGCGTTATATGCAAATTCTAGATGAAGCATTTGTCGAGAAGTGGGAAATGAAAGTGATCAACATTCACCATTCATTCCTACCTGCTTTTGTTGGCGCAAATCCATATAAACAAGCGCATGAAAAAGGTGTAAAACTTATTGGCGCAACCGCACACTATGTCACTGCGGATCTGGATCAAGGTCCGATCATTGAGCAGGATGTAGAGCGTGTGAACCATGACTTTACGGTTGATCAATTACGTGAATTGGGTCAGGATGTTGAACGTAACGTCTTGGCACGTGCAGTGAAGTGGCACTTAGAAGACCGTATTATTGTTGATGGTAACAAAACAGTCGTTTTCCAATAAAAAATTGGTTGCAAGCACGATTGAAAAAGGCATACATTAAGTATGCCTTTTTTTGTTTGGGTATGATTAGAAAAAACCATAAAAAGTGACAAATTAATAGTTGCAAATGAAAACACTTCTCATTTATGATTGCGCTACTTTATTGTACTAACCGATAAGCGTTATAGTGGAAACCAACCCAGTGGCCACTTCGCTTAAATTAGGTCACCGATTTTAATGAGTTCAACAGTTATTTCTCCTATGCAGACTCCCAACCCGATGAAAAAGAAAGTTCTTGCTGCTTTGATCGCGGTTGTCGTGGGCCATATGGGCGTATTGTGGGCAGTAAACCACATGAAAGCTCCTGAACTCAAACCGATTGAAAAAGAACCCTTGAAGGTTCGCTTCGTTAAAATTCAAGAACCACCAAAACCACTACCGCCTAAGCCGAAAGAAGAACCGAAAAAGGAACCGACTAAGCCGAAGGAAGTGAAGATTGTGGAAAAACCACAACCGACCCCACCGAAAAAGGTAGAAAAGGTTCAACAAGTTAAAAAAGCAGAAGTGGTTAAACCGGTTGTTAAACCAACTGAAACCCCAGTGAAACCAACAGTCACCACGACGATTACAGAGAAAAAAGTCGAAAAGCCTGTCGAGAAACAAGAACAAGCGAAACCTGTTACTCAAGCTGCACCAGCTGATACTTCACCTAAGTCGGTGTCGATTGGTGGTTCAGGTGTACAATGGAGCCGCTCTCCAAAACCAGTTTATAGTAATCAAGATTTACAAGGTGAAAACCGTCGAGTCGTGGTGCTGATTGAGGCGAATGAAAAAGGGTCGATTGTGAATGCCCGTATTACGCGCTCAAGTGGTGTGCCTGCTTTAGATGAAAAGATTTTAAGAGCTGTCAAAGGCGCTAAATTTAAACCTTATAAAGAAAATGGTGTGGCTTATCCAATTCGGGCTGAGCAACCATTTGATTTAGAATTGAATACAAAACGCTAACTTTATCAGGAGTTCGAGTATGAACTTTTCAGTTTATTGGCAACATGCTGATGCAGTCAGTAAGACACTGTATTTCATCTTGTTGGCAATGTCGATTGCAACGTGGACCATCTTTGTTTTACGTATCATGGGTACACGTCAATTGAAACAACAAGCTTATGCTCAACTTTCACAAGCTTTAGCTAAGTTAAAATCAAAGTTTGCTGTACTGAACTTTGAACAACGTAAAGCCGTTGCAGAACAAGCACTCCTTCGTCAAATTTCTGCTGAAAAAGCGAATGCTGAGAAAGGTGTTTCAGTTTTAGGCACGATTGCATCGCTTGCACCGTTCGTTGGTTTGTTCGGTACAGTATGGGGAATTTTCCATGCCCTTGTTGCTGTTGGCAAAAGTGGTCAAGCGGGCTTAGCGCAAGTTGCAACTCCTGTAGGTGAAGCACTGATCATGACGGGTTTAGGTTTGGCTGTCGCGATTCCTGCGGTGTTAGCGTATAACATCTGTGCGCGTGTAAACCGTACTTTGGCACATGAGCTTCAAGACCAAGCACACGGCTTGCTCATTGATACCATGTTGCAACAAGACTCAGCACCTGCGGCAGTAGAAAGTAAAGCGACTCAACAAGGTTTAGTTGGAGGTCAAGCTTAATGGCTTTTCAATTGGGTGACGATAACGATGCTGGCATGAATGAGATGAACCTCATTCCGCTGATCGATATTATGCTGGTTTTGATGATCATCTTCTTGGTGACAGCGACCGTTGCCAACCCATCAATTCCATTAACTTTACCAAAAACGACAGCTGATATTGTAGATCCTCCACCTAAAGCCATTACGGTGAGCATTAATGCAAAAGGCGAAGTGGCTTGGGATAATCAAGTGATTAGCTTGGAAGAACTACAAACGCGTTTTAATGAAGCGGGTGAGTTGGAAACCAAGCCAACGGTTCAACTTCGTGCAGATAAAGAATCTCGTTACGATATGGTGGCACAAGTCATGTCTCGTGCGAGTGAAGCTGGACTGGCGGATATTGCTTTCGTCAGCGATAACTAAGTTGATGTTAAAAAAAAGCGACTCTTGAAGTCGCGTTTTTTTTTGTGAATTATTGAATTATTTGCTGTCTTTCAATAAAGCCTGAAACTTAGAGCGCAGCTTCATCAGTTTTGGCGGAATGGCAAAGTTGCAATAGCCTTGAGAAGGATTACGAGCGTAAAAGTTCTGGTGATAGTCTTCAGCCGAATAGAACGTTGGTACAGGACTGAGTTCGGTCACAATCTCGAGACCTTCTGCCTTTAAGTCGTTAATCGCTTGCTCTGCGTCAGCACGCTGCGCATCATTAAAATAGTAAATGACTGAACGATACTGGGTGCCGACATCATTGCCTTGACGGTTGAGTGTTGTAGGATCATGAGTGGCAAAAAATACATCGAGCAGTTGAGCATAGCTGATTTGAGTTTCATCAAAATCAATTAAAATAACTTCGGCGTGGTTGGTATCGCCACGACAAATGTCTTCATACGTTGGGTTGTCGGTATCTCCACCTGCATAACCACTGGTCACTTTATGTATGCCCTGAAGTTCTAAATAAACCGCTTCTACACACCAAAAACATCCACCACCAAAGAGTGCTTGTTGCATTTTAAAATCCTAATTGTGTTTATATCTGTTTATATAAGGGCAGATTGGTTCAGTACAATGTTGTCTGTTACAGATTTAAAAAGCCTGTGATTACAGGCTTTTTATAGAAACAATTTAACGTGGTTGAATGGCAGAGCCAAACTGTAGCAGCAAGTTACCATGTCGATCGAGTAGTTTCAGAGTTTTACCAAACACTTGGTAATGCGTCACTTTTGCCAGCGCTTCTTGGAACTGTTGTGGAACAGCACTGTTATTGATACAGGCCATTCGGGTGGTTGCGAGCTGGCTCAAGGTGAGCGTATCGCGTCCGACGGTATAGCTGCCCATAATGCGGTTACAGCCATCTGCACCACTGATGCGGTTATCAGCTGAAAACTGAAGGCTTGGAATATTACGTTCATTGGGTGCTGTTTTAATTTCGGTATTGCCCATTTGCGTCAAAATCCAAGCCCGTTGCTGGAGTTGTTGAACGTTGGCCATTTCAATGGTATCGGATGGAGGTGGTGTAGTTTGGCAGCCAGTCATGATTAAGCTACTCGCTAAAAGACTGCTTGCAATCAGTTTTTTTAACATGGGATCAGACTCTTATTGTGATGTATCGTCTGAACTATCAAAGCAAATTTTGTCGTTGATTGCCAGTTTTAACTTGCAGCTTTTCGTTGCAGACTTTAGCGTGTTTGGTCAACGGGTAAGTCCTGACTAATAAGCTGTTAATACTCACGACTGGTTAACTCTGTTTCTTTGCTTACACGTGGATTGATATAGGCTTTTTGATACCATGTTTTCATATCCCACTGTGGACTAATCGCGCCTAAGTCATACAGATAGTTCGGTAAATAACCTGAAGCTAAAATACGATAGTCGGTTGGTAAAGCGTCATGTGAAACGGCTTGAACCATATCAAACACCAATGTGGTACAATTACTGGTAAGGGTGTTATACCACTTAGGATGCTTGGCGAGCTCGTCTGCCTTATGTAAATACTCTACAAACAGTGCTTTACTTTCAGCCTGTCCGAGGCGAACAGGAAAGAAATAGACTTGTTCATGACGAATATTGCTACGGGTATACACAATATCATGTTCGTCTGAGGCCACTAAACTCAGCTCATATTTTCTAAAAAAACCACCAATCGCTGAAAATTCTTCATTTTTCTCTTTGCGAATTTCAATGGAAAAGGTCAGTGGTGCGGTATTGGTAAAATCAAAACTGACCAAGGTATGTGCAATTTGCGGCCCCATCCAGTATGAGGTAATGATATTGACCCCAGTGATTTGATTTAGATCGAAAGAGCGGGTATCCCAATGTTCAGTATAGGAGCCATCTGGGTGCCATGTGAAATTGCGGACATTATGAAGGGTGATATGGTCGCCTTGTTTTTCATAATGCAAGATTTTTGCTACTTCAGGTTGCCAGTCGCGGTCTTGGCGAGCATCTAAACTAAAATACCAAGATAATGCCAGTAAAAAACCAAGGAGATAAAGAATGATATCGAGGCGACGACCAAAAAAGCTTTGGGTGATATAGATACCCAAAATGCTGAGTGCAAAAGCAATCCAGATCCCAATAAAAATACGGCTGACCAACCAGCCCAAAGGCTCTTGAATCCACAATGCAAAACACAGCCAAATTGAACTGAACAAGACAAAAATACTAAACAGGGTGTGGAGTAATCCAAAGCCCAGTGTCCGCCAAAATTCTATTTTGATCATGTTGTGCATCGTGCTTTTAGCAAAAAGAATATGCTTTATTTTTGATAGGTTGCAAACTCAAAAGCAATTCCAGTTTTGTCATCAATATGTTGTTCTGACGCGATTTTTTTAAATGCTGCTGGAATGGCAGGGTAATGCGCATCACCTTGCACATCGAGTGCAACATGCGTGAGTTCTAAACGGTCCGCAATGTCGAGGGTCTGTTTAAAAATTTCACCGCCACCAATGATAAAAATACTGTCGGGTTTTTCTGAAGCTTGAACATCGACAACAGCTTGCGCTAAAGCCTCTTCAATGCTGTAAGCCACCTTTGTGCCTTCAAAAGTCCAAGAAGTGTCGCGAGTAATGACCCAATTGACACGCTTGGGTAATGTACGGCCCATCGATTCCAGCGTTTTACGCCCCATGATGACCACACCACCTTGGGTGATGGCTTTGAAGTGTTTTAGATCGGCTGAAATATGCCAAGGTAGGTCATTGCCTTTACCAATACAGCGTTGCTGATCCATTGCGACTACATGTACAACTTCTAAGTTTTGAAAGGTCATAACGCGCTCAAATGTTGGGTCATATTTCTTATTCTTCCTCAAGGAGAGGAAGAACATCTATAGGTAAATCTCAATCCCGCTGATTCAAGGCGAGATTGTATTGGGCTTTATCTGCTTTAAACAGCGACAGGTGCTTTAATCCCGGGATGTGATTCATAACCCACGATTTCGATATCTTCAAATTTAAAGTCGAAAATATCTTTAACCGCTGGATTGAGTTTCAGTTGGCAAAGCCCTAAAGGTTCACGGCTTAACTGAAGCTTCGCTTGTTCAAAATGGTTGGCATATAAATGCGTATCACCACCCGTCCAGACAAAGTCACCCACGCCTAAACCGCAGACTTGCGCGATCATATGAGTGAGTAGCGCATAACTGGCAATATTGAAAGGCACACCTAGAAAAACATCGGCACTGCGTTGATAGAGCTGACAAGACAGTTTGCCGTTATGGACAAAGAACTGGAAGAGGGTGTGGCACGGAGGAAGGGCGACTTGCCCCGCTTCTTGTGGATTCCAACCCGATACAATCAGACGGCGTGAGTTTGGATTGGTTTTAATTTCATTGACCAACCAAGCAATTTGGTCAAAACCATCTTTTTCATACAAACCATCGGCTTTTTTGGTTGCACCGAAATTACGCCATTGATGTCCATACACCGGCCCCAGTTCACCTTCTGGGCGACCAAAACGCGCAGTTTGTTCTGCGGTTGACCATTCGTCCCAAATACTGACTTTGTTGTCCTGTAAGTATTGCACATTGGTATCGCCTTTTAAGAACCACAACAGTTCAATCACGATCGAACGAAAGTGTACTTTTTTAGTGGTTAATAAAGGGAAGCCTTGAGAAAGATCAAAGCGCATTTGATGACCAAATACCGAGCGCGTACCTGTACCAGTACGGTCGCCTTTATAACCACCGTGATCGAGGATGTGTTGTAACAGGTCTAAATACGTTTTCATAAAACTCTCAAATAAACACTTTGGGGGAACAGACCTCTTAATAGAAGTGCCTGTTCTTTCCACTCTAAATTATAAAATCTGCGGATGATTATACTGAATTGTGCCTTATTGCGCACCCGAGATTAGTAAGTCAGGCAAGATGATTACTCATATAAAAGTTATGTGAAAGCTATTACAGAAAACCAGATTAAAGTGGTTTTGTGCAGGATTTAAACTGAAATAATTTAGTTGTATTGGATCTAAATAGGCAGTCGTTTAGATGGGCAATCCATTCCATATTTAAGGACTTCGTTGCCGATGTTGAAACATTTGGGCTTGAGGCGAATAGCACTTGGTGAAGGATTAAATTTTTTTAGTTAATTTAGGTTTCAAAAAGTACAGAGAAAAGAAAACTTTAGAAAGGTTGTGTTGCATTTTGAAAAAAAATATTACATTTACGACATGAAAGTTCAATGCTGAGCGGTTAGTATTTCGAACTCGAAAAGTTGCACACCCCTAATGATTGGGAGGAGAGTTGGTTTTAGTATGCCTTATGATCAAAACGTAAATATGAATGACGTCTATGCGCCTGCGCAAACCAATATCATAATACGTTCTCAGTCAGAGCGAAATGTCACCGCTTCGGATATTTTAAGCTCGAAGCAGGCACGAGAAAGGGCCATTAGTAACCATCAGCGTGTGGATCTTGAAAAGTTTACAGGTTTCTTAAGAAATATTACCCGTCAAACCAGTACCCAAAAATGTGCTAAAAGTATTCGTATTGGCTTAGAGTCTGCGGGTGCACGCTTCAAGAGTCATCCTGTGGCTGCGGCAGATTGGGGTAAGACCTTAACCAGCATTGGTTATCGTAAAATCAACTTATCTTTTGATCAACCTAAAAAAGGCGATATTTATATTATCGACCGTACTGCAAAAAACCGTTATGGACATATTGCCGCTTATTCAGGCAATGGCTGGGTTTCTGATTTTAAACAAAGTGGTTATGCGGTTTACCGTAACCAAAATGTGAACTACAGCTATTATCGAATGGATTAAGCAGATGTTGACGGGATGTAGAGTAACTCCGCATCCTGATTAAACTCTTTTTTCACGCTGTGCGTGAATCGATACTAAAAATAAACCAATTCCACTAAAGCCGATGCACTGGAGCGCAAGCGCAATTTTATCTTGAGCGGGTAAATAGCCGAGCAAACAAATCAGGGCAATTAGGGGCAGAAAAATAACCAAACGCGAAAAGCCTTCCCGATACGGATTGTCCTGAGCAATCTTCAATTGCACACCACGTAGCAAATGCGTTGCAATGCCAATCACTAGACTCAAACCAATAAAGATTGTGCCAAGCTGTTGAACTTGTGCTGCCATAAAAATCATCACGCAAGTTGCAATACAAATGATGAGTTTAATTTGACGGCTACAGCGTTCAGAATACCAGAAGTTCAACATGGTTTATTTGGACTCAGGCTGAGTATTGTTATGCAAAAGAGATAGGGGGGAAAATAGGCAAATCCCCAGCGCCATAAAACCAATCCCTTGTGCACCTGGAATCAGCAGCTCACCATCTTTAATATTCATAAAAATCAACGCCAAGAGTAGGGCAATAGGAATCCAAGTCAGTAGACGATACAGAAAACCTGTAGGATTTTTGGCCGCAAAGTGAATTTTGCAGTAACGACAAATCAGAAAAATAATCCCCGTACCCAAGAACATTAAAATGGCATTGAGGCTCAGGGGTTCCATCCAATACAACACACCTGTTACAACAGCAATTGCGATAAAAATAAGTAATTTTTTAAGAATAGAAATTGAGGGATTAAACCAAAATTCGAGCATGGGAGTGATGTATTTAAAAACCAAACATATGTCACTTTAGCATAATTTGGTCCTAAAAAAGGGGGCAATGATGCCCCCAATATTTAATCCGCTCATCGGATTAGCCATTATTCTTTTGTGGGCCCCAATCATAGATTTTCTTTTGATAGGCATACCACATCATCCACGTACCAACCAAAATCATTGGCAGACTGAGGAATTGACCTTTACTCATCCATGCGATGAATAGTTGCCCATTGTCAGGCTCACGGAAGAACTCGACGATGAAGCGGGCCATACCATAACCGATCAGGAATAACGCTGAAACCGCCATACGAGGACGTGGCTTTGAACTGAACCACCACAGTACGATGAACAACAATAACCCTTCAAAAAAGGCCTGATAGAGCTGAGAAGGATGGCGAATCAGCTGTAGCGGATCGGTTGGGAAAATCATACCCAGTGCAAAGTTTGGGTCTGCAACAGGACGACCATAAAGCTCTCCGCCAATAAAGTTACCAATACGACCAAACATGAGCCCTGTAGGTACACATGGCGCAATAAAGTCGAGGGTTTGGAACCAAGTCATTTTGTATTTCTTGCACCAGAACAGCATGGCAAGCATTACACCCAAGAAGCCGCCGTGGAAACTCATTCCGCCTGTCCAGACTTGTAATAGCCAAATAGGGTTGGCAAGGAATTGCTCAAAGCCATAAAAGAAGACGTAACCGACACGACCACCAATAACCACACCTAGAGCGCCATAAAAGATCAAATCGGAGACCATATCTGGTGTCCAACCACGTTCTTTCGCGCGGTAGCTTGCAAGTCCCCAAGCAAACAAAAAGGCCAATAAATACATCAGTCCGTACCAATGAACTTGTAAAGGGCCAAGTGCTATTGCGACGGGGTCAATATTTGGATAGGTCAGCATGCATATTCCTAGTCATTATGTTTTGAACAGATTTTAGCTGAAAGAGATGAAAAATGTTGTACATTCAATGTGTAAAGATGATGAGTATCGTTTATGTGTATTGTGGCAATAGCATGGCAGGTCTTGGATGAGATGCCATTGTGTTTGATTTCAAATCGAGATGAGTTCTATCAGCGTCCTTCGAGCCATTTAAAGCAATGGGAAAATAGTCCGATTATTGCAGGGCAAGATTTGCAGTCTGGCGGTACATGGATGGGTATAACACCAACAGGACGTTGGGCGGTTTTGACTAACTTTCGCGATGGAAAGGATCAAACCAGCTATCCAACGACTCGTGGACATTTGATTCAATCCTTTTTAGAGTCTGAACAAACTCCGATTCGTTTTGCGCAGGCTTTAGAGAAAAAACAATGTGACTATGCGGGCTTTAATCTTTTTATGGGGGATCAGCATCAGGCGGTCTACATGAGCAATCGTGGTGAAGCACCACAGGTTCTTCCGAAAGGCGTATATGTGGTGTCAAATGGTTTGATGACCGAACATTGGGAAAAAACCAAACATTTACGTAAGCGCTTTACTCAAGAGTTCCTACCGATGTTGCAACAATCCAACGTCTTACAAAGCGAGTTAGAGAAGACAGCTTGGGATATTCTGGAGGATGAACGAAAGATTATTTCAGACTTGTTGCCGCAAACTGGGATTAGTCAGGATATGGAAGAATTACTGTCTTCGACCTTTATTCAAAGCCCTATTTATGGAACACGCTGTTCTAACTTCCTGTGCATGACCCATGAACAATGGTCTTGGCTTGAAAAGCAGCAGCAGGGTGAGTGTAAAGGAAAAATCACGGAACAGGCCGTACTCTTTAAACCATAAAAAGATGCCGACATAAGTCGGCATCTTTTATGGAATGACTTAAGATACTTTGGTCGTTTCCAATGCTTCTCCAGCAATTGCACCACCATCTACACGTGTAATGACTAATGTGGCAGAACGTGGGCGAGAGCCTAATACCGCTTTGCTTAGATTTAATGCAGATGGATGATTCGCAGGC
The DNA here is from genome assembly GCF_037572605.1 of Acinetobacter sp. MYb191. Classification (NCBI taxonomy): domain Bacteria; kingdom Pseudomonadati; phylum Pseudomonadota; class Gammaproteobacteria; order Moraxellales; family Moraxellaceae; genus Acinetobacter; species Acinetobacter sp. MYb191. The sequence continues at coordinate 121,947 of NZ_JBBGZP010000005.1, read as the reverse complement.
CAATTATTACCTGGGTGCTGAATGTTGATAAAGATAGCTTTGTAATCAGGTGTCATCGTAACGCCTGTAATCTCACAACCTGCAGGGCCAGTGAGGAAGCGACGGAGTTTGGTGTTGTCTAGCTCCGCACCTGTAGGCGTTGGTAAACCAGCTGTCGTTTTAACTTGACCATCGCCGACTTGACCAGGAAGCGCTGCGAGCATCATACAGTTGGTTTCATCTGTATATGAACCATCATCTGTTTGAATCCACAATACACCACGTGGGTCGAACCACATGCCATCTGGGCTTGAAAAGTCATTGTCTGCGCCAAGTTTTGACAGGTTAACATCTTGAACAGAGTCTTGTTCAGCGCCGAATAGGAAAATGTCCCATGTAAAGGTTGATGCAGTAACGACATCTCCAGTTTCTTTGAAACGTATGATATGGCCGTTAATATTTCCTTTAGGACTACCGCCTTTGTCGGCATCTGCATAGTTACGTGGGTTTGCAGAGTCCAGGGGGTGAGCTGTACCACGGCTACTGTTGTTGGTTAAAGTCACATAGACTTCACCATTTTTGGGATTGACTGCAACCCACTCTGGACGGTCCATTTTGGTTGCACCCACTGCATCTGCTGCAAGGCGAGTATTTACCAAGACGTCAGCCTGATCTGCAAATTTGTATTTTGCATAAGCCGAAATAAGCGGGTTATTGATATTGAGTTCAACCCATTCGCCTGTTGATTTTTGTGTCGCTGTATCAAAGTTAAACTTCGCAACATACAGTTTGCCGCTGTTCATGTATTTGTCACCAGCCGTGTAACCACCATTGACATCTTTAGCATCCCAAAGTGCGTCAGAGACAAACTTATAGATATATTCGCCTTGAGAGTCATCACCCATATAGAATGCGAGTGGCTGACCTGCAATAGCACGGCTTGCGCGACAGTCTTCGTGTGCAAAACGACCGAGTGCGGTGCGTTTAACAGGGGTGTGACTGCCATTAAAAGGATCAATCTCAACAATCCAGCCAAAGGTATTCGTCGTGTTACGGAAGTCATCTTTTGCTTCAGCACCCGATACTTTGGTTAACCAACGGTCATAGATATCTTGGATATTGAGATCTTTAATATCATTTGTACGTGAGTCTTCAGTGGCTTTGACGGTATGCCATTTGTATGAGCTTGCCGCAGGAATTTTGTAGCGGTCTAATGCCACAATGCTATTGGCATCACGACCAATGTCATCACGCGAGAAATACTGGTTAAAGTTTTCTTCTGTAGTTAGATAGGTGCCCCAAGGAGTATAGCCATTACCACAGTTGTTGATGGTGCCTAAACCGAAATCGCCATTTGGGCTGAACTTGGTTTTAACTAGGTTGCTACCTTTCACTGGACCAGTAAACTCAATACGTGAAGCAGCGGTAACACGGCGGTTAAACACTGAAGCTTTATTGATGCCTACCAGTTGCGTTTTGCTGTCTTTTTTCAGTTCAATCACTGAGACACCGTGACAGTTAATTTCACGGAGTGCTTCATCTTCTGAGCGAACTGCTGCATTAATTGTATTAACAGCAGGGTGTAGAATTTTTTTGTCATCGACATATTCGTGATTCATGACCAATAGACCTGAGTCTGATTGGTTTGCATCGAAGCGGCTATTGGTCATGCCAAAGAAGGTCATACCGTCATGACATTCGCCAGAACGACGAACAAATGAAGCGCCTGTTGGAATATTATTTTCGTCCCATTCTGTGAGTCCATCAGAAATCGGGTCACCAAGCGCATATAGAACACGTGCCTCATAGCCTTCTGGAACGCTAACTTGATCTAACACGTTTTTATTTACGGCTTTAAACTTTAGTGAACTTGGCGTTTGGTTTTTATCTGGTGTAACTGGTGTTGTGGGTGTCGAGTCGTTATTGTCGTCATCACCACAGCCCGTCAAAGACGCTGCTAATGTCAGTGCAACAGCACCTCCCGCCGTTTTAGTGATTAAATCACGACGTGTAATTTTTTTATTAAAAAGTTCTGAAAATTCAGCATTCCCCGAATTATTACTATCATAATCGTCGTTAAAAGGCATTTGCTCAGTCATAAGTTTTCCTAGCGTCTTTGCTTGGTCGTTTTTAGAAAGTTACAAACAAGGTAAAGCGTCAATATGACAGCGTGGTGAAGTTTATATGTCAAAAACATGAAATGATCGGTTAGCACATTTAGCCATAAAAAAAGCAGGCAATTTTGCCTGCTCATTGTTTTCAATCGGGGAGCTTAAGCTTCAGCCGCGCGTTTTTTTTCAATCAGTTTTCCCAAAAAGAGACCAATCTCAAATAAAAGCCACATCGGTATCGCGAGCATAATCATCGAAAGAGCATCAGGTGGGGTCACAAACATTGCAACAAAAAAACAGCCGACAATAATGAATTTTCGTTTTTCAACCAATTGTTGTGTGCTCACTACCCCAATCAAGATGAGTATCAAGGTAACAATAGGAATTTCAAATGTTAAGCCAAAAACCAAAAACAGTTTTAGACAGAAGCTGAGATAGCTGTTGATGTCTGTCATTGGGGCCACAGTGTCAGGGGAAACACTGATAAAAAAGTGCAAAATGGATGGCAGCGCAATGAAATAAGCAAAAGCGACACCTGCATAAAACAAAGCAATACTACCAATCAAAAGAGGCGTTGCGAGCGATTTTTCTTTTTCGTATAGCGCAGGTTTTACAAAAGCCCAAAGCTGATAAATGATAAAAGGCATGGCCAGCATGAGAGCCACAAAAAAGTTTAGTTTAAATGGCGCCATAAAGGTGGCGGTAACATCTGTTGCAATCATAGACGAGCTAATTGGAAGTTGTGCTCGTAAGGGTTCAGATAGCATTTGGTAGCTATGATTGGCAAAAGGCAATAAACAAAAAAACAAAATGAGAATTAAACCGACGATTTTAAATAAATGACCTCTTAAGATGATCAAGTGCTTAGTAATCGGCATTTCTTCAAGCAGCAGTTGCTCTGAGTCTTGCGTCACTACAGGGCTTAAGTTGTTAGATTTCATACAGCCTCCCGCATCGGTTCAAAGCTATTTTGAACACAGTCTAAATAAGGTGCCGAATCTACAGATGACTTGTGTTTCATAGGCTGAAGTGTCAGTAATACAGGTGCCTTTTGATTCACATACTGATAAGTATGGGAGATATTTTTATTATCGAGTGTGGCAGTTTCTTGGTGTTTTTCATTTGCCAAAATATTTTGTTGTTGTATGTGTTGCATCTGAGCTTGCATCTTTTGTTCAAGCTCCTGAATTCGCTTCATTTCATTTTGCATTTGTTCACGTAATTCAGACATCCGTAGCTCACGGTCAATGTCATTTTGCACATTACTGACCATGCGTTTGACTTTGCCATACCACTTGCCCGCAAAGCGCGCTGCTTCAGGTAATTTCTCTGGTCCAAGAACCAATAGTGCGATAATGCCAAATACCAAAAGCTCTGTCATGCCGATATTGAGCATTGCAAAACTCCAATGACTTAATGTTTGACGGTTGAGTTGGTTGTGTTGCTATTTTGATGTTCTAAGGTACGTGGCTCATTGAGTTGAGCTGCTTCAGCATCCTCATCACGGATCGACTTTTTAAAGTCTTTCACCGCACCGCCGACATCTTTGCCTAAGTTCTTAAGTTTGGCTGTACCAAAAAGAAGAATAACCACAATTGCAAAAATTAGTACGTGCCAAATTGATAGTCCCGCCATGGGTAGATCCTCATCATTTTTCGTTTTCCCTATATCAACAGGCTTGTGTGACATTGCGGTGACGATGATGTTTCAATTTCAAGACAAAACGATCGCTTCGCACAGATTTTGAGAAAAAGCAGTGTTATGATGATTCGGTGAAATTTCAAGGATATTGAAGTGACGTTGCTGCTCCCTCTGTTGGCCTTTCTTAGTGGTTTACTCCTTGCATCCACCCCTTTGGCAACACGGTTGAAAACAGGCTTTTCAAGTCTTTTAGCGCGTTGCTTTATTCCAATTGTTATTGTCTACAACATGGTTTTTTATCAGGCTGGTAGCTTTAGTCTGATGCTATTCAGTTTTGTCGTGGCAGTGCTCTTATTTTACTTTTTCCTCTATTTTTCAAAGAATAAATTAAGCGCCCTGTGTTTTAGTTATGTCAATATGGCATGGTTAGGCTTTCCTTTTGCGATTGCGTTGTTTGGCACAAAAATTAGTCCAGCAATGGTGGCCTTATATATCGGTGGCTCTATTTTTGGCAATCTCTGGGCAGTTACGGCTGTGAGCCAAACACCGTTACCTTTTTCATTTATTTTAAAAAAAGTGCTCTGTGCTCCACCCATGATTGCTTTGATTCTGGCCCTTATTTTTCGTTCCGTTGGGGTACAACATTGGTCACAGCATGATCTGATTGATGTGGTTTATAGTGCAGCCAAATTTGGTATGAGCTTCTCTGGCATGTGCGTATTGGGCATGTGGTTAAGGCACACCAAAGTTGAGAAAGCGGACCTGTGGCAAAGTAGTCAGACGGCTTTATTAAAATTGGCATGCGGCGTGGTGCTGTGTGGGCTGAGTTATCGTTACCTCGCTATTCCTGATATTGAACAATATATTGGGGTGATGTTCTTATTGTTTTGTTTACCGCCAGCAGCCAATATTGTGGCTTTGGAAACGCATTATCAGGGTACAGGCACGTCGGCAAAATATATTGCTTCAGGTACGATCATCAGCTGTGTCGTGGTGAGTATTTATGGTTTATTGCTGCATGTATTTGCTTTAATTTAAACACTCACTTTTAGCTGGAAATGCGTAGTGCTGCGCAACGGCGATAGAAGAGAATATAGAAAATCTTTTGCCACCGTCCTCCCCGAGGGGAGAAGGGGCAACATTGCGCAGCTTAGTTTTTATTGTTCTAAACTGACTTTAAATAGTTGTATCGCCTGACCACGATGGCTGATTTTATTTTTTTCTTCTTTACTCATTTCTGCACTTGAAAGCCCTAACTCGGGTAACCAGAACAGTGGGTCATAACCAAAACCATTTTCACCACGTGCAGCCTCCAGTACTTCACCTTTCCAAATGCCTTGGAAAATTTGCGGCAGAGGATCATCGGCATGTTGTACTAACGCTAACACGCATACAAACATGCCTTCAATTGCTTGACCATCTTTACGCAGTGGCTTGAGTTCAGCTAATAATTTTTGGTTATTGGCAGCATCATCGCCGTGTTCACCTGCATAACGCGCAGAGTAAATCCCTGGTGCACCATCTAAAATAGGGACACAAATCCCAGAGTCATCTGCAATGGCTGGTTTTCCTGAAATTTTAGAAGCATGGCGTGCTTTAATAATCGCATTTTCGACAAAGCTTAGACCATCTTCAATGGCATCTTCAATATTCAATTTACCTTGAGCAATCACTTCAACAGGTAAGTTGAGCTCTGCAAATAATTTTTCAAATTCCGCAATTTTGCCTTTGTTATTGCTTGCGAGGACTAACGTACCTTGCGATAACCAATCAGTTGATGCCATGTGAAAGATCCGTGCTTTAAAAATTATGGGGTTATTTTAACAAGTCCTACTCATGGATAGGCAATAAAAAAGCACCCGAAGGTGCTGAGTATGGAAATAAAAGCTTATTGAGCTTGAATCCACTTGTCTGCACGGTCACGTGCTTGACGAATTTGATCTTGTGTTAAGTTTGCCGCCAAGGCTGTTTTCTTGCCTTCAGAAAGTGTAATCACTTTATTGTCGAGCATGCCATCACGAGTTGAAAGCTCATACCATTGATAAGCACCCATGTAGTTTTTCTTTTGCTCTTCCATCATCGCCAAGTTAAAGCTTGCACGGTTATCACCACGGCTGGCTGCTTTTTCAAAGTATTGACGCGCTAAAGATTCATCTTTTTTGGTGCCTAGGCCATCTGCAAGCATACGACCAACATTTAGCTGAGCGGCCGAAAGACCTTGATCTGCAGCGGCTTTGTACCAAGCAAAGGCCTGTCGTTCATCTGCAGAGATGTCTTTACCTTGTTGATACTTAGTTGCAAGATAGAACTGCGCAGCAGGCTGACCTGCTTTTGCTGCTTTAATTAAGCTATTGATATCCATAACAGAATATTGTGCAGCTTGACTCGCAACAGACGTGGTTGGGGAAACATAATCTGCATGAGCTTGAATGCTCAAAAGTCCAACCAATAGTGTCGTGCTTAAGAATAGTTTTTTCATAGAGCGCTCACTCGATAAATTGCGACTTCACCAAACAAATTCGGGAGACGTTTACTGAGTAAACTATCTTGTTGATCCCCATTTACAGCGAGTCGATTAATAATTCTGATGTTATTTTCCGCACAAAGTGCTTCAAAATCACGGAAAGTACATAAGTGGATATTGGGCGTGTTATACCACATGTACGGTAAAGCTTCAGAAACAGGCATCATTCCTTTCAGTGCCAAGAAAGAGCGGGTCTTCCAATGGGCAAAGTTCGGAAATGTAATGATCGCCTGTTTCCCTACGCGCACCATATCACGTAATAAAACATCTGGTGCATCTACCGCTTGCAAGGCTTGTGCCATAACGACATAGTCAAAAGACTGGTCTGCAAAGCGGCTTAAACCCAAGTTTAAGTCTTGTTGGATAATATTTAACCCGCGACCGACCGCAATTGCAATCTTTTCTTGATCAATTTCCAGTCCATATGCGCGAATATTGTGCTTTTTGCTCATATGAGCCAGTAATTCACCGTCACCACAACCCAAATCGAGTACGCTAGAATCAGGTTTGATCCATTTTTCTGCCAGCTGATGATCAATACGCATTACACAGCCTCCTGAGTTGCTTGAAGGTGTTCAGAACCACCCAAAAATGCACGTAATGCTTTTACATACAAAGGAATCGGGAACAGGAATGAGTCATGGCCTTGTTCAGCGTCGATATCTAAATAGCTCACCGGTTTGTGGTTGGTGATCAGCGCATCCACAATTTCTTGTGAGCGCTGTGGGGTAAAACGCCAGTCGGTGGTAAAGGACACCACAAGGAACTGACATTTGGTCTGTGACATGGCTTTAACTAAAGACTGTTCATACTCACGCGAAGGATCAAAATAATCCAAAGCTTTGGTCATAATCAGGTAGGTGTTGGCATCAAAGTTACGGCTGAACTGCTCACCTTGATAGCGCAAATAGCTTTCGACTTGGAATTCGACATCGAAGCCGTACATAAATTTGCCTGACTTTAAGTCGCGGCCAAACTTTTGTTTCATGGCTTCTTCAGATAGATAGGTAATATGACCGACCATACGTGCCAAAATTAGGCCACGTTTTGGATAGCTATCATTTTCAAGATAGCGACCATCATGGAAGTCTGGATCAGACAAAATTGACTGTCGTGCGACTTCGTTAAAGGCAATATTCTGAGCAGACAGTTTCGGCGCACTGGCAATAATCACGCATTTTTGTAAACGGTCAGGATAATCAACCGACCATTGTAAAGCTTGCATACCACCCAGCGAACCACCAATCACCGCACTCCAGACTTGAATACCCAGATGATCAGATAAAATAGCTTGGGTTTTAACCCAGTCACGGACGGTGACTAAAGGAAAGTCAGGACCATAAGGACGGTTATCATTTTCAGGATTTGGTGAAGTTGGCCCTGTTGAACCGCTACAGCCCCCAATATTGTTCAGTGCAACCACGAAAAACTTTGAAGTATCAATCGCTTTGCCTGGGCCAATACAAGCATCCCACCAACCCGGTTTTTTATCGTCAGCATGATGGTAACCCGCAGCATGATGATGACCCGATAGTGCATGGCAAATTAAAATCGCATTGGATTTATCTGCATTGAGCTCACCATAGGTTTCAACCATCAGTTCATAACGAGGGAGAATACGACCGCATTCGAGCTCTAAGGGCTCTTCAAAAGTAAACTTTTGTGGACTAACGATACCCACGGAGTCAGCAGGAAAAGACACAGGAATAATTCGCCTTAAATCTTTGGGGTTAATAAACAAAAGGATACCACTTGAGGGTATCCTTCTAAAGTCATTTTAGTGCTAATTATTATTGCTAATACTTATACCGCAGCAGCAATCACTTGATCTGTGCTTAACACACCTTGATCAATTAAGCGGTTGGTACAAGCAATAATAGCTTCAATCGATGAGGTCACAATGTTGTCGTGAATACCCGCACCGAAGGCTGATTTACCTGTACCTTTGACTTGTAACTCAACCAAAGCTAAGGCTTTTGCATTTGCCCCAGAGCTAATACCACGCTCTTCGTAGCTCAAGACATCAATTGGTAACTGTAAAGCATCCAACATTGCAGAGATTGGACCATTGCCTTCGCCACGTAATTGCTGCGTTTCACCGTTCACTTCAACTTCAAGCTCAACCACTTGCTTACCGTTGTTGTCATACAAACGGTAGTTTTTAGTCGAGTAATGCGTATCCTTGGTGTCCACATAAGTTTCTTTGAACAATTTCCAAATTTCTTGTGCGGTAATTTCAGTGCCTTCTTCATCGGTACGTTTTTGTACAGTTTGAGAGAATTCAATTTGGATACGACGTGGCAACACCACGTTGTAATTTGCTTCTAACAAGTAAGCAATGCCGCCTTTACCTGACTGTGAGTTGACGCGAATCACAGCATCATAGTCGCGGCCTAAGTCTTTCGGGTCAATTGGCAAGTATGGCATATCCCAAATTTCTTCGTTCTTTTGGAACTCGAAACCTTTTTTAATGGCATCTTGATGCGAACCAGAGAATGCTGTGAAGACCAAGTCGCCTGCATAAGGGTGACGAGGGTGAACAGGCAAGCCTGTGCATTCTTCTACCGTTGCAATGATTTCATTGATATTTGAAAAATCTAAGTTTGGTGCAACACCTTGAGAGTACATATTCAAAGCAATCGCAGCAACGTCGACGTTACCTGTACGTTCGCCATTACCAAACACACAACCTTCGACACGGTCTGCGCCGGCCATAATGGCCAATTCAGATGCAGCAATCCCACAGCCACGGTCGTTGTGACAGTGCACAGAGATAATCACACCATCACGACGGGCGATGTTGCGGTGCATCCATTCAACTTGGTCTGCATAAACATTCGGTGTTGAAACTTCAACCGTAGCCGGTAAGTTTAAAATCACTTTATTGGTTGGTGATGCTTCCCAAATTTCGGTAACTGCATCACACACGTCTTTTGCAACTTCTAATTCGGTTGCAGAGAAACACTCTGGGCTGTACTGGAACACCCATTCCGTTTCAGGATATTGCGCTGCATATTCTTTCACTTTGCTGGCTGCATTGACTGCTAATTGCTTCGCACCTGCAACATCGACATTTAAGACTTTTTGGCGGAAAGTTGGAGCATTTGAATTATAAATATGTACGATGGCACGTTTTGCGCCCGCTAAAGACTCAAAAGTACGCTGGATCAAATGATCACGTGCTTGAACTAAAACTTCGATATACACATCATCTGGAATGTGATTTTCTTCGATTAATTTACGGGTAAAGTCAAAGTCAATCTGAGATGCTGAAGGGAAACCGATTTCAATATTCTTGAATCCAATTTTCACCAACATTTGGAACATTTTAAATTTTTGTTCCATGTCCATCGGTTCAAAAATTGCTTGGTTACCATCACGCAGGTCAGTACTCATCCAAATAGGCGCTTTTGTAATTTCGTTGTTTGGCCATTGACGGTCTGGCAAGTCAACACGTTGATACATGCGACGATATTTTTTACTTGGATCAGCCAACATCATGAGGTAACTCCTTACATAGTACGGGTTGCATTTGAGTGGGTAATAAAAAGCAACCTACTATTTATATAGATTGTGTCTATGGTCTCTATTTACAAGGGAGTCTTCAGGGTGTTTTTAAACGTAAATATTTGATACGACTTAGATTTACCGTGAGTAACCTTGTAACGTTATATTTAAGAGTTTAATCCAGTTCGGTCGAAAAGATTTTTCTTTTTTTATGGCTTTTAGTCGTATCTGAAAGAATATTTCCCTTTAATTTGATATTTAGGGGAAATATTTCCGTGTATTTTTGAGATGTGTTTGATCTTTTTCTTCATTTTACGAATTTGATTCATTTCATTCGCTTTGTTGAAGAGGCTATGAGAACTCTATGACCATATCTGGCTGTATATCTGCAAGTGTTGCAGTGCCCATCAACGCCATGGTGATCTCAAACTCTTCTTTTAAGATTTTAAGCACATGGGCAACGCCTAAGGCACCCGCAGTGGCAAGACCATAAATACATGGTCGCCCAACTAAAACCGCGGAAGCTCCCAAGGCAATAGCCTTAAACACATCTGAGCCGCGACGCACACCGCCATCATATAAAAGAGGGAAGTCATGCGGAACGGCTTTTTTGATGAGTTGTAAGGCTTTGAGTGGAGGAATACAGGTATCTAAAACACGACCGCCGTGGTTAGACACAATTAAGCCTTGTATGCCATGTTGAATGGCCAGTTGTGCATCGAGTGGACTGACGATGCCTTTTAACAGGATGGGTAAATCAGTCTGCTGAACCATCCATGCGATGTCATCCCATGTCGGGGCAATTTTCATCAGTCCATTAAACACGGGATGATCGCCTTCTTGCAGTTCAGGCAGTGGAATATGGGCAGGAGTGTGCGGATGCTGCATGTTTTCAGGGAGGTGAAAGAAGGCACGACGTTCACGGTCACGGACGCCTGTATGTGGTGAGTCCACAGTGATCACAATAGCGGTGAAGTTTTGTGCCTCAGCGAGCTTCAGCAAGGCCAAAGATTTATCACGGTTACCTTGCCAGTACAGTTGGAACCATTTGAAGGGATTCTCTGATTTCAACGTGCGCATATCGGTATTGGTAAAGGTACTCAAAATCATATTACTGCCGAGTACTTCTGCTGCCAGTGCGGTTGCTGCTTCTGCTTCAGGATGAAACTGCTGTTGATGACCAATCGGTGCGACAAAAATAGGATGTGGAAAGATTTGCCCTAAGATTTCACAGCTCGTATTGCCTTGAGTGAGATCTCTTAACATGCGTGGTATTAAGTGCAGGTTTTGGAACTGAGCGAGGTTATTCCGAACACTGATCTCATCCATAGCACCACCTTGCAAATAGTGCCAGACCATCTCAGGCAGATGCTTTTCTGCCTCAATTTCATAGTCTGCAATCGTTTGTAATGAGGCAGGAATTTGGGTGAGTGGTGGCAAAACAGTTTTTGATGTCATGGAACGGTCCAGTTGCTACAGTAGTTAACGTTGAGCTGGGATTATTGTTTTAAAGTTCAGCCCATTTTCGCATCAGGTTATGATACAGACTGGTTAGCTTGACCACTTCTTGATGTTGATCACCGAGTTGCACACGTAGGTTTTGAATGGTTTGATCAATATTAAATAAGATATGGCGGTCAGCATCATCTCGAATCATGCTTTGAACCCAAAAGAACGAAGCGACACGGCAGCCTGAGGTCACTGGTGTTACCTCATGCACGCTAGTAGATGGATATAAAATCATATCACCCGCGGGTAGTTTCACTTCATGATAGCCATAGGTGTCTTCTACCACCAAATCGCCACCTTCATATTCGTCAGGTTCGCTTAGAAAAACAGTGCAGGATACATCGGTACGAATCCGATCTTTGCTTCCGGCTACCCAGCGAATGGCATTGTCCACATGGAAGCCAAAAGTTTCGCCCTGTTCATAGCGGTTAAAATAAGGCGGCAAAATATCTAAAGGTAGGGCAGCGGACATAAAGAGTGGATGTTGTCCAAGTGCTTCTAAGATGATATTGCCTAAGTGTTGTGTGAGAGGATCATCTTCAGGGAGCTGTTGATTTTGTTTTACATTTTTTGAGAGTGATCCTGTGGTTTTTTTACCATCAATCCACTCCACTTTTGCCATTTCACGGCGAAAGTATTGTACCTGTTCTTTGCTTAATACATTGGGAATATGATGGATCACAACACGACCTGCTGAAAATGAAAGATCTATTTAGTCTTTAAGCATATATAAAAATAGCCTCAATGAGAGGCTATTTTTGTTTTGTTCCATAACTAAGTTGTGGAATTAACTATCGAACTTAGTACTTAAAGTTTACAGAGAGTACTGCACTACGGCCTTCGGCTTCAGTTGCATAGTGAGATGCGTAAGCTTTAGTGAAATAACGTGTATCAGCCAAGTTGTTGACATTTAACTGAAGGTCAACATTTTTGTTGACGTTGTAACGCGCCATAGCATCGTAGCGAACGTAGCCAGGTACCCATTTGGTATTTGCAGCATTGGCATAGACTTTGTCCATCGCAATTGCGCCAGCACCTAAAGTCAACTGTGGCATGACTTGGTAAGTAGTCCAAAGTGTTGCAGAGTTCTTAGCAACGTTTTGAACTTGTTTACCATTATTGCTGTTTGGTGCGTAAATTGGAGCAGCTGTTGTACCAATATTCTCGAAACCACCATCAATGAGTTCACTATCTAAATAAGTATAACCTGCAGATACAGCCCATTTGTCCGTAATGTTACCGTTCACGCCAAGTTCGATACCATCGACACGTGTCTCACCGATATTTTGAGTTGTGCCTTCGTCCGTCGTTGCACGAGTATTGGTTTTTTCTGTACGGAAGATCGCAGCGGTTAAATTCAACTTCTCATTCAGCACATCCCATTTCGTACCAATTTCATAAGTTTTAACTTCTTCAGGTTTTAAGTTCTGAATAGCTGCTGTAATACCTTCTGAACCATCACCACCATCTACACCAACTGGATTTGATGAGGTTGCATAACTTGCATAGATCGAGCCATTTTCGACTGGTTTGTAGACTAAGCCGACTTGGTAGTTGATAAAATCAGAGTCGTTTTTAATCGCTACTTTATCACCAGCTTTTGCTGTTGGAGGAGTCGTAATACTTCCTAATACCGCACTATTACGCGCGCCATATGTCATGGTCTGCTTAGCAGAATAATCATCCCAACGAAGACCTAAATCTAAAATCCATTGCGGGCTAAATTCAATGCTGTCTAGGAAGTAAACAGAGGTATTTTCATTTTCAATGTTATAACGGTCAGCGCCTTCGGTACTGATGCTGCCTGTCCATGGACCACGATTCGGATTTTGTACAGAAGTACACCAGCCTGAAGCAATAGCAGCTGCATTACATGAGCTATTCGCAGCCCCTGTAGTAGTCAAACCATCAATAATATATTGGGTGCGATCAGTTTCTTGGTCTGAATACTCAGCACCTAAGTTAAAGCTGTGCTTTAAGCGACCTGTATTAAATTTACCTGTTAAAGCCAATTGGTCTGTAAAGGTATCAGTATCGGCTACACGTGAGTTTGCACGCGCCCAAACATTTCCTGTTAAAGCCCCTGTAGCACTATAAAAGTTACCTTTTGAGTCATCTGGATTTGTCCAAAGGTAGTCATTTTTAGATTTGTTATAAACAGCGGTATTGCTAAGGGTTAAATTATCAGTAAGATCATGTTCAAGCTTGATCGTTCCTGATTGGTTTTCCTGTTTTTGGAAATCACGATCTTTCCAGCCGTAATACATGCCTTGTTCAACATCGATAGGTTTACCATTGCCATTTAAGCCTACTTTAGGACTTGTAGCAGAAAATGGGTTGTTATATGGAATACCTGAATCAGGGGTATCATCAGTTTTGAGGTAGTAGTAGCTTAAAGTTGCACGCGTGTCGCTGTCTAGACCAAAAGTAATACTTGGCGCAATACCTGCACGTGCATATTCAGTACCATCTTCTTGACCCGCTTTGTCGTTGTGGTGACCCATTACGGCAACACGAGCAGCAATACCATTACCAAAATCTTTGTTACCGTCTAAAGTAATACGTTGGTAATCATCCGTTCCTGCACCCACAGAACCTTCTAAAAAGTCACCTTTTTTTGCAACTTTAGAAATCATGTTGATGCTACCACCAGTTGTACCTGCACCGCCCATAGCTGATGCAGAACCTTTGGTAATTTCAACTTGCTCAATCGCAAACATTTCACGGTTTTGCGAAGATGAGTTGCGTACACCGTCTACGTACATTGAACTTTCAGAGTTATAACCACGAATAAATGGACGGTCACCATTTGGGTTACCACCTTCACCTGCACCAAGTGTGATCCCAGGTACTGTGCGTAAAGCATCGCTTAAAGTTGTAACTTGAGTGTCTTCAATCAACTGTTTAGAAATAACAGATACTGACTTTGGTGTGTCGAGTAGGGGAGCAACGAACTTGCTGTTTGCAGATTTGTCTACTTTCAAACTTTGTTCTGCTGCCGCTTCCGTGTGAATTGTTTCTAATTGCGCGATTTGATCTTGCGCAACAGCATTGACTGCAACCACAGAGAGTGTTGAAGCGATTGCTGAAGAAACCAGCTTTTTACGTGTTTTGATGAAGGCCATAACGAATCTAGTTCTAGCGTTGTAAATTAGTATGCGAATAATAATGATTCTTATTTTTTGTAGCATAACTATTGCATTGGAATTGTCGATGCTTAGATATATTTGTGTAGAAAAAATAAATGTAATAATGTAATGAATTTAATATAAGTTTTTGATTTTTATTTAAATTGGAAAATTAGATTATGTTTTTATAATGTTATTGGAATTTAGAATTTACTTTTTGCAAGCCAAGTTTAAAGGTATTTTTCCAAGTGAATATGTAGAAATTATGTTGGATCTATATTCCGTATGTAAGAAGAGAACCTTGCCTCAGCAGGGTTCTCTATACTGCAATTTTAGAAGTCGTAAGAAACAGATAACCAAAGGTTACGACCAGGTAGGTATGTACCAGACATGCTTGAACCAATAACCATGTAATCGTAATAAGATGCAGGATTATTATTGGCATCAATATAAGTGCCATTGCTTGTAAAATCTTTATCTAACAAGTTATTGACTGCGCCATTAAAACGGAGCTGATCATTCACAACATAGCTGGCACCCAGATTGAAAAGATTGTAGCCCTTTAATTTATTGTTTGTTGCATTGTAAATAATCGCTGAATCACCTGCTGTTTGAACGGTACTGTAGCGCTTACGTTCTGATTTATATTCATGTTGTAACCATAGATCCAAGGATTCATTAATATGCCAAGTTGACGTCATATTAAAGGCATTTTTAGGCACGTTATTCAGGTAAGAACCTTTGTTTTCACCTTTGGTAATTTCTGATTCCATGTAGGTATATGCTGCTTTGATATCCCACTCAGGAATGATGGTATATTTTAAGCTAAGCTCAACGCCTTTAGTTTCTGCCTCATTTGCATTGATTTTTTGAGCAAAACTGGCTTGAGTGATATGTGAACCATAACTCACACAGCCTGGAGCATTCGGATTTACTGTAGAGAAACAATTTAGTAATTCTGGCCCGTCAGTAATTAAGTTATCAATCTTGTTAAAAAATGCAGTGGTGGTAAGGTCTAAATTACCATTATTATAATTGAATCCGAGTTCATAGTTAATTGATTCTTCTGGTTTTAAGTCTGGAGAACCAATATTAAAAGATGTGCCTTGTCCAGTTATACTAATAATGCCATTATGAAGATCTTTAGCGGAAGGAGCTTTATAACCTGTGCTGACACCACCTTTAAAAGTGAGATGATCACTTGTATTCCAAACTAAATAAGCGCGTGGACTGAATTGGCCACCGAAGCCTGAATGGTCTTCATAACGACCACCTAGAGTAAAACCAAGATTATCTAAGATGCGCCACTCATCTTCTGCATATACAGAAAAAGAGTCTTTTTTAAATTTAGCGCCAATACCTGCAATGTCATCCGCAATTTCAGCCTCTTTATATTCAGCACCAACTGTTAATTTATGATCCGCAATAGGTAAAACTATATGTGAATCAGCAACAAAATCAGTATTTTTTAAAGTTCGATCTTGTCCAGCTGAAGCATTTCCCGGGAAAGTATTACGAGGGATTGTACGTCCAATCGTTTCGGTTTGAGTTTGGCTGATGTATGAGGTCCATTTACCAAAGCTATAGTCGCCATCATGACCAGCAGAGATTTGGTCACGTTTAAATTCTAATTCATCTTTATAACCAGAAGCACGTGCTGGCGTATCAAGTGTACCTAAACGGTTATCATCATTTTTATAGGTTTGGCTTGAATGGAAACCATCAATCCAGAAAGTATTTTGATCATTCAGATTAAATGCTAGTTTTCCACCGACATCATAGGTATCTGCTTCACTTGGACGCGGGTCACGACCTGACGTTCCAGGAATACGTTCAGATTTTTGACGGTCTAAATAAGAGCCACGTAGCTGTATTCCAAGTTTATCTTGAATAATTGGACCATTTACAACAACACTGGTTTTCCATGAGTCTGCTTCGCTGCCATGCTCCATGACATTGCCACCGACAGTGACATTGCCATTCCAATCATTACTAATTTTTTTGGTAATAATATTGATGACACCACCCATGGCTTCTGAGCCATAACGAGTTGCCATTGGTCCACGAATGACTTCAATACGCTCAATCGATGATAAAGGTGGTAAAAAGCCATTTGAGGATTCACCAAAACCATTTGGTGTGACATCTGAAGAAGTCGTTTGACGACGACCATCAATTAAAATCAGGCTATAGTTATTGTCTAAACCACGCATGCTAATATTCAAGCCAGAAGTTTTACCGATTCCATTACGAATATCGATACCTGGTACATCTGCTAATAGGTCTGCAATGCTGGTTGCATTTTTCTTTTCAATATCTTCTTTCGTGACCACGCTAATTGAAGCTGGTGCATTTTTAATATCTTGTTCAAAACCCGCAGCTGAAACCACAATAGTGGAAAGCTGATGGGTAGATGAATCTTCAGTTGTTGTTTCTGCGAAAACAGGAGTGGTGATTGCCCCAAGCAATGCCAATGAAAGAGGGTTTAGATTAAACTTACTCATAACTAGAGTTCCAATGATGGACGAGAAAAAAATTGAAAAAAACGATCAAAGTTGACGCAAATATTAATGGTAATATTTATCATTTGCAACAAAAAAGCCATAAAAAATATAATACTTTGCGCTTAATCAGTAGTGATTTAAAAATATTCAAAATAAAAAACGATAAATGAAGAAAAAAATATGTGGTTTCAATCGGGTGTTTTGTATATCGTTCAATGTTGTCATATAATGTGGCACTTTTTAAAATTGTTCTTACCAAAAGATTGAGGAAGCCATGCAAGTAACTTCTGAAGCGGTTTCGGGTGTTACCCGTCGTTTAAATGTATCTGTACCGACGAGCCGTGTTAACGAGCAGTTCGAAGCTCGCTTAAAACGCACTGCTAAAACTGTGAAGATCAACGGCTTCCGTCCAGGTAAAGTGCCAGTAAATGTTGTTCGTCGTGAATATGGTGCAGGTATCTACCAAGAAGTCGTAAGCGACATTATTCGTGACACAGTATTTGAAGCGATCCAACAAGAAAAAATCAATGCTGTTGGCATGCCAAACATTTAAAAATCTGAATTAAAAGACGACGCGCTTGTATACGAAGCGACTGTTGAAGTTTATCCAGAAGTTAACGTGAAATTTGATGGTTTAGAAGTTGAACGTAAAGCATCTGAAGTAAACGACAAAGATGTTGATCAAATGATCGAAAACCTTCAGAAGCAACGTGCTTCTTGGGCTGAAACGAAAGGCATGGCTAAAAAAGACATGCAAGTAACTTTCGACTTTGAAGGTTCAGTAGACGGTGAAAAGTTTGAAGGCGGTTCTGCAGAAGACTTTAAACTTGTTTTAGGTTCAGGTCGTATGATCCCTGGCTTCGAAGACGGCATCGTTGGTATGAAGAAAGGCGAAGAGAAAGTTATCGATGTAACTTTCCCTGAAGATTACCAAGCTGAAAACCTTGCTGGTAAATCAGCTCAATTCAAAATCACTGTGAAGCTTGTTGAAAAACAAAAACTTCCAGAAGTTGATACTGAATTCCTTAAAATCTTCGGTCTAACTGAAGAAGAAGGCATTGAGAAGTTAAAAGCTGACGTTCGTAAAAACATGGAACGTGAAGTGAAAAATGGTTTGCGTAATCAAGTGAAAGGTGCAGCTTTTGATGCACTTGTAGCTGCAAACGAAGTTGAACTTCCTGCGTCTATGGTTGCTCAAGAAGTTGACCGTCAACGTCAACAAATGATCCAACAGTTTACTCAGCAATTTGGTGCTCAAGGTGCGAAAGCATTTGACTCAAGCATGCTTCCAGATGAATTGTTCAAAGAACAAGCTGAAAAATCTGTAAAATTAGGCGTACTGGTAAGCAAAGTTTTAGCTGATGCTAAAATCGAAGTAGATCAAGCACGTGTTGATGCTTACATCGAAGACATGGCTTCTTCTTATGAAGATCCAGCTGAAGTGATCGAATACTTCAAAAATGACAAACAACAACGTTCGCAAATCGAAGCTGTTGTGTTAGAAGACCAAGTGGTTGATCACATCTTAGCGTCTGCTAAAGTAACAGATACTGCTGTAAGCTACGAAGACTTATTGAAAGAGCAACAAGCTCGTCAACAAGGCTAAGTTTAGCTAAAGTAAAAAAGGCGCTTTGAGCGCCTTTTTTATTGTGATCTAGGTTTGTAAAAGGCCTTGCGTTCACAAAGCTTATGCAAAAAATATCTGTTATTTACTTGGGAATATTTTGCATTTTCAGCAATTATCCCTCATATTGTGACTATGAGTTGAGTAACAAAAAATTTAGGAATAAGTAAACGTATGTATATTCCAACTATCGATAATGCCTTAGTTCCAATGGTTGTAGAACAGTCATCTCGCGGTGAACGTTCATTTGACATTTATTCACGTCTTTTGCGTGAACGCGTCATTTTTATGACTGGTGAAGTTGAAGATAACATGGCGAATTTGATTGTCGCGCAAATGTTGTTTTTAGAAGCGGAAAATCCAGATAAAGATATTCATCTTTACATTAACTCACCAGGTGGTTCAGTGACTGCTGGTATGGCGATTTACGATACCATGCAATTTATTAAACCAGATGTTGTGACCTACTGTATGGGTCAAGCAGCATCAATGGGTGCTTTCTTGTTGAATGCAGGTGCGAAGGGTAAACGTTATTGCCTTGAAAATGCACGTGTCATGATCCACCAACCGTTAGGCGGTTTCCGTGGTCAGGCATCTGATATTGAAATTCATGCACGTGAAATTCTGTTCATTAAAGAACGTTTAAACCGTTTAATGGCAGAGCACAGTGGTCAAGACTATGAAACTGTGGCACGTGATACTGACCGTGACAACTTTATGACAGCGCAAGCTGCAAAAGAATATGGTCTCGTGGACGAAGTGTTATCTAAACGTCCATAAGTTTTAAAAGTTTAGAATTGGAGTGAATATGTCCGAACATCCTCAAGGACAAAAGCATTGTTCATTTTGCGGTAAAACGCAGTCTGAAGTTGGGAAACTGATTGCAGGCGAGGACGCGTACATCTGTAATGAATGTGTGGACGTATGCTTAGACTTGGTGCAAACCAGTCAACAAGTTGAGTCGGGTGACTGGGCTGCAAAACCCTTGCCTAAACCTCACGAGATTCGTGCGGCACTAGATCAATATGTCATTGGTCAAGATGTGGCAAAGAAAACCTTGTCAGTTGCTGTCTATAACCACTATAAACGTCTTAAAGCGACACATGGTGGGCATAAACACGACGATGCTGTTGAAATTGCGAAAAGTAATATCTTATTAGTAGGGCCAACAGGTTCGGGTAAAACCTTGCTTGCGCAAACCATGGCGCGTCTTCTCGATGTTCCTTTTGCTATGGCTGATGCAACGACACTTACCGAAGCAGGCTATGTCGGTGAAGATGTTGAAAACATTGTACAAAAGCTTCTACAAAAAGCAGACTACGATGTAGAAAAAGCGCAAAAAGGTATTATCTATATCGACGAAATCGACAAGATTACCCGTAAGTCTGAAAACCCATCGATCACGCGTGATGTGTCGGGTGAAGGTGTACAACAAGCTTTACTGAAAATGATCGAAGGTACGGTTGCCTCCATTCCACCTCAAGGTGGTCGTAAGCATCCGCAGCAAGAATTTATTCAAATTGATACTTCAAATATCTTGTTCATCTGTGGTGGGGCATTCTCGGGTCTTGAGAAAATCGTACAACAGCGCCAAGAAAAAGGTGGAATTGGCTTCACGGCTGAAGTGAAGAAGAAAGATGAAGGCAAGAAATTGTCTGATTTGTTCCGTCAAGTTGAAGCGACCGATTTGGTGAAATTTGGTCTGATTCCAGAGTTTATTGGTCGTTTGCCTGTAATTGCGACTTTGGAAGAGTTAGATGAAGAAGCTTTGATGCAAATTCTGACTGAGCCGAAGAATGCATTGACTCGTCAATATCAACATTTGTTTGATATGGAAAACGTTGATCTGGTTTTTGAAGACTCAGCACTACGCGCTGTGGCGAAAAAAGCCTTAGACCGCAATACGGGTGCACGTGGCTTACGTTCTATTTTAGAAAATACGCTGCTTGAAACCATGTATGATTTACCAAGTCGTACCGATGTTGGTACGGTTGTGGTGAATGAAGACGTGATTAACGGCGCGGCTGCACCATTATTTAAGCCAGAGCGTTTACCAAGAATCGAACAGAAAGATGCAGCTAAAGTTGATTTAAAAGTGATTAATTCAAAGTCCGCTTAAGTTGTTATTCATCTGAAACGTGTGAAAATCGAGTGTTTTCACACGTTTTTTTATATTCAAAAAAAAGAGGGAATGCTACTCTGCATCATAGGCTGGGATGCCTAGATTAAAACTAAAAATTCAGTATCAAAATAAAAAATATGCCGTGAGGAATAGTCATGCGTGCAATGACGATTACGCTTTTAAGCAGTTTAATTTTATTGGGTTGTCATGGAAAAGCGACAGTTGAACAACCTGAATTAACATCAACTCTCAGCCATGAGGTCGATTTTGAACATGACCCAGGCATGATCGAGCAGTATCGCATCGGGGTGTTTAGCGTAGGTGGATGGGTCAACCAAAAATTAGGACAGCGTTTTCAGCGTGTCCAACCCCAGCATGAACAAGCGGCGATGGTTTATCTGTATCGTCCAGACTCAAAATGGAACCGACAAGAAATTGTGGCGTCGAGTTTATTTATCAATAAAGAACGCATTCCAAGCCTGCTTAACAATCATTATTATTGGGTCGAATTGCCCGCAGGGACTTATCGTTTATCGAGTAGTCGGCCTTTGGGCATTAACCATTTTCAAAAGCCGAAATATATCGATTTTAGCGTAGAAGCGGGGCAGTCTTATTTTATCAAGTATGATGAAGAGAACTTATCCACACGCCGTGATGTTTCGGGGCCTTTGGCAGTTATCCCTGAAAAAATTGCGATTCAAGAAATTGCATTTACCCAGTTAAAGTCCAACAGCTACAACTTTGTAGCGGAAGATCAACACACGGGTGAGCTACGAAAGAAAGCGCAAAAACTTAAACCTGCCAAATATGACCCAAGTGAAGATGTTCAGCTGATGAAGCCCTTTAAGCTGTGGAATCCTTTAACCTGGTAAGTGAGCTATTGTACTTTTTTGGCTTGTTCAAATAATGGTGTCAGAGTCTTTTCAATTTGACGATTCATTTCCTGCTGAATAGCCGGATCTTGCATCATTTCAGCAGACATGGCGATGCTATTGCGCATGATTTCACTCATCATTTTACTGCTTTTTTTATTGATAGACTGGCCTAGAGGTGTTTCGAGGAACTGAATGTTGGCCAACACTTCCTCTTCGGTAAAGGTCTGCATATAGACATTTTTAAGCATTTGCATAAATTTCGGATCAGAAATCAATTTACTGCTAAATGATGCCGTGATTTCAGCGATTTGCTTGGCTGCTTTTTGTTGTTCAGCATTGAGTGTTGAGGTTTTAAAAATATTCTTAATAATTTCTTCGGCTTGTTGGTCATAGACGGGGCGCATTTCTTGCTGTGATTGCGCTAAAGTGCCTTTAATATCGCCTAGTTTGAGCGCCTTTTCTACCGATGCTTCGGTCGCGGGTTTGGCAAAAGAAGCTGTGCTGAGGACGCATAAGGTAATACCGCAAAGGATGTGATTTAATTTTTTCATTGTTGGTCTATATCTTTTGATTAAGTCTATAAAAATAGGTAAAAAAATACCCTTAACATGACCTTAGCATGTTAAGGGTATCCAAAAAAGTAAAACTTAAGTTTTAGCCCGCTGCAGCATCGACTACTGGAATTTTACCAATTTTGGCTTGCCAGATTTTTGGTGCTGTTGCGTGAATAGACGTACCATTCACATCAACTGCTACCGATACAGGCATGTCTTTCACTACAAATTTGTAAATCGCTTCCATACCTAAGTCAGCAAAAGCAACGACTTCAGCTTCACGAATTGCTTTAGACACAAGGTAAGCTGCACCGCCCACTGCCATCAAGTAAGTCGCTTTATTGTCTTTAATTGCTTCAACAGCTGCAGGACCACGGTCCGCTTTACCGATCATGCCGAACATACCAGTTGCTTCAAGTACTTGACGTGTGAACTTGTCCATACGTGTTGCTGTTGTTGGGCCAGCAGGACCAACCACTTCATCACCGACTGGATCTACAGGGCCCACGTAGTAAATGAATTTACCTTTTAAGTCGACAGGAAGTTCTTCACCATTGTTTAGCATGTCTACCATGCGTTTGTGTGCAGCATCACGACCTGTATAAATTGTACCATTCAGAAGTAAGGTATCGCCTGGTTGCCAAGCGTTCATTTCTTCTTGGGTAATGGTATCGAGGTCAACACGCTTAGAAGTTGATGAATCCCAAGTAACTGATGGATAGTCTTCAAGTTTAGGTGCTTGAATGTGTGCAACACCTGTACCATCAAGTTGGAAGTGCGCGTGACGAGTCGCTGCGCAGTTTGGAATCATGCCCACTGGTTTGCCCGCAGCGTGACATGGGTAATCTTTAATTTTAATGTCTAGAACTGTGGTTAAGCCACCTAGGCCTTGCGCGCCAATACCCAACGCATTTACTTTTTCGAAGATTTCCATACGAAGTTCTTCGATTTTATTTTCAGGGCCACGACGAAGTAATTCGTCCATGTTGATTTCTTCCATGAGCGATTCTTTTGCAAGCATCATGGCTTTTTCAGCAGTACCACCAATACCGATACCCAACATACCTGGTGGACACCAGCCTGCACCCATGGTTGGAACAGTTTTAAGTACCCAATCCACGATTGAGTCAGATGGATTTAACATAGCCAGTTTAGATTTGTTTTCTGAACCGCCACCTTTTGCCGCAACAGTAATATCCACTTTGTTGCCTGGAACAAGTTTGTGATAGATCACAGCAGGGGTGTTGTCTTTGGTATTTTTACGACCAAAAGCTGGGTCAGCCAATACAGATGCACGCAATACGTTTGAGTTTTCTAAGTAACCTTGACGTACGCCTTCGTTGATTGCATCGTCTAAGCTCATAGTTAAATCAAATTTAACATCCATGCCCACTTCAACGAATACGTTGACGATACCTGTATCTTGACAGATTGGGCGGTGACCCTCTGCGCACATACGCGAGTTAATTAAGATTTGTGCGATCGCATCCTTCGCGGCTTTGTTCTCTTCACGATCATACGCACGGCTCATCGCTTGGATGAAGTCTTGTGGGTGATAGTAAGAAATGAACTGAAGCGCGTCTTTGACCGATGTGATCAAATCATCTTGCTTGATAATAGTGGTCATACAAATATCTCTTGAGCGGGCTGATAGCTAGCGGGCTAAATTATAAGACAAAATGCCGAGGTTGTGGATGTTTTGCGAAGCCTTTGGGCGAAAGTTTAATAGTTGAACAAAATTGATGAGAAAATGAGGTTATAAACGGTGGTAAATATGACAAAAATATCTAAATTTAATGAAATATTTCACGTCTAAATTCGGTTTGTGAATATGATTTATTATTTAAGATATTGAATATATTGTAAAAATAATAATATTTGAAATATGGCAGCACTGTCATAAAGTTGTCATAAAACTTTCGCATAATGCATTCATCAAACAATAGGACATCGAACATGTTGACAGGTTTAGTGATGGCTGCGGGCTTTTGTGTATATATCGCAGCGACTTGGATGTACGGTCAAAAAGAAGATCAGGCTTAAGCTTTATCTTCTTTTTTTTGTTTTAAGCTCTCTTCAAATCTTCAAATCTTCAAATCTTCAAATCTTCAAATCTTCAAATCTTCAAATCTTCAAATCTTCAAATCTTCAAATCTTCGCTTTATTCTATCGACGGGTGCTAATTTTTTCGCATTTGGGATGGAGAGTAGCCAAAGTGCTTTTTAAAGCGATGACTAAAATGGCTGCTGGAGCTAAATCCATATTGTTCCGAAATGTCCGTCATATTGGTAGATGTGTGCTGTAGAGCTTGGTGTGCCAGTTCAAGTCGACGTTGCATCACATATTGGTGCGGTGGCATGTGCATGGATTGCTTAAACATATGGGCAAAATGGTATTCACTGAGCTGGGTTTGCTCGGCCAAATCTGACAGAGTTAAGCTTTGCTGAATATGCTGATCAATCCATTCTAATAACTGTTTCAAAGTATACGGGGACAGCCCGCCTTTGACTTCTGGGGCTTTCCATTCGGTATAGCTATAATTTTTAATTAGATGGTTGAGCAGAAGTGTGGTGGCAGTACTCATCTGCAAATGATTTTCACGGTTTTGCCAAGCCCCATTGAGTAAAAAGTGTCGATAGATCATGGCAATCTGTGGGTCGGCCACGAAACTTTGCGGATTTAAAGTAATTTGGCTCGGCTCACGATCCCACACCTGTTCGGCGACGCGTTGTAGGTGTTGCTCGGTATAGTACAGATGCACAAAAGTCAGTGGGTCACGCAGATCCCATGTTGACTCAAAGTCCTGTGGCATCAAGCACATATGGTCTGGCCCACCGCCATTATGCCAACCTTGAGCTGTCTTTTGATAACTGTGATATCCCCCTTGAATGTACATACTAAGCGTATGGTGGTTACTACAAACACTGACACGGTCTTGGTTGTTTTTCCACATGGCCAACTGCATGCCCGAACCCAATTCGACCGAGTCGAGGAGTTGAGCTTTATGTTGTTGTAATTGATCTAGAATCTGATATTTCATCATCTATACGCAGTGCCGAATGGAATATTTAGTGTAGGACTTTGATTTCATTTTGTCATCTATATCCGAAAATCAGTAAAAAACCACAAGTTCATGATAGTGACCACAAGAAAGTGCAAGAAATGAGAGTCCTAAACCAAGCACAATAGCGTGAGTGGTTTGAGTTTGGTTTAAAGAGTATGAATGCGCTGTTATATGCTTTGGTGGTTGTAATCTGGGGAACGACATGGATTGCGATTAGTCTGCAACAACAAAGTGGAATATCGACCAATGTAGCCGTATTTTGGCGCTTCTTTATTTCGGCTCTGGTGTTGTTTACTTTTGTTGTGTTGTGCCGAAAACTACAAAAGCTGGCTGTAAAAGATCATCTATTTTGTATGTTACAAGCGTGCTGTATTTTTGGATTTAACTTTGTTTGTTTCTATTATGCAGTTCAATATATCAGCAGCGGTTTGGAGGCTGTTATTTTTTCTATGGCGGTAATTTTTAATACCCTCAACGCCAAACTGTTCTTTGGACAACAGGTTTCTACACGTTTTTATCCTGCTGCTTTGTTGGGTGGATTGGGGATCATCGCCTTGTTTTGGCATGATGTGGTGGGGAGTACCTTAAACAATCATACGCTGATGGGGATTGGTCTTTGTGTGTTGGGAACCTATGGTTTTTCACTGGGCAATATGATCAGTGCGCGTCATCAGAAAAACGGATTGGATATTTTTACCACCAATGCTTACGGCATGTTGTATGGTTCAATCCTGATGGCATTGATTGCTGGATTTAAACAGGACGAGTTTTTCCCCGCTATGGAATTCAGTGCGGTGAGTGCTTTATTGTATTTGGCTATTTTTGGTTCAGTGATTGGCTTTACCGCCTACTTCTATTTGGTTGGACGTATTGGTGCGGGTAAGGCAGCTTATAGTACTTTGTTATTTCCTTTGGTGGCTTTGGTGATTTCGACCATCTGGGAAGGCTATCAATGGCATATGAATGCGGTCATTGGAGTGATTTTGATTTTATGTGGTAATGCAATTTTCTTTATCAAGCCGCCCAAGTTTAGACTGAGCCAAATGTTGAAGCGAAGCTGAGTGATGAAGATCTAAAGACACTACAGTTTATAAAGCTCAGACATGAGATCTGGGCTTTTAAATCTATAAGCTGTTAGTTTTAGTGAATCAAAATTTTCCCTAAGCTACGGCTCAATATTTTGATTTTATAAACGCGAGTAATTCTTGGAATAGTGGATGCCAATCCGCAGTTGGTGACTCAAAAAGAGGGTGCCAAAAGAAATTAAAATCTAGCCCGCCATCATCATTGCAAAAATGTGTCCAGCGCTCTTTTAAAGTTTCTGTGGTATGGCATATAAATACATGCCAGTTAGGACCTTGCTCAGATGGATGATGTAAACCCACATATGAGTGAATGTGTGCAGAAGAAATCCCCGATTCTTCATAAAGCTCTCGCAAAGCTGCCTCTTCAAGTTCTTCATTAGTCTCAACTGTACCTTTTACGATTTGAATGCCTGCAATAGGATGCTTAAACACTAATATTTCTGTTCTTTGATTTATATCCCGAAATATAACAGGGACTACTTTTTCTATTAATGTCATTTTTCAATTTTATCAATTAGGTAGGTCATTATAGCAATTTAAAAGAATAGAGCTTCGGCGAAATAAACGTATACAGCGTTACCGCTGTGATCATTGGCTATACTGGACATAGTCGTATCTAGAGTTGTCAGGGAATTTTTTTACTGACAATAGCTTGAACTAAATCTGCATGAGCTCATCATGATGCTGTATTGGCCTTAATCCGAAGTGCTTCCATCTCAATCTCAACCATTTTTTGAGAATTGGATCGTTTCTTTTGCAACTCCTCAAACTTTTGTCTATCTGGCGAGCTGGATAAGATAATATTACCCATTTCAATTTGAAGATTATTGTCTTTTTTGAGCTTCTCACGGGCTGCGACTACTTCTGAGCTTTTGAGAGATACCATGTCGTAATTTTGATTTAGGCTTTGAATGCGCTTGTTTGATTTTTCAATTGCAGTTTTCAGAGCACGCAGATCTTTTTTTTCCATCGCATGTTTTATCTCCCACATTGAGTTTTCTGCTTCTTGTTTGGTTACACTTGTTTGTGCCCCGAGCGCAATGAGGTCATGTTTGATGTCTGCTGCATTATCTTGACTTAGATGTGAGTTGGTCTGCGGTGCAGTGCGAGCCGCGACATGGGGTTCGGTATTTGGTTTTGGTTGTTGTCGTGTGTTGTCTAATGCCCCAGTATTTAGCTGAGGATATACCATGCGTTGTAAGGCTCTCATTTCACTGACAGAACTTTGTTGTATGACGCTGATTTTTGCTTCTAATCCAGTGATGCGATCCATCTGAGGTGAGGTTTTAGTGTTTTCTTGTGCCAGTTCAACACCAAGTAAATGGACTTGCTTAAATTTTTCACTGAGCGCAGCAACCTCACTGCTTTTGAAGTTTGTTGCATCTAGTGCGGTATTAAACGCAAGAGAATGGGTTTTCAGTTGTTCTAGCAGGGCGGGGATGGTATCGACTTCTTTATTTTGACGAGCTGCTTTAAGTGCATCTTGTGCGTTCAAAATGGCCTGGGAGTTTTTATTCGAAATCTGATCTAGGGCATCAAAATCCGCTTTAATGTCAGCTGGATTGGCTGTACTTAAGTTTTTATATGCAGTGGTTGAGTCTGACGGTGTTTGGTGCTGCTTAGATTCATTACATGCTGTCAGTGAAAATGTTGTCATTATTAGAATTGGAAGCCATTTTTTATTCATTATGAGACCAATGATTTAGAATTTAATTATATCGCTTGAGTATATTTCTTAAGTTTCTGAAAAGTAAAGTCTTACTGTTTATCTGTGTTTGGGCTATGTTCGTAAATATACATTAGTTGAATGTTTGAGAGGCTATACTATTTGGTGGCACTACACTCAGTTCAATTATAGATGCTGGAGGGGAGGGTGACGAATTTGTATTTAGTGAAAAATGGTTTCACATCGTGTGCTGATTACAGTGGCGATCGCAAAATTACAATTTAAGACAGTTCATGAGAAGAGAATAATGGAGCTTTCATTTCTTTCACTAGTTGGTTGTTTATTGATAGTTGGTGGATTATTACTTCCCATTTACACAGCAAATTTATTTCCTTTATCAAAAAAATCAAATGAGCAGTATCAAGAGATGATGAGGAAAGGTGACCGTGGGTGGATTATTGATTTTAAGATCAATCAATGGATAAGAAAAAACTGGATTTACATTCCAATTTTAGGTGTACTCATCTTTTTTATTGGGTTGTTATTCTAAGTGAATAAGTAGATTTTTAGCCTAAGATATTGATAAATAATTATGAAGGTGTACGGCTTTTTCTAAACGTTTATTTCATTGAATACAGCGCTTTTAAAATAAAAAACCACCCAACTGTTCAGTCGGATGGTTTTTATCAGCTTAAGCTGCTTTACGCTGTTGCTTGCTGTTCTGCTTGAATTGCAGTGAGTGCAATCGTAAACACGATGTCATCCACTAAAGCCCCACGAGACAAATCATTTACAGGTTTGTTCAGACCTTGCAACATTGGGCCGACGCTTACGACATTGGCAGAGCGTTGCACGGCTTTATAGGTCGTATTGCCTGTGTTTAGGTCAGGGAAAATAAACACATTGGCACGACCTGCAACTTTAGAATCAGGTGCTTTCGAGCGTCCGACACTTTCAACCGATGCTGCATCGTACTGAAGCGGCCCATCAATCAACAGATCAGGACGGCGTTCTTTCGCTATACGTGTTGCCTCAGCGACTTTTTCAACTTCAGCTCCAGTACCAGAGGTACCCGTAGAGTATGAAATCATCGCAATACGTGGGTCTAAACCGAAGGCCTTTGCTGAATCAGCCGATTGAATCGCAATTTCAGCGAGCTCTTCGGCATTTGGGTCTGGGTTAATCGCACAGTCGCCATAAACATAGACTTCATCGGGTAACAGCATAAAGAACACGGAAGAGACCAGTGAATACTCAGGCGCTGTTTTAATCAGTTGGAAGGCTGGGCGTACAGTATTGGCTGTGGTGTGTATTGCACCTGAAACCAAACCATCGACTTGATCAAGCGCCAACATCATGGTACCCAGAACGACTGTGTCTTGCAGCTGTTCACGCGCTTGCAGCTCGTTCAGTTTCCCTTTACGCAGTTCCACCATTTTTTCGACATAGTTTTCACGAATTAAATCTGGATCGATAATTTCTAAGTCATGTGGAAGCTCAATACCACGTGCTTTAGCCACTTCTACTACAGCTTCAGGTTTTGCCAATAAGATACAGTGTGCAATGCCACGAGATTGGCAAATGGCCGCCGCTTGAACTGTACGTGGTTCATCGCCTTCAGGTAGAACAATGCGCTTCTTCGCAGCAATCGACTTTTGTACCAATTCATGGCGGAAAGCCGAAGGTGAGAGACGAGGTTGGTACGAGCCATTCAACATTACCTTTAGCCATTCTTCATTGATATGGCTCGACACAAAACGAGTGACTTGTTCAGCGCGTTCCGTATCATCGACAGGAATTTCATTGCTGAGATTGGCTAAGCTCTGCGCCGTGTCGAACGTGCTGAGCGCTGTATGTAAAATTGGTAAGCCTTGCTTAATCGCTGTTTGGCAGAACGCAAGCACTTGCTCGTTTGGTGTATGGTGTTCAGTTAGGACCAAACCTGCCAGTGGAATACCGTTACTACTTGCTAAGCTGGATGCCAAAAGCACATCGATACGATCTGATGCACTAATGATCAGCTCGCCTGCGACAAACTTATGAAGTTCGTGCTCAATGTTCGATGCAATCAAACTGCTATGCAACACACGACGTTGGGTCGCGTCGCCTTGATTGATCCATTCCGCTTGAATGTGTGAAGCCAAGTCCGACATACGCGGTACGCTAAGCGTGTTGCTAAACGGAACCAAGCCAATCACAGGGAGTTTATCTGAACCGAGTTTTGGATGGGTCTTTTGGAGCTCAATTATGAATTTATTGGTATCGCTGATTAAACGCAGACTTGGGTCAAACGTCACTGGAATGTGTGCTGAGTCATCGGGCAAGCCTTTGGTGCGCATCAATAACACACCCGCAGTTCGCTCTGAACTCGCACCCCCAAAGTAGCGTAGTTGACTGTCGACTTTTTCAGCCGTCACGCTCGGTTTATTAATGTCTGCATTACTGACAATAATGACTTTGGCATCGAGTGCTTGTGCAAGTTGTGCATTTAGTTCAGAAGCAAAAGAATCTCGGCTATTTGGGACTAAGCCTTCAACAATAATCAGGTCATGCTTACGCGCAATAGTACGGTGCAAACGAACCGCATCTTCAAGTAGCTCATCATTTTCACCTGCACTGAGTTGTTGCAAAATGGTGTGATAGCTAATTGGTTCAACGGTTTCATTTTTTGAAACATGGTGATAGAGCGCTGTGGTACGGTCTGCACCTGTAGTCAGTTCTTGAGAAAAAGGTTTTAAAAATCCAGCCTTAACACCTTGGCATTCCAGCGCATAAACCAAACCCAGACAAGCGGATGTTAAGCCGACGCCTTCCCCAGTGGGCACAAGTAAAATCGTTTTCATATATTTATTCGTCATACAAGAATTTAAAACAGACTTGAGTGAATGTAACGATCGCTTAAGCGATCGCTACATTGTCTTCAGACTTTTTTGCAGCAGTTTGAATCACCTCATCGGCTACAGATGCAGTCTCTTTGGCTATACGGCCTTCTTCATCGGTCGGTACAACCCAAATTTGCGGGCCTGTACCTGTATCAATACGGCCTTCGGTACCACGTTTTAAACCGTCATTGGCTTCTTTACTCAAGTTAAAACCAAAGTGTGGTAGGAAAGCGACTGTTTTTTCACGAATATATGCCGAGTTCTCACCAATACCACCCGTGAAGAACAAGCCATCAAGACGTGGTAGACCACAGCTCAGCGCGGCCAATGATTTTGCAAGGCGGTAGCAGAACACTTCAATGGCTAAAGTCGCATCTTCATTGCCTTGTTCTGAGGCTTCAATCAAAGTACGCATGTCATTCGAAAGATCAGACAAACCGAGTAAGCCCGATTGGCTATTCAGCATTTTATCAATTTTATAAATGTCCCAGCCTAGGTTGTTGGCAAGGAAACTATGTAAGCTTGGATCGACATCACCACTGCGTGTGCCCATCACGACACCTTCAAGTGGAGTTAAACCCATTGACGTGTCTACACTTTGTCCATTCCAAATTGCACAAGTAGAGCTACCATTACCCAAGTGTGCAGTTAACCAGCCTCCTTGTTTGAAGCTACCTGCTAGTTCTGAACCGCGTTCAGACACATATGCATGGCTCGTACCGTGGAAGCCATAGCGACGTACATTGTGTTCAGTGTATAAAAATTTGGGCACAGCATAGCGGTAAGCATGTGCAGGCATAGTCTGGTGGAATGCTGTATCAAATACAGCCACTTGTGGTAGCTCTGGGAATAAACGCATAGTGGCGTCAATCCCAACCAAGTGCGCAGGGTTGTGTAGTGGTGCTAGTGGTGTTGCTGCACGAATGCGTTCGACAATTTCTTCTGTTAAAAGCTCAGCTTTGGTCAATGTACCGCCGTGTACCACGCGGTGACCAATGGCTTGAGGGTTATAATGTGAAAGGCGTTCTAAGATGGTTTCCAATGCTTTTTCATGATCGGCATGTGGAATAGACAATTCAAGGGGTTGACCACCCGCTGTAATGCCTTTGATACGAGCGTCAGCAGAACCTAAGTTCTCAGCTAAACCGAAAATACGATCTTCACGACGTTCAGAAACGAGCGCATATTTGATTGATGAAGATCCGCAGTTAATTACTAATACTGATGTAGACACGTTTTAATACCTGATTCTAATTGAATTATCCGTCCTAGAACTGATCTTCATGCAGTACGTTCTTATGCAATCTTGATCATTTTTTATGTTGTATCATGTGTATATTTTTAGTCCTAGATAGACTTTAGGTGATTAGACTTAAGCACTATCGACCGTCTGATGAATAATAATTAAAATTTATCGGTTCATGATTTTCATTTATTCATGAAATGATGCTGAATTATTCATCAGCTTCAACCCTTTAAAAATAACACGCTATCTGCTGAAAACAGCTGAATATATTGTGGCTTTCCTGTTTATTTTTGATATTTCATTTTAGATCCACACATAATCACATGCGCAATCAACGTGACCATCAAAAAAGCATGATTTCCTCTAGATTTTAAGCATTCGCATTGAAATGGTACTGATTGAGTTGGCAAACGCCTTTATGTGAAAAAAGGGATACAAGTCAAAACAACAGCCGATAGGGGATCAGTAAAATACGCGTGCATCTTATAATGATAATGCTTTTGTTTTGAGAGTGCTCGCAGAGGGCTTTCAGATATAAAAAATGTTCAGCCCTTTGGAAAGAGCTGAACATATATATTTTAAATATGTCGGATGAGTTATTGGCGAATTTGGCCATCACCAAACACAATCCATTTTTGTGAAGTCAGGCCTTCTAAGCCGACTGGGCCACGGGCATGGATTTTATCCGTTGAGATGCCAATTTCTGCACCTAAACCATATTCAAAACCATCGGCAAAACGGGTCGAGGCATTGATCATGACAGAACTCGAATCAACAGCAGCCAAGAACTCACGAGCTAGAGAGTAGTTTTCTGTAATGATTGAATCGGTATGGTGTGAGCCGTATTTATTGATATGCTCAATCGCTTCTTCCATACCAGACACCACTTTCACCGCTAAAATTGGACCGAGGTATTCGGTGTACCAGTCTTCTTCTGTCGCCGTTTTGACTGCCGCACCTAAAATGCGCTGAGTTTCAGCACAGCCGCGCAACTCCACTTGTTTTTCAGTGTAGAGCTCAGCGACACGCGGTAAAAACTCATCTGCGACTTTTTCATCGACCAGCAAAGTTTCCATTGCATTACATACGCCATAACGGTGAGTTTTTGCATTGAGCGCAATCGGTAGGGCTTTTTGTAGGTCAGCTTGCGCTTCAACATAAACGTGACAGTTCCCATCCAAGTGTTTAATCACAGGGACACGGGCTTCCTTGCTGATACGTTCAATCAGGCCTTTGCCTCCACGTGGAACAATTACATCGACAAATTCAGTGAGTGTAATCAGTTGCCCCACGGCTGCACGGTCTGCGGTGTTAATGACTTGAACCGCATGTTCAGGTAAACCCGCCAGTTTTAAACCGCGTTGGATGGCTTCAGCAATGGCTTTATTGGATTCGAGCGCTTCAGAACCACCACGTAAAATAATGGCATTACCAGACTTCAGTGCTAAAGACGCGGCTTCCAAGGTCACATTTGGGCGAGACTCATAAATCATGCCAACCACGCCTAAAGGAACGCGCATCTTACCAAGCTGGATTCCTGACGGACGATAGGCCATATCGGTGATTTCACCGACAGGATCTTTGAGGCCAATCACATCTTTTAAGCCTTGCAACATGCCTTTAAAGCGTGCGGGAGACAGTTCTAAGCGATCAAGTAAAGCACTGTCTAAGTTGTTGCCGTGCGCTTTGTTCATATCTGTTTGGTTCGCCGCTAAAATAGTGGGCTCACTGTTGACTAAAGCAGTATAAATAGCTGACAACGCGTTGTTTTTAGTTTCGGTAGAGGCACGCGCCAAAATACGAGAAGCTTGACGTGCTTGCTGTCCTACCGTTTGCATATATTGTTCAATCGACTCTTGCATAGCGGTTTGATCACTTAGAAATTTCACAGAAGATAGTAACAGCCTAACACTCGACCGCATAGTCTCTACATGAAAAATCCAGTGTAGAGGCGGACTTATACATATTTTGAAATTGTTTTTTATCTAAAACATGATGAGCGGTTACACAATCTGTTGCGTGTAAAACAGTGCTCTGTATAGAATGAATTTTAGGACATGAAGTCCTTGCATAATTATTACAACACTGAACACCCTGTTGCCGTTGACAGGCGTGATCGTGCATTTCTTGCAAAACAAAAAGTATAGGCAAGAGTAGAGGGAAGGAACATGAATTCTATGATTCAAAGGGATGCCGAGCTAGATGACGCGAATTTACGCTTAGGTTTTTTTGATGTTTACCATCGTAACAGCTTTAAAGAACCTGCACGAACCACATGGATTGAGGGCTGGAAAGTCGAATATATGGCGATTGCTCGGCCAGAGTCATTCCATCGCACGCCTATCGTGATTATCGGTGGGGCATTTCAAAACTTTAATTCCTACAAATACTGCGTTGAGCAACTGCTCGATGCTGGTCCGATTGTCCTGATTGATCTGCCTTCAATGGGCGCCAATCAACAAATTCGTAATATCGATACAGGCTTGTCTGCGGGTACCTTAGAACTGGGTGATCTCGCGAAAATGCTCGGTGTTTGGTTAGACATTGAAGGATTAGACAAAGTTTCAGTGATGGGCATGTCACTGGGTTCAGTGGTGGCATCTTGTCTGGCCGATCAACGACCAGAGCTGATTGACCGTATGATTTTAATGGGTGTGATGCAAAAGACCCGTAAAAGCTGGCGGATGTTGCTGGAAGAGTCGTTACATTTAATGCGTGAACAACGCATGGATGAGTTTGGTCAGGCCGTGATTTTGTATTTGGTCAATCATGCCAAAATGGATAAAACCAAAATGTCACCCACAGCCAAGCGTTTGTTCTTCAGACAGATGGCGGAGTTTACCGCAACAGAACAAGAGCGCTATGAAATCAACTGCAATCGTTTGCTTCGCCTCACCGATGTGCCGATTCCACAGTGCAAAGTCTTGGTGGCCTGTGGCCAATATGACAGTTTTACCTTGCCACATGAAAATGCCAACTTTGCGTTGCAATGTCCTGACATGGAATATGCGCAAATTGCCAATGCAGACCATGTGCCACAACTACAACGTCGTAAAGAAACCATGCACCTGTTTGCGACGTTTTTGAAGGAGGAGTCCATTCAGCACTTAGACGGGATTATCGCCTTTAGTCGAGCACAAATGCTGGATATGGAGCGCCGTGGTGAAGAGCGGGTTCAGATTCAACACCCTGAAACCTTTTTAAGCTATCGCCATTCGGATTTGGTGATTGCGACAGAAGTGGTGGATTTGAACTACTTTGGGGTACTTTTACGCTTTGAATCAGAGTTGGCTGCTGTGGCAGCTAAATATCCGCGTGATTTAGCTTTGCACTTGAGCGATGAAGAAGGCGAGTTTCAGATTGAATGTTTAATTTTTGCGGAAGATGGACCGTATATTCGTGCCTTATTTAAACATGGCAGTTTTGAACTCGCGGAGCGACTGCTTCGCTTTGTGGGGCGTCAGAAACAAGAACAGACGTTGCTCGAAGCTGTGAGTTAAGTGAAAGTCAAAAATAAAAAAACAGCGTGTCATCGCTGTTTTTTTATGGGGACTAAGTTTATTGCTCGGGTTGATTGGGCTTTTGCCATTGGCTATGTATCAACCAGACCAAGTCGCCTAAGTGGTCCTGCTGATCTAAGTTTGAAGTGTCGGACTGAGTGCTATTGAAAGCTAAAGTGGGTTGGTGAACGGTAACAGTGTGGAAGCCTACTTGTTTGAAAAACTGAGCCGCTTCAGGCGGACTGACAAAGTGAAAGCCAAAGGCGCTACGGGACATCCATTTTAAAAGCTTGCTACTGCTCCAGATAAAGTTAGCCAGCTTATTTTTCACAGGTTCAGGGTAGAGGTCAGTCAGATAATATAACTGATCAAACTGCTGTCCGTATTGGACAATGCCTTGTAGCAGTTGAGTGAGCATGTCTTTGCTAAAGTAGTTGATCAAACCTTCACTCACCACCACCAAAGGGCGGTTTGGGTCAAACACCTCAAAAGCACGGGCAAAATCTGCACTAAATAAGTCGGCGGAGAGAACTGCTGGGCTGGTCTGATCGATCTGTTTTAAGGCCTGAGTTTTGATTTGCGCCATGTCAGGTAAGTCGAGTTCACGATAGTCAATATCAGGATACTGTTGGCGAAAGCTCCAGCCGCGTGGGGACAGGCCACTGGCAATTTCTAAAACTTGTAAATTTGGGTACTGTTGGATCAGTGCGCTGAGGTGATCATCAATCATTTGATGACGCTGTTTTAAGGTGGTGCGCATGCTGCCACCGACGTGTTTCTCAGCCCAACTTTCGAGTGGATGCACCAGTTTGGCCAGTAACTTCCCTTTGCGGGTGGCAAATACAGGGTGTGAGATGCCCATGCTATACCAAATATAGCCTGTATAGTGTGCAGTAAAAGAGATATGGCGATGAGCCGATAAAACATCTGTCATGGTATCCGTACCTGATATTTTGTTGTTTTAGCGTTGTTGTTTGGGCAATGCAGAGCAAGCCTGTTGATTTATTTTGCGTTTATCATAATGAAAAAAGGACATCTTGTGATGTCCCTTTGTCCGAAATATCGAGGTTGAAATGGTCAAAGATGAAGTGCTTAACTTAATCTAAACAGTTCCACTTGGTCGCGTACTTTGGCCCAATCTTCACCTAAATGCAGCGTCGATTGAACGTTGACGTTTGGAATCTGACCACGCATGCGTTCTAAGCGAGCTTGGTTTGGTAGCGCCAGTTGGCTAATCCCCTCCAAAGCCACGCATGCAGCTGCTCGGTCATTACACACCAGTCCCATGTCACAGCCTGCATGGAGTGCGGCTTGAATGCGTGCATCTGCACCGCCTGCAACACATGCAGCTTGCATGCTTAAATCATCTGAGAATAAGACCCCATCAAAGCCCAGTTGTTGACGTAGAATGGTTTGAATCCAATACGGTGAAAAACCTGCTGGGTTTGGATCGACTTGGTTATAAATCACATGTGCAGGCATGAGTGCATCCAACTGTGGCATCAGTTTGATAAAAGTCTGCATATCTTTGGCATAGATTTCATCATATGTGCGTGAGTCGATGGCTGCTGCGACATGTGAGTCTGCTTGGACTGAACCATGACCGGGGAAATGTTTGCCTGTCGATGCCATGCCTGCGGCTTTCATCCCTTTTAGGAATGCACTGGCCAGCGGTACGATGTCTTGAATATTTTTGGCAAAGCTACGGTCACCAATCACATCACTGATGTCATTGAGGTCGAGCACAGGGGCAAAGCTAAAGTCGATACCGACGGCAAGAACTTCTGTCGCCATCAACCAACCAGATTGTTCCGCCAAGCTTAAGGCTTTTTCAGGTTCGCTTAAGAATAGCTCGCCAAACTTACCCATTGCTGGAAGTAGGCTAAAGCCCTGTTTTAAGCGTTGCACACGTCCGCCTTCTTGATCGACAGCAATCAAAATATCAGGACGAATTCGGCGCATGTGGTCGGTGAGGGCGCGAACTTGTGCAGGAGACTCAATATTTCGTCCAAATAAAATCATGCCACCGACTTGCGGTGCTTGTAATAGTGCAATATCTTCTTGAGTAAGTTCTGTGCCTGCGATGTCGAGCATCAATGCGCCAATCATATTGGGTGTCCGTATTTGATTTTTTGGTCAGTGACTGTTTTGGCTCTGAAAGGAGAGCGAAACAGGTCGTCGAAAACAATACCCGAATTTTGCAATGATTTGCTACATTTTGTCAGCACAGATTATGATAAAACTACACGACATAAACAGATTAAGTTGTTTAAGATTTTGAATATTCTCAATTCATGTCGAAAAATGACATTGTAATTTTGGTCAAAAACCAAGGAACTAAGAATTATTTATGAAACTTCAAACCATTGCTTGTGCGGTTGCAATTGCAACGGGTGGATTCTTTTTCACCCATGCCATTAATGAAGCCATTGCAGCGACTGAAACTACCGCTGTAACCAAACAAGCTATTGTTCCGTCGCAGGAGCAGGCTTTGGTGTCTCGTCAACTGGCGACCTTGGTTGACCGTCAACATTATCTCAATCAACGTTTAGATGCGAAAACATCGGCACGTATTCTCGATTTCTATCTGGACAGTTTAGATCCAGATCATTCGTTGTTTCTTGCCTCTGAAGTAGAGAGTTATAAGCGTAAATATGGCTCAAACTTAGGTGCGGCTTTAAAAGCAGGGGACTTAAGTGGACCGTATGCGATTCATGCACAGTATCGAGATCGTTTGACCCAGTTTTATACCTATATGCTGGATGAGCTGAAAAAGCCGCAGAACTTAAAACAAGCCAATGTTTATATCGAAACGGATCGTGAAAAGGCACCGTATTTTGCCAATGAAGCGGCGCAGCGTCAGCATTGGAACAAAATGTTGGTTTCGCAGCTGATTAATTTGACCATTAGCAAAGAAGAAGAGTTGGCGAAGCAAAAAGCGCTTAAAGCCAACCCAGAATTGGCCAATGGACAAGATCTCACTAGCTCGGAAGATTTAACCCCAGTACAAACCTTAACCAAGCGTTATATGCGCCAGTTAGAACGTATTTCACGGGTGAAAAGTGATGATGTGTTAGACAAAACACTCAATGCGATGACGCTTACCTATGATCCGCACAGTAACTATTTCCCACCTGTCGATGCAATGGAATTGAATCGTCAGACAACTTTGCAGCTTGAAGGGATTGGGGTGTCGATTCGACCTGAACGGGGCAATGAAGACTACACCAAAATCGAAACCATTGTGGAAGGTGGTCCAGCGAGCAAGTCAGGACAGGTGAAGTCGGGTGACCGCATCATTGGTGTGGCACAAGATGGCGAAAAAATGGTGGATGTCATCGGTTGGCCGAGCAATGAAATTGTGGGCTTAATCCGTGGTAAACGTGGTACCAAAGTCACCATACGGTTACTCGGCTCGGGTGCACCGATGAGCCAAGCACGTAATGTGACCATTAGCCGTGACGTCATTCAAGAAGAAGATGCTGGGGTACGTTCACGTACCGTAAATGTGGCGCGTGATGGTCAGCAGTACACTTTTGGTGTGATTGAAATACCGTCTTTCTATTTAAACTATCGTGCACGCCGTGCGGGCACAGAATATCGTTCTGTATCTGAAGATACCAACAATGCGCTGAAAACTTTAGCGGCCAAAAATGTGTCAGGGATTATTATCGACTTACGTAATAACCCAGGGGGATCACTTGAAGAAGTGGCTCGTATGCTTGGACAGGTGATTAAGTCAGGTCCTGTGGTGCAAATTCGAGATGGTAACGGCAATGTGAGCGTTTTCGAAGACGATGACAATGGTGCGCAAACCTATGCAGGTCCATTGGCAGTGATGGTGAATTTAGCATCTGCATCTGCAAGCGAAATTTATTCTGCTGCGATTCAAGACTATGAGCGTGGCATTGTGATTGGTAGCACCACCACAGGTAAAGGAACCGCACAAGTTCAGCTCGATAACTTGGCGCATGGTCAAGCGACACTAACGCAACGTAAGTTTTACCGTGTAACGGGTGGCAGTACGCAAAACAAAGGCGTGATTCCAGACGTGAAGCTGGTAGATATTTACAATGAAGAGTTTGGTGAGCGTAAAGCGAAAAATGCGCTTGAGTGGGACACCATTCCAACCGCGCCGTTTAAACGTGAAGGTAGCATTGCACCGTATGTGAAACGTTTAGGTGAGTTGTCACAAGCACGCGTTAAAGTCGACCCGCAGTTTAACTATCTTGAACAGCGTAAAGACATCTCGAAAAAGACCGAAGATCAAAAACGTGTAGTTTTAGATATTGATCAACGTAAAGCTGAATTGTTAGCACTGGAAAAACAGACTTTAGATTCGGAAAACAAGCGCCGTCAGATTGCAGGACAAAAGCCTTATGCAAACTGGGAAAGCTATCAAGCTTCTATGGAAGCTTTGGTTGAAGCACGCGCTAAAATGAAAGCGAATCAGCGTCCTGCATTGCCTGAAGAGGAAGCATTTGTGACTGAATCTGCAAATGTCTTGTTAGATTATGCCAAGTTGCAAAAAGGCTCTGCAAAGTAGTTCAATTCTTGAGTAGGTATATTAAAAAGCCAGTTTCGACTGGCTTTTTATTTAAATTGTGATTTGAAACACAAATGCGGGTTTGGCGGGTTACCAAACCGATCTTCAAGGTAAAATAAATCTATAAATTCTAATAAGATTTCTATGTTTTTTTCTTGACCTGAACCTGTTTGTATAAGATTCTTAATCGGGTAGCAATGCTTTTCGCCTTTGATAAAAAGGATATATAAATGAAGAAAAAGAGCAATTAATACGGACACTTTATATGATGCATGTGCATTACGATTTTAGTTTGGTATTAGGTTCAATTGTTGTGGCATTGTTGGCGTGTTTTTTTGCAGTGTCGACCGAACGCTTATTATTTCGTGCTTGGCGTAAAAAATTTCAAACAGGGTTAATTTTACTCAGTAGTTTTTTCTTAGGCTGTGCCATTTGGGCCATGCATTTTGTGGGCATGTTGGCTTGTGATTTGCCGACGCATAGTTATTTTGACCCTGCGCTGACGATTCTTTCTTTTTTTATTGCCTTTATTGCATCTGTTTTTTCAATTTGGTTGACCACGCGTCAGACCTTACCTTTCTTAAGATTGGTTTTGGGGTCGGTATTGATGGGGCTTGGTATTTCGGGCATGCATTATACCGGTATGATGGGACTGATTATTGAGGGCTATCAGAGTGCTTATGATCCCTTGCTGACAGTTTTCTCTATCTTGATTGCGATTAGTGGGTCGGGTTTAACCTTTTGGCTGATTTTTAAATATAAAAGTGCGGTCAGTAAGAAACTGTTGTACCAATGGTATGTTGCAGGGATGATGGCCTTGACCATCGTAAGTATGCATTATACCGGTATGCTTGCAGTCTCGTTCTATCCAACCCATAGTGATAAACTGGTGATGACCCTTGAAGCAGGTCAAAGCATCGTTTTATTTGTTGTTATCTTTATTACCTGTTTGATTTTGGTGGCAGCATTTGTTGTTGCGGTGCTGGAACAACGTTTAGAAGAGCGCAATATTCAACTTTCTCTGGCCAATAAAGAGTTGGCAAATCAGGCGGTACAGGATAATTTAACCAAGCTGCCCAATCGATTGTATTTGGCGGAATACGCCCATTTTTTGTTTACAGATCAACGCTTCCGCAATGAAAGCATTGCCTTTTTATATATCGATTTAGACCGCTTTAAAGCCGTAAATGATGTCTTTGGGCATCATGTTGGGGATCAATTATTGGTTCAACTGACCACACGGATTCATCGCCACTTAAGTAAAAATGAAAAAATTCTCAGAATTGGTGGGGACGAGTTTCTGATGGTGCTGGAGCAGGCTACTCCAGAGCAAGCGTGCCAAATGGCGGAACACGTGCTGGAGTTGATTCAAGATAGCTTTTTGATTGCGGGTAAAGAAATCAATGTATCTGCGAGTATTGGTATTGCGATGTATCCTGAGCATGGCAGTAATTTGCAAGATTTATTGATTAATGCTGATGCAGCGATGCTGACCTCAAAATATCAAGGAAGAAATACCTATTCTATTTTTAACTACAGTTTTGACCAACAAGAAGCGAAAAGCCAAACTAAGCTAATCAATGACTTATACAAAGCCGTAGAAGAACAACAGTTTGTTTTGTATTACCAGCCTAAATTTACCATCCAAGATCAACGGATTTGTGGAGTCGAGGCATTGATTCGCTGGAAGCATCCGACTTTAGGTTTGCTGACCCCCAATATGTTTATTAAAGGTGCGGAAAAAACGGGGTTGATCATCCAAATGGGGTATTGGGCTCTGGAGCAAGCGTGTAAGCAACTACAAATTTGGGAACGAGAGAAAATTGAACTGTATCCAATTGCTGTGAATTTATCGGCGGTGCAGTTTGAGCATAAGCATTTATTTAATAATCTTGAGCATCTTTTTGATAAATACAAGGTCAACCCAAACCATTTAATTATTGAAATCACTGAAAGTACGGCCATGCACCATATCGAAGGCAGCATTCGTACCTTACAGCGGTTACGTGAAATGGGAATTCGTTTGGCGATTGATGACTTTGGGACAGGACATTCCAGTTTTTTATATTTAAAAAATCTTCCTGTGGATGAGTTGAAGATTGATCGTGGCTTTATTCATGAGCTGACCGTTGGTTCAAAAGATGAAATGATCTTAGAAAGTATTGTTCATCTGGCGATTCGCTTGGGTTTAGTCGTGACGGCAGAAGGTGTAGAAAGTCCTTTGCAAATGGAAATCTTGTCACGGTTAGGCTGTCAGCAATTACAAGGTTATTTGTTGGGCATGCCTATGGATGTTAAGCGCTTAGAAGAGTTTGAGTACACAGCGTCAACTTATTTCAATTAAGCCACTCATTGAAACGCTTTGG
The DNA here is from genome assembly GCF_037572605.1 of Acinetobacter sp. MYb191. Classification (NCBI taxonomy): domain Bacteria; kingdom Pseudomonadati; phylum Pseudomonadota; class Gammaproteobacteria; order Moraxellales; family Moraxellaceae; genus Acinetobacter; species Acinetobacter sp. MYb191. The sequence continues at coordinate 79,514 of NZ_JBBGZP010000005.1, read as the reverse complement.
CGTGAGGTGCTTTCTCGCTTCGCTTGATAAAAGACAATAGAAGCTCAAGCGGTATTCGGATACAATTAGCCCAATTTAGAATTTCTTTTATAGGACTTTGTGGTCGTATCGATCATGAGGGCTATGATCAATTGCAGATTTAATTTATGTTTAAAAATGAATTAGCCGCGCAAGTTGCGCAGCGTCGCACCTTTGCGATTATTTCCCACCCCGATGCTGGTAAGACCACCATGACAGAAAAATTGCTGTTGTGGGGGCAGGCCATTCAGATTGCAGGTATGGTGAAAAGCCGTAAATCGGACCGTGCAGCCACTTCGGATTGGATGGAAATGGAAAAAGAACGTGGTATTTCGATCACTACCTCTGTCATGCAGTTTCCATTTAAAGACAAGATGATCAACCTACTCGATACGCCGGGACACGAAGACTTCTCTGAAGATACGTATCGTACCTTAACGGCGGTCGATTCAGCTTTGATGGTAATTGACGGTGCAAAAGGTGTCGAAGATCGTACTGTGAAACTGATGGAAGTGTGTCGTATGCGTGACACACCGATCATTTCATTTGTGAACAAAATGGACCGTGAAATCCGTGAGCCTTTAGAGCTGTTGGATGAAATTGAAAACGTTCTCAAAATCAAATGTGTGCCGATCACTTGGCCGCTTGGTACAGGTCGTGACTTCGCTGGGGTGTTTAACCTGATCGAAGAAAAGTTTTATGTGTATAAAGCAGGTTTTTGTTCAACCATTACCGAAATCGAAGTCCGTGATGGTTATGACTATCCAGACTTACGTGAAAAAGTCGGTGAGCTGGCTTGGGCGGCATTTGAAGAGTCTCTAGAGTTGGTGCAAATGGCCAATGAGCCTTTAGACCGCACAGAGTTCCTTGCGGGTCGTCAAACGCCTGTATTGTTTGGTACAGCATTAGGTAACTTTGGTGTAGACCATGTGTTAGATGCATTTAGCAACTATGCGCCTGAACCTAAAGCACACCCAACAGAAAATCGTTTGGTTGAAGCAACTGAAGAGGGTTTTACTGGCTTTGTCTTTAAAATTCAAGCCAATATGGACCCGAAACACCGTGACCGTATTGCCTTTATGCGTATTTGTTCAGGCAAATATGAAAAAGGTTTGAAAATGAAGCATGTGCGTCTAGATAAAGATGTGCGTATTAGTGATGCTTTGACTTTTTTAGCTGGTGATCGTCAGCATCTAGAAGAAGCATGGCCGGGTGACATTATTGGTTTACATAACCACGGTACGATTCAAATTGGTGATACTTTTACCTCAGGTGAAAAATTGCAATTTACGGGCATCCCGCACTTCGCCCCTGAAATGTTCCGCCGTGTACGTTTGAAAGATCCATTGAAATCGAAGCAGTTACAAAAAGGCTTAAAAGAACTTTCAGAAGAAGGTGCAACACAGGTCTTCATGCCGCAAAATAGCAATGACTTGATTGTCGGTGCGGTAGGTGTGCTTCAGTTTGAAGTGGTGGCATACCGTTTGAAAGAAGAATACAAAGTTGACTGCGTCTACGAGCCTGTGAGTATTAATACAGTGCGTTGGGTGTCATGTGATGATGACAAAAAATTCAATGAATTTAAGAAAAAAGCACATGATCAATTATCGGTAGATGGTGGCGGTCACTTGACCTACTTGGCACCGAGTCGTGTGAACTTACAACTGATGCAAGAGCGCTATCCAGACATCGTGTTCCGCAATACCCGCGAACACTAATCGGGATGTTAAAAAATAAAACAGCTTCTTCGTGAAGCTGTTTTATTATGCAAGATACTTTATTTTAATCATGAATTTCATGGAAGACGCATGTTGCAGAAACAGGCTATTTATACAATATTGGTGAGTTTGACTGTCTTATTGACGGCATGTGACTCCTCTAAACAATCTGAAACAGACGCAGATGCCAAAAGCTCGGTATTTAAAACAGAGCAGGCTGAAGTGTTACCGTATTTAAATATTCAGCAACAAGCGGCTGATATTGCACAGCCATTTTGTGAAACCAAGAATTGTATTGAATTAGATCTGCAAAGTTTAACAACGGCAGATCCGTGGTTAAACCAATGGATTGCCAAAAGTCAGGCTAGAGTGATTCAAGATCAAATTGGCTTAAAACAAGACATGAACTTACAGCAAGCTATTAATGCCTATGTGAAAAAGTCGGATACATGGCAAGCCGAATTCAAGGGTAACAAGGCTTATAGCTTGGCGATGTATACGCGTATACCGTATCAGCGCAATCAGTTTGTATTGATGCAAATTGGGGTTGATACCAATCAAGAGAATGTAAATGTTAAGGAACGTTATTATTTCTTTGTTGCGGATCGTAAAAACCAAAAAGCGGTGGCATTATTAGATTTAATTCACCCGAAACAGCAACTGGCGATGAATGTGTTGGTGCAAAAAGCGTATCAAGACTGGTTGAAGAAACAAGAACCTGACGTGAGAAAATCTGCACCAGCGAAGTTGTACTGGGGGCAAGCAGATTGGTTTTTTGACCAAGAGGGCATCGGTTTACATTATCGGACTCATGAGATTGTAAAAGATGGGACTCAGCTTGATATTTATTTGACGAAAGCACAAACTCAACAGGTATTAAAAGCCGATGTTTATACCCAGTTGTTTTAGTGCATTGGCTAAAGCAAGAGCCGGCTTCACAAGGTAATAGGTTATTTATGTTAAAAAGCAAAACAATATTTACAATCAGCGTACTTGCAGCTGCCATCAGTTTGACAGCCTGCCAACCAAAAGATAAAGAGCCTCAAACTCCTGCAACGCAAACCACAGCGGCTTCAGAGATAGAAACAGCCTTAAAGCTGGTCGGTGACACCGAAAAATTACAATTCGAATTACCTGAATGTGATGGCAATGCTTGCCCAGAATTAAACATTGATCGTTTGCAAAGTAATCAAGCGTTTATTGATGATTTTATTGATCAACAAATTGTGAAAGATTTATCGCAGATTATTGATATTTCGCCGATGCATAGCAGTTCTGCTACCGAGGCATCAAGTGCTGTGGCGGCAAGTTCTGAACCTGCGGTAGTGGGCCAAGTCCTCACCCCTAAACTGAAACTAGAGAAACAAGTTCAACCTTATCTGGCTACTTTTCTGGGTTTAGACCAAGAGTTGAAAGCCTTAAGTTCGAACCATCAAATTAGTTTGATGATTAAACCGAAAATTTTAAATGCCAAAGATCCTTTGGCCACGGTGGTGTTGAACACCAGTAGCTACTTAGGCGGTGCACATGGTTCATCATCACAGCATTATTATAATTTTGACTTGAAGCAGCAAAAGCTGGTGAGTTTGGATGATCTATTGTTGCCGAATCAGAAGGCGGCGTTAAATAGAGTAGCGCATGAAGCCTTTCGTACTTGGGTCGTCGACTCTAAGTTAGCGACCAATGTCGATGAATATGAGCAAGCGTGGAAGTTTAGCTTGAGTAACAATTATTACTTGGGCACTGAAGGTCTGATTTTGCAATATGGCGAGTATGAAATTGGCCCTTATGTGGTGGGTTTACCGCGCTTAACTCTTGGCTATGATCAACTCCAGAAAATTTTAAAGCCTGAGTATTTACCAAAATCCAAACAGAGCGCGCAGGCTGCTTCAGAAGCCAAGAGTTAATCAAGCATGAGCTTGCCTCTGTTCGACACCCATACTCATTTTGATGTTGCCGATTTTGATCCTGATCGGCAGCATTTGGCTGAGCAAGCAAAACATGTTGGGGTGGAGGCACTGGTCCTCATTGGTTTTCTTGAATCACGATTTGATACGCTGATTCAGACACATCAGCAATTAAAAAGCTGGGAGAATGTTCCATGCTCTTACCTTGCCCCAGGCTTACATCCGTTTTATATCGAACAGCATCAGACTGAACACTTACAACGTTTAGAGCAGGTTTTGCAGCAGCAGGACTGCGTAGCTGTTGGTGAAATTGGTTTAGACACCTTTTTAAAAGAGCATAAACAGCCTGCACTTTTCGCCAAGCAGCAATCTTATTTTTCTGCACAACTGGAACTTGCTAAGCAATATCAAAAGCCAGTGTTATTACATATTCGTAAAGCGCATGCAGAAAGCATTGCCATTTTAAAAGCCCAGAAATTTAAATTCGGTGGTATCGCTCATGCCTTTAGTGGTGGTGTGGAAGAAGCCAAGGCCTTGGTCAAACTCGGTTTTAAAATTGGAGTCACAGGGCAAATCACCAATCCAAATGCCAAAAAATTGCATCAAGTGGTGCAAGCTCTTGGTAGTGAACATTTGGTGATCGAAACGGACTGTCCAGATATGACGCCGTTGTGTTGTCAAACATCGACCGAGCATCGCACCCGCAATACACCGGTGAATTTACCTTATGTTTTGGAGAGTCTTGCGCAGACATTGGATCAGTCTGAGTGGGCGCTAGCAACTCAACTCTGGCAGAACTCATTGGCCGCGTTGCATTTAAAATTTTAGAAGAATAAGACAATAATCTCGATAAAAATAAGATAACCAAAAGGGAACACATTCTTTTCTAAACAGGCTTACATTAAAGAAAGAACATCATAATAAATAAATTCGCCAATACTGGGAGGGCAACCGAATGGCCAGATATAGCAAAATCAATAGTTTCAATGCATTACAAACACTCACGGTGGGTGAAAAATCCTATCAAATTTTTAAGCTCCCTCAAGCCGCCCAAACATTGGGTAATATTGATCATTTACCCAAGTCTTTAAAGGTCTTACTCGAAAATTTACTCCGTTTTGAAGATCAAAAAAGTGTAAAAGTAGAGCATATTCAAGCCCTAGTCGATTGGCAAAAAACCAGAAACTCTGATCAAGAAATTCAATATCGGCCTGCACGTGTACTGATGCAGGATTTCACTGGGGTTCCCGCCGTGGTTGACTTGGCTGCCATGCGTGCCGCAATGGCACAAGCGGGTGGTGATCCGAATTTGATTAATCCCTTGTCCCCTGTCGATTTGGTGATCGACCATTCCGTAATGGTCGATCATTTTGCGGATAAAGATGCCTTTGCTGAAAATGTCGAAATTGAAATGCAACGCAATGGTGAGCGTTATCAATTCCTACGCTGGGGACAATCAGCTTTTAATAACTTTAGCGTTGTCCCGCCGGGTACAGGAATTTGCCACCAAGTCAATTTAGAGTATCTGGCTCAAGCGGTATGGCTGGGGGAGGATGAGGGACAAACTTTTGCGTTCCCTGATACCTTGGTGGGAACAGATTCGCATACCACCATGATCAATGGCTTAGGCGTGCTCGGTTGGGGTGTTGGCGGGATTGAAGCTGAAGCGGCGATGCTCGGGCAGCCTGTATCTATGTTGATTCCTGAAGTGATCGGTTTCAAACTCACAGGAAAACTCAATGAAGGCATTACTGCAACAGATTTAGTTTTAACCATCACACAAATGCTACGCCAAAAAGGCGTGGTTGGTAAATTTGTTGAATTCTATGGCGATGGTTTGGCCGACTTGCCTTTGGCTGACCGCGCAACTATTGCCAATATGGCGCCTGAATATGGTGCGACCTGTGGTTTCTTCCCGATTGATGATGTGACCTTGGCCTATTTAGCGTTGACTGGTCGTGAGCAACAACGGAATGATTTGGTTGAAGCGTATAGTAAAGCGCAAGGCCTGTGGCGAAATGCAGGTGATGAACCCATTTTTACCGATACTTTGAGCTTGGACATGAGTACAGTGCAGGCCAGTTTGGCAGGCCCTAAACGTCCGCAAGATCGTGTTTTGTTGTCAGATGTACCTAAAACTTTTCATGACTTGATGGAACTAAATCTCAAGCCAGCCAAAGAAGCCAAAGAGCGTTTAGAAAATGAAGGTGGTGGCACAGCTGTTGAAGCTAAAAAAGCCAATCTACCGCATGAGGAGCCATCTTGCACTATTGATGGAAAGTCCTATCCATTGAATCATGGTGATGTGGTGATTTCAGCCATTACCTCATGTACCAATACCTCAAACCCAAGTGTAATGTTGGCTGCAGGACTTCTTGCCAAAAAAGCTATTGAAAAAGGTCTACAGCGTAAACCGTGGGTGAAAAGTTCGCTTGCGCCCGGCTCTAAAGTGGTGACTGATTATTTGGCTGCGGCAGGTTTAACACGGTATTTGGATGAATTGGGTTATAACCTGGTCGGTTATGGCTGTACTACGTGTATCGGTAACTCTGGACCACTGCCTGAACCGATTGAAGAAGCCATACAGTGCCATGATCTGAATGTCGCTTCAGTACTTTCAGGCAACCGTAATTTTGAAGGGCGTGTGCATCCTCTGGTGAAAACCAACTGGTTGGCTTCGCCGCCTTTGGTGGTGGCTTATGGTTTGACGGGCAATATCCGTACAGATTTGACTACACAACCGATTGGTCTAGGCAAAGATGGGCAAGCGGTTTACTTGAAAGATATTTGGCCGAGTCAGGCTGAAATTGATCATGCGCTACAGAGCGTGAATACCGCGATGTTCCATAAAGAATATGCCGCGGTATTTGATGGTGATGCAGCATGGCAGGCGATTCAGATTCCTCAAAGTCAGACCTATGCTTGGCAAGAGAATTCAACCTATATTCGCCATCCGCCATTTTTTGAAGAGATTGGTCAGCCACCGAAACCGATTACCAATATTGAACAGGCACGTATTTTGGCTGTGCTTGGAGACTCGGTCACCACCGATCATATTTCTCCAGCGGGTAATATCAAGAAAGACAGCCCCGCAGGACGCTATTTGCAACAACAAGGGGTTGAACCCAAAGACTTCAACTCTTATGGATCTCGACGTGGCAACCATGAAGTGATGATGCGAGGCACTTTTGCCAATATTCGCATTAAGAATGAAATGTTGGGCGGTGAAGAAGGTGGAAACACGATCTATATTCCAACAGGAGAAACCTTGCCAATTTATGATGCTTCTATGCTTTATCAGCAGCAGCATACGCCATTAATCATTATTGCTGGGAAAGAGTATGGTACAGGTTCATCGCGCGACTGGGCTGCCAAAGGTACGAACTTATTGGGAGTTAAAGCGGTGATTGCCGAAAGTTTTGAACGAATTCATCGTTCCAATTTGGTTGGTATGGGTGTATTGCCATTGCAATTTGTCGATGGACAAACGCGCCAATCCTTAAATTTGACAGGTCGTGAAGTACTTTCGATTCATGGATTATCGGATGATATCCAGCCGCATCAAACCTTGGAAATTCAGGTGCTTCGAGAAGATGGCAACCAAGACCAATTTACAGTGCTGTGCCGTATTGATACCTTGAATGAGGTGGAATACTTTAAAGCTGGCGGCATTTTGCATTATGTACTGCGTAATTTAATTGCAGCCTAATCTCAATGAAATAAAGCCCTGTCAGTAGCAGGGTTTTATTGTTTGTAGTGATACATTCAATCCAAGGTCGTATTCAGGTAAAATGAACACGATTTTACCGATATAGATGTACGCATGACTGATCTGCAACATGATGAATATGACCGCCGTTTTGCTGGTGTAGCCAAAATTTATGGAGACGAGGCCTTTTCATATTATGAAAAAAGTCATGTCATGGTGATCGGAATTGGTGGTGTAGGTTCGTGGGCAGTAGAGGCTTTAGCGCGTACAGGCGTTGGAGAATTAACACTGGTTGATATGGACTCAATTGCGGCTTCGAATGTTAACCGTCAATTGCCAGCCATGAGCTCAACCTTGGGTCATGAAAAAATTGAAGTGATGGCCGAACGTTGTCGATCCATCAATCCACGGATCAAAATCAATTTGATCGATGACTATTTAACCCCAGAAAATGTCAAAGAAATTTTAGAACATCGACCAGACTTAATTTTAGATTGTATTGATGACGTCAAAGCTAAATTAGCACTGATGTTGCACTGTCGTTTTAATAAGATTCCATTGATTGTTTCGGGTGGTGCAGGCGGTAAATTGGACCCGCTGAAAATCCGTGTTGCAGATTTATCGAAAACTGAACAAGACCCAATGCTAGCCAAGTTACGTGCACAGCTACGTTCAAAAGGGATTTGTAAAAAGCCGAAAGAAAAATTCGGGATTACCTGTGTGTATTCAATTGATAATCCATTCTCCAGTGCCGATGTTTGCCCAAGTGCAGGCTTGCGTTGTGGTGGTTATGGTTCGGCAGTGGTAGTTACTTCAAGTTTTGCCATGATTGCAGTTGCGGAAGTACTGAAAAAACTTGAAATGATTGAGGCAAAGTCTTCGTAGAAACTTTGCCGCATTGCGTGATGGTTTATCTAAAAACGGCCTCAGTTTTTAGAACGTCGCTCTACCTTACATCTTAAATTATGTTATGTTGATTGCACTTTGATTCGATTTCGAATCTAAACTTTGAAAATGATAAAGAACAATTGCATAACAGATGAAAGAGGTAGAGACGACAATGATAAAACCTACTGGGATCATACTTTTAGCGTTGGCAACAGCAGTGACGCACGCAGAGCCGAATGCCTATGAAAAAGAGTTGAGAGAACAATAAGAGTTATTTAACCGAGTCGACCGTCGATAGCGCACTGATTTTACCGCCACCGCCTGCTGAAGGCTCTGTGACCAAAGCCAATGATGAGTTTGTGAATAAAAATGCCCTCATGCTTTATGGTTCAGACCGATGGGTGCAAGCAGGTTACGACAGTAATTTATATCTTCCTAGCGCAGCCAAAGCATTTTCTTGTGCTGCCAACGTAGACATTAGCAAAGAAAAGACTCCGACTATTTATAAGATGTTAGAGACTTCTTTGGTCGATTTAGGCTTATCGACGTATACTGCAAAAAATAAATATCAACGTGCTCGACCTTTTATCAGTAATGGTCAAGGAATTTGTGAAATCTCGGCTGCTGACCGTGAAAAATTTGGCATCACGTATGAAGAAAATAAAGAAAAATTAGCAACCGACGGTTCTTATCCATCAGGGCATTCAGCCATTGGTTGGGGCTGGGCACTGATCATGAGTGAAATTGCACCGCAGCGTGCCAATCATATTTTTCTACGTGGACGGGCTTTTGCCGAAAGTCGCTTGGTGTGTAATGTGCATTGGCAAAGTGACATTATCGAAGGTAAAAACATGGCAGCTATGACTGTGGCGCAGTTACATACGCAAAAACAGTTTTTAAAAGATTTAGCAAAAGCGCAGAAGGAATATCAGACTGCACAGCGTAAAGGTGATGTACCAGATCCTGCTTCATGTGAGTTTGAAAATAAAGCTTTGTCGACCACCGTTGGTTCCGTGATGTAAGTCTAAAAAGCTAACCTTAGAAAATAAAAAAAGCCCAATTTCAAATTGAGCTTTTTTTATTCTAACTATTTAAGGCTGAACTTGATGTTCAAGTAAATAATCTTCGGTACGTTTCAGAGCGTCTTGAATATTTCGAATGGCATTTTCAACATCGGCAAAGGTTTTGGCATTGCCACCACTGAGTGCCTGACGCCATTTGCGTGCACCTGGCAAATTCTGGAATAAACCGAGAATATGGCGGGTTAAAATCGACAATGGTGCACCTTCTGCCATCCGCTGTGAAATATAAGGCAGCATTTGCTCCATAATTTCAAAACGGTCTGGTGCATCAAGTTGCCAAAGTTGTCCAAGTTCTGCTAGTAGATAGGGGTTGTGGTAGGCTTCACGCCCAATCATCACACCATCAACATGTTGTAAATGCTGCGTTGTTTCGGCATAGGTTTTAATCCCACCGTTAATTTCAATCAGCAATTCTGGGCGTTCTTGTTTGAGACGATACACATCTTCATAACGTAGCGGTGGAACTTCACGGTTCTCTTTAGGTGATAAGCCCTGAAGTAAAGCAATACGGGCATGCACAATGAAATTATTACAGCCAGTTTTCGCCACGGTATCGACAAAATGCAGCATTTCTTCATAAGAATGCATATTATCAATGCCAATACGGTGTTTCACCGTCACTGGAATGTCGACTGCTTGACGCATTGCTGCAATACATTCTGCGACCAAGTCTGGCTCTGCCATTAAACATGCGCCAATTTTATTGTTCTGTACGCGGTCACTCGGGCAGCCGACATTTAAATTAATTTCATCATAGCCCCAGTCCTGCGCCATTTTGCTACAGGTAGCAAGGTCTTTCGGATTCGAGCCACCCAGTTGCAAGATAAGTGGATGTTCTTGATGGTTAAAGTCGAGATGACGTTTGGCATCGCCAAATAAAATGGCACCTGTGGTCACCATTTCGGTATAGAGAATCACATTCGGGTTAAATAAACGTGCAAAAAAACGATAGTCCTTGGTGGTCCAATCCATCATCGGGGCAACACTGATTCTCGGAGATTGAGTGTTTTCAATATTTTTGTTCATCGTCATGAAAAATCATACCTTTAATCTGTGCTATGCAATCTGTCAAAGATTACGTAAACCCATGTGGACGAGTTAAGAGCTGTCCTAACTGTTCTGAAACTACATAAGTGGTTTGTGGGAGCTAAAAATTGAATTTGAAAAGTGCAATCAACATACAGGAAATCAGATAGTTCGTTGGAGAAAGAGCTTGAACTGACTTTAACGAGTTGCTATTGATCAATATCTGAATCAAATTCGATGCGAATATGGGAGAGTACGCTGCTACTTTAGGCTTAATTCAATATTGGCCGATCGCGCGCAATACTACCATAAAAATAAAGTCAGTACATTTTGCTGGACACTAGAGCAAGTAAAGGGAACTTCTGATCTGGAATGGCTTTGTTGCACAAAGTTATTCTTAAAGGCTTCTTCTGTAATATAATTTCCAAATGAAGAAGCCTGCATCTAAAATTTATCGCACAACGAATTGGTCCTCTTATAACCAAGCTCTAATCAAGCGAGGAAATATTTCAACTTGGTTCGATCCTCAGACTAAATGGTATGCTCAGCCACAGGCTAAGCATGGAAGAAATCAAACTTATTCTGATACAGCAATTCAGTGCTGTTTGATGATCAAATCTATCTTTCGACTTTCTTTGCGTATGGTCACAGGCTTTGTGCAAAGCCTAATTCAACTCAGTGGGTTAAGTTGGACAGCACCAGATTATTCCACACTTTGCAGACGAAAAAAGCAGATTGATATTACGATCAGCTATCAAAAAAAGTCATGAAGGATTACATCTATTGATAGACTCAACTGGCCTTAAGTTTTTAGGCGAAGGTGAATGGAAACGCAAGAAACATCAGCCTGAATATCGTCTGCAATGGCGTAAATTGCATATTGGTATAGATGCTACAACCTTGCAAATAAGAGCTGTACAGCTGACAACAAATAATGTCAGTGATTCGCAAGTCCTTGGAGATTTACTTGATCAAATCCCATTGGATGAGCAGATTGATTCAGTCTATACAGACGGGGCTTATGACACAAAACAATGCCGTCAGGTCATTGCAGATCGGCAAGCGTATGCAGTGATTCCACCCAGAAAAAATGCAAAGCCTTGGAAAGATAACAAAGCTCATTCGCGAGAGCGAAATGAATTACTTCGAACAGTTAATCTTGCGAAGCAGTGCTTCTCAGGCAGGACACTATGGAAAAAATGGTCAGGCTATCATCGCAGAAGTCTGGTCGAAACCAAGATGCATTGCATCAAATTATTGGGGGATAAACTCAGTGCGAGAAACTTTCAAAGCCAAGTCAATGAAATGCATGCACGTGTGGCAATATTAAATAAATTTACGGAGTTAGGTCGACCTTTACCCAAGTTGTCACTTGAATTTGAGTAGAACAGGGTAAATTTAACTTTTAAATCTTTATGCAACAAAGCCGCTAAGCGTTATAAAAGCAAAGGGCTTATGATTTAAGCCCTTATCAGCCTTGGCAATAAAGTATTAGTTAATTGAATAGGCACCATCAACTTTCACTATCGCACCATTTACAAAGCTTGCTGCATCAGACGCGAGGAAGATTACCACGTTAGCAATTTCTTCAGGCTTACCTAAACGCTGCATTGGAGAACGTTGCATAATGCCATTAAATACATCAGGCATATCTTTCAATGGTTGGATAAGCGGCGTATCGATCCAACCCGGAGCAACAGCATTTACGCGAATTTTGGCTTGGGCCATGCTCAGTGCATGTGAGAAGGTAAGTTGATCAATGGCACCTTTAGAACAAGAGTATGTTGGTGCAATACCTGAACCAAATTGCGCGTACGGTTGGTCTTAGACAACCAATATACCTATCAAGGGTATTGGGACTATCAAAATAAGAAAATTGGGTTAGATGTCTGTAAGGCTCAGCTTGAACAAGAAAAGAAGAAAGTGGCGAAAGCGCTACAGCAGAAGCATTCGGTCGATATTTTACTGGTACTGTTTAACCGTTTATATACCTTGAGAAATCAGCTGATGCATGGCGGTTCAACCTATAAGAGTTCATTGAACCGCAAGCAGCTACAAGATGGCTGTCAAATTTTATCGGCTTTGCTGCCCGCATTTTTGTACATTGCTTTGGAGAATGCCGATAGTCTCGACTTGGGTAAACCTTTTTACCCAGTGGCTCAGGTCAGTTAGCACTCAAAATGAAGTGCCCAAACAAAAAGACAGTTTACTGAGTAAACTGTCTTTTTTGAGGGTTAAGCAATACCATGTTTTTTGCTATATAAGGTATCCAGCAGAGCAAAGACACCCGCCATCATCACCAGTGTAATACCGACCAAACATGTACTAGTCCAGCCACCGTGATGCCATGCATAGACACCCAGTGCCGAGCCACACGCGCCACCAATAAAATATAAGGTCATATAGATGGAGTTCACCCGCGACTTCGCATCGGGGCGTAAACGGAAAATCACGTTTTGGTTACAACTGTGTGTGGTTGCAAGTCCTAAATTAATCAGTGCATAACCGATGATGTAGCTGATGAGTGAACTCCCGCCTAAATATAGGAACACCCAACTGAGGGCTAACGTCCCACAGCCGACCCAAGTCAAAAGCAAGGTATAACCGCGATCGGCCCATTTACCAATCCACTGGGTGGAGAGTGCGCCAAATACGCCGACCAAAGTCACTACGCCGACTAAAACATCCGAAAGTTGAAATGGCTCAGAGGTTAAAAGTAGGGCAATGGTTGAAAACAGCATACTCATAGCTGCAAAAGCAAATCCACCCGTGATTGAGCGAAACACTAAACGAGGCTCTTGTTGCAGCAGACTCCCCATGGACTTAAAAATGTCGAAATAGGTGATTTTAAGTTTTGGTAGTTGGGGGAGTTTTCCTTTCATCAGAAGGGCCAAAGCAAACATGGCGATGCCACTCAGCACATAAATCATTTTCCAGTGCCATAAGTCTGAGAGTAATCCAGCCACACTGGTCGACAGTAAAATCCCGACCAGTAAGCCACTCATGAGGAAACCGACCACTTCTCCCGTTTTTTCAGGTTTGACTGCCATCGTGGCCAGAGGAATCAGCACTTGTGCTGCGACAGAAAAGAGTCCCGTAATAATGGTACCCAGCCAGAGCATCGATAAGTTGGTAGATGTCGCACAGATAAACAGTCCAGCAGATGCGCCAAACATCAGGAATGGAATCAGTTTGGCTTTGTTCAGCATGTCGCCTAAGGGCACAATGAACAGTAAACCCAAAGCATAGGAGACTTGCGCAAAGGTCACGGTCAAAGCCACTTGTTCTTCTGGCGCTTGAAAGCTTTGCTGAATAGAGGAAATCAAAGGCTGGCAATAATAGTTTGCCCCTGCACATAAGCCACAGACAATTGCCATCAGCCAGAGCAGAGATTTGTCTCGACTGATGTCGAAAGAAGTATTCATAATGAGCCTTTGATGAGGGAGTATTTTTTTCAGAAAGACGTTTACATCATGTTTGAGCTAAATAGATGCATCGTTTCAGAAATTGTATACGAAGCTGGGTCAAAAGCCTAAAACAGGCGAGAAAAGACTGCATAAAAAATGAGTCGAAGATGAAGACATAGAAAATAGCATGACCTGTTCTCAGGAGAGTATTTTCGTCTAATACAATCAAAAAATAATGATATTTCGAATTTCCTGTCAAAAAATGATAAAAATCTTTAAAAAATTCTGAACGCACCCGTCTATTTTGTGTGAAATTGTTGCATTCGATCATTTTCACTCATAAAGCACACCAAGCATTTGGGGCTGATTGTTGAAATATTCATCTATTTAAAGTGTTTTTGCTCAATTATGGTGCATTTTTGCTTAAGGCTAGTGCGTCAATGCACGCCATTATCATCCCATAAAATATGAAAAAAACATTTTTGTTGGTCGTTCCGCGTTTTAGATCTATTTAAACGTGATTAATCCTTCCTCGTATTTTTAGATGATCCACTTCAAATACACGTTTCAGTTGGACTAAATTTTGAGCATTGGCATTTTTGATCGATGAAACATAGGAACAGGCCAATTCTAAGCTTTTGCAAATGGGGCAAAACTGTCATTCAAGTCAATGCCTGCAAAGTTTGCGCGACGGCAGATGGCAAAGCTCGATGAATGACAGGTTCGGGTTAATGTGAACGTGGTGGTTCATATTCTTGGATTGGTCAAAAAGATCAATACTGCGGAATTAAAGGACTTGGTTTTGTGCAAAAAAAGTGCAGATTTTAGTGTAAAAAGATCTGTAGCTCAGAATTTGAATAGAAATAAATCAATTTTTAAGCGGATTCAAAGTAAATAAACGAGATATCACCCAATATTTTTATGAATCACCAGTTCAGTATATGGGTATTTATTAAATAAATAGTGGGTGGTATTTTAAAAAAGTTTCATTAGAATCCAAAAATTCATAAGAACATCCTGTGAGAAAACATTGCCTAATCGGTGATGTTTACTTTAAGAAAAACTAGCTTGAGGGACGCTCATGCAGATCGGAATTCCAGCCGAAACTGTCGTCGGTGAAAATCGTGTAGCCGCAACGCCAGAAACGGTAAAAAAGTTGATCAGTGCTGGTCATAGTGTAGTGATTGAACGTAGAGCAGGTGTGAAAGCTGCTTATATCGACAGTGCCTATGAGCAAGTCGGTGCTACGCTGACAGATGATGCCTATACCGGTAGCCAAATGATTTTGAAAGTACGTGCCCCTCAGGGTGCTGAAATTCAAAAGCTTGCGCCAAATACATCGGTTATTGCCATGTTTGACCCGTACCGTAATACGGAGCTTGATCAATTTGCATCACAACAAGTGTCTGCATTTGCTTTGGAGCTACTGCCACGAACTTTATCTCGTGCGCAGAACATGGACGTATTATCTTCACAAGCTAACTTGTCAGGTTACAAGTCAGTGCTTCTTGCTGCGGCTGAGTACCAGCGCATGTTCCCAATGTTGATGACGGCTGCGGGTACTGTAAAACCTGCACGTGTCGTGATCATGGGTGTCGGTGTTGCAGGTCTACAAGCGATTGCAACGGCTAAACGTTTGGGTGCGGTCGTAGAAGCAACAGATTTGCGTCCAACTGCACGTGACCAAGTTGAATCACTCGGTGGCAAATGGTTAGACGTACCTATGTCAGCGGAAGAACAGCAAAAAGCAGCCGATGCTGCGAAAAATGGTTATGGTTGGATGCCGGGAGAAGACTATATCCGCGATCAAGCCATTATTGTGGATAAAGCTGTTTCAAATGCAGACATCGTGATCACAACGGCACTTTTACCAGGTCGTGATGCACCTCGCTTAATTAAAGCTGAAACGGTTGCCAAAATGAAACCAGGTTCAATCATCCTTGATATGGCGGTTGAAACAGGCGGTAACGTTGAAGGTTCTAAAAATGGTGAGAATGTTGTGACTGACAACGGTGTGACCATTTTAGGGATTCCAAACATTCCGTCTACAGTTTCAACTGAAGCTTCTGCTTTGTATGCACGAAATGTCTTGAACTTCTTAGATACTCTATTTGATGCAGAGAAAAACTTTGCTATCAATCCTGAAGAAGAAATTCAAAAAGCCCTTCTAGTAACTCATGGCGGTCAAGTACTGCTGAAGCGTGGTTAAGGAGATAGATCATGGTTGAAACAATTACAATTTTCGTCCTTGCCATCTTTGTAGGCTACTACGTCGTGTGGGGCGTTACGCCTGCACTACATACACCGCTTATGGCAGTAACCAATGCGTTGTCATCGATCATCGTGGTGGGTGCAATGATTCAAACCGTAGGAATTCCTGCAATTGGTGTTGATGCGAATGTTGCATTCCAAAGTGTGAATGTCGTGAGCATCTTAGGTGCGATTGCGGTGTTCTTAGCAAGTATCAATATTTTCGGTGGCTTCGCAGTAACAGCGCGTATGCTTGAAATGTTCAAGCCAAAGCAAAAGAAAAAAGAGGGCTAATATATGGAATTTATTCGAGACTATGCGGATTGGTTCTACCTGATTGGTGCTGTCCTCTTTATCTTAACTTTACGTGGTTTGTCTGGCCCGAAAACGGCAATTCAAGGTAACCGTTACGGCATGATCGCAATGGCGATTGCTGTAGTGACCACCTTCTTTGTGGCAGATCATCCTGTGATTTGGATGATTGGCGGTGCGATGGTGCTGGGTGCGATAGTGGGTATTGCCCGTGCGCGTACTGTACCTATGACGCAAATGCCTGAAACTGTTGCTTTAATGCACTCGTTGGTGGGTTTGGCTGCGGTATTGATTGCGATTGCGGCAATTCTACATAACAACCAACTGACTGCATTATTTGCACAAAATGAAGCTGCATTAACTGCTGCGGGTGTGCAACATGCACACATGAGCAAGGTTCATTTATTTGAATTGTTCGTGGGCTGTTTCGTCGGTGCGATTACCTTTACAGCGTCTGTATTCGCTTATGGTAAATTGGCTGCGAAAAAATGGGCAAAAACCATTTCTGGTGCATGGGTTAAACCTGTACAAGCGCTGATTTTCCTTGCAATGTTGGCATGTGGTGTGTACTTCTTCACGACAGGCAACATGAATGCATTCTGGGCCATGACTGTACTTGCACTTGCATTCGGTTGGGTGTGGATTGCACCAGTCGGCGGCGGTGATATGCCAGTGGTGGTATCGCTATTGAACTCTTTCTCTGGTTGGGCAGCAGCAGGTATTGGTTTCACACTTGAAAACAATATGTTGATCGTTGCGGGGTCACTGGTGGGTTCTTCAGGTGCGATTCTGTCTTACATCATGTGTAAAGCCATGAACCGTTCAATCATCAACGTTTTGTTTGGTGGTGCAATGGGCGGTACAGCGGTAGCTTCTGCGGAAAAAGGCGAACAAGCACAGCGTAACCATCGTTCTGGTTCAGCAGATGACGCAGGTTTCTTGATGTCAAATGCAGACAGTGTTGTGATCGTACCGGGTTATGGTATGGCGCAAGGTCGTGCACAAAATGCGGTGAAAGAACTGTGTGAAATCTTGAAAGAACAAGGTGTAAAAGTGCGCTTCGCCATTCACCCAGTAGCTGGTCGTATGCCGGGTCACATGAACGTACTTTTGGCTGAAGCAGACGTGGCGTATGAAGACATCTTAGAGATGGATGAGATTAACTCAGACTTCCCTGCAACAGATGTGGTACTTGTGATTGGTGCGAACGACGTGGTGAACCCTGCGGCGAAAGACGATCCGACATCTCCAATCTATGGCATGCCAATTCTTGAAGCACATAAAGCACGTACCATTATGGTCATCAAACGTTCTATGGCGACAGGTTATGCAGGTCTAGACAACGATTTGTTCTATAACGAAAAAACCATGATGATCTTCGGTGATGCGAAGAAAGTGGTTGAAGATATGACCAAAGCAATCAATGGTGGTGGACACTAATCCTCCTCCTAGAGTGTATAAAGACCACCTTCGGGTGGTTTTTTTATGTTTGCAGCTTTTGCTAAGATGATGTTTAACTTTTCAATAAGAAAACAATATGAACATAAATCAGATCTGGTTTCAGGTGCTGCTGATATTTGGTGTGTGCGTTTTGAGTCAAGCTACTCAGGCTCAGGTCTTCGAAATAAAAAATGCATCGAAACGCTATGATGTAAAAATGACGACGAACTGCACGGACAGTAGCTGTGATGGACAAGCCAATATTGATCTTTACCTAAAAGGGACAACACAGCACTTTCAGCATTTTTCCTCGCCTGAATTGACGATGGATTTGGACGAAACTTACAAACCGTCTGTCAATGTGGTGCAGCTTTATGGTGAGCAAAGTGCATTAATTTTTGCTGACTTTAACTTTGATGGGAGTGAGGATGTCGCCATCCGTAATGGTAACTATGGTGCCTATGGCGGGCCAACCTACAATGTTTATGTCTTTCATCGAACCAAAAATAAATTTGTTCTGAGTGAGGAGTTATCTGCTTTAACCCATGAAAATTTGGGCATGTTTGAGGTCGATCCAAAACAGAAAAGAATCTTAACCTTCAATAAAAGTGGGTGTTGTTATCACATCCGTTCGGAATATGTCGTGATTCCTAAACAGGGCTTGAATCTAGTTAAAGAATTTATTGAAGATGCAACAGTTCAAGATGGAAAGGTTAAAGTGACAGAGCGAACGCTAAATCGTGGTCGATGGATAGAGAAGGTCCACTATTATGCTGTGGATGAGTACTATAAAAACTAAAAGCCATATTTTAGCAATTAGCTTATAAATTCATTTTGACTTCTTGTATGGTGTATCGTTTTTTCACCTTGTTTGAATTGTCCATTTATATTGGTGGGCATGGATCATGATTAAATATCTGTAAGGTGTTGGAACACTGGCATTGATTTTGCAGTTGAGATGAATAATCTTTGGGGGATTATTCATGAAAAAAATAAAATACTTACTCTTCTTTGTGTGCTGTATTGCCTTACCCAGTTTTGCCGCAGAGTCCCTGCCAACACAGACTCAAAATATTCAAGAAATTCGCCTCTCGCTTGACAGTGTCTGGGTGGTGCTGGGTGGCATCTTGGTATTTTTCATGCAAGCAGGTTTTGCCCTGATTGAAAGTGGTTCGGTGCGCTCTAAAAACACCATTAATGTACTCATGAAAAACTATATGGATGCGTGTTTAGGGGGCTTGGTGTTTTGGTTGATTGGCTTTGGTTTGATGTTTGGTGTCAATACGAGTGGTTGGATAGGAACTTCGCATTTTGCACCCAATGCCATGGATGACTGGCACTGGAACCTCTTGTTCTTTCAAATGATGTTTGCGGCCACCGCCACGACGATTGCCAGTGGGGCGATGGCTGAGCGGATTCACTTTGTGGCGTATATTGTGAGTGCTGCGGTGGTCAGTGGTTTGATCTACCCGATTTTTGGTGCATGGGCTTGGGGGAGCTTATTTGATGGAGAAGGTTGGCTAAAAGCCATGGGTTTCATTGACTTTGCTGGTTCAACGGTGGTGCATTCGATTGGTGGATGGGTGGCCTTAGCCGGAATTCTTGTGCTGGGGCCTCGTTTAGGACGGTTTGGACGCAATGGACAAGTCCATTATTTGGCAGGACATAATTTACCGTTGGTGGCGCTAGGCGGTTTTGTTCTATGGTTGGCATGGTTTGGTTTTAATGCGGCCTCTACTGTGAAGGCGGATGTGAGTATTGGGCGGATTGCCTTGAATACGCATTTGGCGGCGTGTGCTTCGGCAGTTGCCTATATGGTTTATACCCTAATACGTGGTAAAGCAATTTTAATGCGCGGCACCATTAATGCCTCTTTGGGTGGACTGGTTGCAATTACGGCGGGCTGTGCAACCATGAGTCCAGTGTATGCCATCATCAGTGGTACGGTTGCAGGTGTGTTAGTCAGTATTTTACCGCTGGTGATGGAAAAACTCCGCTTGGATGATGTGGTCGATGCGGTGACTGTACATGGTTTTTGTGGGGCGTGGGGTACATTGGCTGCAGGGTTGTTTTTTGAAAACCAAATGTTTAATGCGGGGATCATTGCGGTACAAGGCTTGGGTATTTTGACAGCTTTTGCGTGGGGTTTTGGTGTGGCGTTGATCGTCTTTAAAGTCTTAGACCTCGTTCTTGGTGGTTTGCGGGTGAGTAAACAACATGAACAACGTGGCTTGGACTATACCGAACATGCAGAACTGTCTTATCCCGAGTTTCAGCGTGATGTGACGTTTGAAACTGATGATATGACCAAACGTCATTAATGAAAGAGGATAGCTCATGTCGACCGAAACATTAACTATTTTACAAAAACGCCAAGCGATCGAACGTGGATTGAGTCAGTACTTACAAGGAACACTTTTAGAGCAAGTATTGAATCACTGGGAAGCGAAATATGGTGATCAACCCTCCTTTGTCCTGAATCGTTTTTTGAGTGAAATCTGTACCACAGAGGAATTACGTTACTTTCGAAAAGACATGCTTAAAAATGTCTTGGCAGAGATGGCCCAAGTTGAAAAACAGGTGTTGTTGAATCCCTCTGCAAAAGCATCGAAAAGCGAACAAGGGGGAGCAGCGTTACTCGATGGATTGACGTTTTTTATGCAAAATATCTGTCAAGCAGTCAAAGCCGTTGATGTGCAGGAGTTTGAGCGTGAGGTGAAAATGCAGCTAGGCGCTTTATCCATTGTGGTCGATAAGTATCAGCCCTTGAATGATCGAGCAGTACTCGAAGCTTTGCTCATGACTCAATATGCGCAGGTCTTGACGGTCTGTTATGAAAACTATTGTGAATTTTATGGTCCAGCAAAAGCAGATCAACTCTATGCCCACGTGAAGCGCCAAGTGAAAGAGCGTTACCCAATGGTCGATATGCATCGCTTAATTTAAATAAAATTAGACATAAAAAAACGCGACCTTCAGGTCGCTCTTTTCATATTAGGCTACAGTTTCTTCTGGGGCTGCACGCCAAAGGCTTTCTAAGTCGTAGAAACGACGAGCTGTTGGCAACATCACGTGCACAACAACAAAGCCAAGATCAATCAAGATCCATTCTGCATCACGTTCGCCTTCGACACCGAGAGGGCGAAAACCTGCTTTACGTGCTTCTTCAGCAACGTTATCAGCAAGTGCTTTGATGTGACGCGTTGATGTACCGCTTGCAATCACAATTGCATCAGCGACGTTGCTGATTAGGCTGACATCAATCGCTAAAATATCTTTTGCTTTTACATCTTCAAGGGCTTCATGTACAACTTTTAAGCAAGCTTGTACGTCGGCAGCTTGGGTATTCATTGCGAAATCGTGAGAATTAGAAGCGCTGGGCGATGGTTCTAAATTCATAAAGGGAATTTTTCCGGACAATAACTCATCTTATAATATAGCGTTTTTAGGCGAAAATTTCAAATCCGCAATAGTTCAACTTTGAGGATGTGCAGCAAAGTATTTTGCCTTCCATGCAAAGGACTGAGTTGAAACAGTTTTTGGTCGATATTCAGCCGCAATAAAACCGTCATAACTGCTGTGTTGTAGCCATTCAAAAATATTTGCATACATAATTTGTGCAGTATCTGGTTCATGCCGCCCTGGACAGTCTGCAAATTGGATGTGACCAATATCTTGAATATTTTCTTGTAGCCCTTGCAACACATCCTCACCCATCATGGCCATGTGATAGCAGTCGTATTGCATTTTAAGTGCAGGGTGTTGTACTGCTTCTAGCATTTCCTGTGCTTGGGCAATATTTTGTACTAAGAAGCGTGGCATATCCGTGCCATTGATCATTTCAAAGACAGGTTGAATGTCATGTTCACTGAGCATATGGCAGGCCAGTTTCAGGTTTTTTGACAAGGTATTTAAACAGGGCAGTAGGTCGGCATCTAAGGGTTGTTTACCAGCAAGGATATTCACACTTGGCACTTTGAGTGCGCTGGCATATTGAACTGCCAACTGAAGAGCGTGATGAAACTCTAGCTCTTTGCCAGGGATGCCTGCGAGTCCATTGCCACCTGTCATTAAGTCGCCCGCAGGAACGTTAATAAGGCAGAGACTTAAGTCATGAAGCGTAAGCTGAGTTTGAATTTGTTCAATGCTGAGTTCATAGGGAAATTGGATTTCCACATGTTTAAAGCCAGCGGTTTGAGCCAAAGCAAAACGCTCAAGTAGTGGCACTTCGGTAAAAATCATGGATAAATTTACAGCAAGTTTGGTCATGATTTTCTCCTGATTTTATTTGGCTTGTTGTTCTACTTGTAATATGACTGAGGCAAGATCAGCTTCAGCATAGCCTTGTTGTTGGTGTGCTTGCAATTGCTGAAGTGCTCGCGCTGCAACAGGAATGTCGAGTTGGTGCTGCTCAGCAAGCTGCACGGCATTGTTCAAGTCTTTAGACAGGGTTTGAACTTTCCACTGTACGGGCTCAAACAGGTGAGTCGCCATACGTGGACTTAAAATTTGAAAGGGTTTCGAATCTGCAAAACCGCCTGCAAGCGCAGGTGCAAGTAAGCGAGTGTCCACGCCAGCTTTGGCTGCTAAAGCAACTGCTTCTGCAATCAGAGTGCTATTGGCTGCCACAATCAGTTGATTACAAATTTTGGTGGCTTGTCCTGTTCCAGTGTTACCCATACAGGTGACACGTTGAGACAAGATATTATAAATCAAAGACAAGTCTTGAATCGTCTGTGTATCGCCACCAGCAAAGATGACCAGCGTACCTTGTTCCGCACCAATAGTTCCCCCTGAAACAGGTGAGTCGATCCATTGCACCTGTTTTTGTTCGGCACGTGCTGCAAGACTCAGGGTTTGTTCCACTGAAAGACTGGAAAAGTCGATGATCACTTGCTTCGCCGTCAAAAACGGTTCGATTTGTTCATAAACGCTGAGTGCGGCTTTGTCGTCCGCTAAACAGGTCAGAACTACTGGATATTCGGCAATATTTTGTAGCGCTAAGTCTGTCGCTCCCAAATCAATGAGTGCATCGCAGGCACTACTGGTGCGGTTCCATACAGCGACCTCGAAACCTGCTTGAAGTAAGCGGGTGGCCATACGGCTGCCCATGAGTCCCATGCCGAGAAATGCAATTTTAGTGTGTCGATCGAAACTCATGGGACCCTCTTCGATTGTCAGTGCTTAAATACTGTTATTTGTATTGGCGTGGTAGATACTGCACGTCGGGTTGTTTATCTTTCTTACGTGCGATTTGGCTATTTTTACCTAACAGTAATTTGAGCTGCCAAATTTTTTCCAAACGTAAGGATTTTTTAGGCTCATGCTGCATAGCATCCAACACATATTTTGAGGCCATGAGTGCATCTGGTGAGCGTTGTAACATTTCTTCTGCAATGGCTTGAGCTTTAGCAAGCGGTGATTCATCAAGATGTGTGACTAAGCCAATTTCTTTGGCATAAGTTGCATCGAAAATACGCGCCGTAAGTGTTAATTCTTTGGCAAGATCTAGTCCGATCAAACCTTTCAAAGAACGCGTCAGCCCCATATCCGGAACCAGTCCCCAACGGCTTTCCATAATCGACATTTTGGTTGCAGGGTGTGCCACACGAATGTCTGCCGCTAAAGCCAATTGCATACCAGCGCCAAAGCAAAACCCTTCAATCGCGGCAATCACAGGAACAGGCAGTTCTTGCCAAATTAGGAAGGCTTTTTGAAAGAGGCTTTGTCCCGGTTTGATCAGTTCCCATGCAGCATAGGCGCGATTCTTCGGATTGTTCAAATCGGCAAGATCAATGCCTGCACTAAAGACTTGTGCTTCACCAGTAAGGATAACACAGCGAATGCTGCGGTCTTTTTTAATTTTTTAAGCAGTTTTAACCAATTCGCGCAACAGGTCGAAACTCATCGCATTGCGTTTGTCTGGACGGTTAAGTGAAACAGTGGCAATGCCATTTTTGTTTTCAATGCGAAGTAAAGCCATGATGAGAACTCTTATTTTTGCTCGCACGGAGCATAGCATAGCTCCCGTGCGGATAAATGACACCAAGAGTCACGTCGCAACTTGTCTTTGGTGTCACGCTCTTTTGAATGTTTTATGGGTTATGTTTGATTAAAATTTGCTGTGCCGCATGTTGTACTTGTTCAATCACGACTTTGAGTTCATTGAATCGCTTGATGGTTTCTTGAACAAACTGTTCATCTGCTTTACGACGCTCTTTACGTAAGGTTGAAACAAACTGTTCAAATGTCCCTGTTGCTTCTTGTAAGTTGGGTACACCGACATAGCGTGTTGCACCATACAGACGGTGTAGCACATGCTCCAATTGTGGGAAATCTTCCATTTCAATCAACTGCTTCATTTCATGTAGCTCAGTATCAAAACTGTCCATTAACATACGCAGTAAGTCGACTGCTAAGTCTTCTTTATTAGCGGCTAACTGTAAGCTTTGCTGCCAGTCGAGCACCTTCGGATCGAGTGCTTCAATCACGATGGCTTTTTCAACAGGTGAGCCTTTGTTGAAGCGATCAGTGGTCCAATGGGTCAGGATTTGAATGAGCTGATCAATTTGAATAGGTTTGGTGACATAGTCATCCATGCCCACTTGCAGTAATTTTTGTTTTTCATCGGCCAAGGCATGTGCGGTGAGGGCAATAATGGGCAAGCGCTTATGGTTTTCAATGGTTGACTCCAGCGCGCGAATAGCACGTGTGGTGTCGACACCCGACATGACAGGCATTTGAATATCCATAAACACCAAATCAAAAGCTTTGCTGTTGTGTTCAACGCGCTCTTGTAAAATCTCTAAGGCTTGTTGACCGCTTAAAGCTTTTGTTGTCGTGACATTCAACTCGCCTAGTAGGGCTTCAAGGACAATTAGGTTAGGGAGATGGTCATCTACCGCTAAAATATGTAAGCCTTGACCATTGAAGGACTCCATTTCATCTTCTTCAAATAGCGGTTGATTGCTGAGTAATTGAATCAAAGCACTCCGACTGAGCGGTTGGTATAATGGTCGTGCGCGATACTCATTCAGCGTTGTCAAATCAAGTGACATCTGGTAACCATAAACTGCAAGGTTACCGCTATAACGCTGACGAATTTCTTTTAATAAGGCTTCGGTATCACCACTATGATCAACAATCAACCATGTGTTTTCCACATCTTGAGGCAGTCTGTTGAGGTGACTGAACAAGTCTAAAATTGAACTCGATTCGATGTGCTCCACAGCATAGTCTTCAAGATAATGACGCAGAATATTGGCCGTTGCAGGATGTGCCAAATACGAGACCACTTGCATATCGCTAAACTGAGGATGTTCAACGTACTCATCTTCTTCATTGACCATAAACATGGCGGTAAACCAGAAGGTGGAACCTTTTTCGGTTGGCGCGCGTTCTTGGTTGTCCTCAAATCCAATTTGCCCCTGCATCAAATGCACCAGTTGTTTGGAAATCGCTAAGCCCAGACCTGTGCCGCCAAATTGACGTGTGACTGAAGCATCGCCTTGCGAGAAAGACTCAAACAGTTTTTTACGGTCGGTTCCACTGAGTCCGATGCCGCTGTCTTGTACACTAAAGTGCAATAGGCACTGTCCAATATCATCTTGTTCCATTCTTGCGCGGACGATGATCTCGCCATCAGGAGTAAATTTAATGGCATTGGAAATTAGGTTGGTTAAAATTTGTTTGAAGCGTAGGGCATCTCCAACCACATGCTTCGGCACATTGTCGGCATAGTAAAAGGCCATATCGATATGCTTTTGTGCAGCAAGAGGAGACAGCATATCCATAACATCAAAAATTGCTTCTTCTAAATCAAAAGTTGCAGTATCGAGTTCTAGCTTACCAGCATCAATTTTTGAAAAATCTAAAACATCATTAATCAGTGCCAGTAAGTGTGCAGATGATTTTCGGATGGTTTGTAAATAAAGATTTTGATCATTGTTGAGGTTGTCTTGACGCAGTAAGAGGTGAATAAAACCATCAATACTGTTCAGTGGTGTACGCAGTTCATGGCTGATATTGGCCAAGAACACTGACTTGGACTGACTTGCTGAAATGGCTTGGTCACGCGCTTGACGATAGGTGATGTTTTGCACTTCTAAAGTGTCAAGGGTTCGACGTAAATCGTCTTCCGTCTGCTCAGTATGTTCTTTCAATTCTAAAAAACTAAAATGCAGGCGTTTCACCACATTGGCAATATCGCGCTGTAGTAAGCGTAATTCACCGGTACTGTTAATCAGCATGTGTTGATCGAGGGTGTCGGCATTTAAACGTTGCAGCTGCATGCGAATTTCATACATCGGCGCAATCCAGCGACGCGAGTAGAAATTTAAACAGAGTAAAAGTAATAATAGTGTCAACAGACCTGTCGCAATCAACACAATCAACACGCGATAACGGGCAATTTGTAAGGGCTGGTTATCTAATTCAACCACCAACTGCGCAGGCGTGCCTGTAAATTGGTTGATGGGCAAACCATATACCGTATTGCCTTTAAAATTCATTGGGCCAAAAAAATCAGTATTTTTTTTCAGCGCGGGCCACGGCGCTCGGTCTTGGTAGCCAATGCTAAGTTTGTTATTGCCATTGTCATCAATAATTGCGGCACGAATCAGATGTTTTTCATCTAACATCTTTTGCATCAAATAACGTGCATTTTCATACTGCCAAGGGGAGGCATTCACCAAATTGATCGCTGCTTCTGCATCCAGCTGGTAGCGCGTTAAAATCGCAATCGCCATTTGTCGCTGCTGGGCTTTGGCGGCATTTGAGGTTTCGGTAATAACCAGTAATGCACCTACACAGGCCAAAATCATAATCGGCACGAAAATAAGTGCAATGAGCTGTCCATAAGCATGGTTTAAGTGCAGACGATTAAATAACTTTTTATTGATATTTGACATGGTGCAAGTGATTTATTCCCTATGCTTTGAAGTGTAGCACGCTTTATAAAAAATCGATGGTGCTTTAATCACTTTCACGAAAAAGCACGCTAAATGGGTGCAGGGACTGGCATTTTTCCATACAATAGGCGCACCTCGATCAAGGTAAAAAGAATGAGTACTATATCCACTGATTTTCAAGCAGACGAATTTTTGTTAGATCACTATGTTGGAAAAACTCCACTGGTGCGTTTACAGCGTTTGGCAAGTCACACTCAAGCAACAGTATTGGCAAAGTTAGAAGGCAACAACCCCGCAGGTTCTGTCAAAGACCGTCCCGCGTATAACATGATTATGCAAGCGGAAAAGCGAGGGCAAATCCAGCCGGGCGATACCTTGATTGAAGCGACCAGTGGAAATACCGGCATTGCACTGGCGATGGTTGCCGCGATGCGTGGCTATCAGATGAAACTGATTATGCCCAACAACATGAGCCAAGAACGTAAAGATGCAATGCGTGCTTATGGCGCGGAACTGATTGAAGTGACCAAAGAACAGGGCATGGAAGGTGCACGTGATTTGGCTTTGCAAATGCAAGAAGAAGGCAAGGGGCATGTACTCAACCAGTTTGGTAATCCTGATAATGTTGAAGCGCATTATTTAACGACAGGGCCTGAACTTTGGCAGCAAACGGGTGGCAAAATTACTCACTTTGTGAGCTCAATGGGCACTACAGGCACCATTATGGGAGTCTCTAAATATCTCAAAGAGATGAACCCCGACATTCAAATTATTGGCCTACAGCCATCAGATGGTTCAAGTATTGCGGGGATTCGCCGTTGGCCTGAAGAATATTTACCAACCATTTTTGACCGCAGTCGGATTGATCAAATTATTGATATTCCGCAAATTGAAGCTGAAAGAACCATGCGTAAATTGGCGCAAAAAGAGGGGATTAGCGCAGGAACTTCTTCAGGTGGTGCGGTGTGGGCATCAATTAAAATTGCTGAAGAAAACCCCGGTGCTGTCATTGCGTGCATTATTTGTGACCGTGGTGACCGTTATTTATCGACGGGTCTTTTCTCTGTGGTTGATCCTGAATAAAACGAAAAATAGAGTCTTAGATATGCGCTTACCTGTTCTCACCTTTGATATTGAAACAATGACTGATTTGAGATCGGGGGCGCATTTATATGGTTTAGATTTGCCTGAGGCTGATTTGGAGGCGGCACTGACCAAGTTGCGTCGCCAAGAGTCAGGCATGGATTTTCAGCGTTTGGCATTGCACGAAATTGTGTGTATTTCAGGCTTTTGGCTGGATGACCAAGGCCAGATGAAACTCTTTTCTTTTAGCCGTGAACAATATTCTGAAGCAGAAATTCTCAGTAAGTTTTTATCCATATTTGATAAGCGTTTACCGACTTTAGTGAGTTGGAATGGTGCTCAGTTTGACTTACCTGTAATTATGCTTCGCGCCATGTATCATGGTTTAACTGCACCTGCTTTGTTCGATCAGGGCGAAATTGACACACAAAAGCGCTATAATAACTATCAGAACCGTTATCATCAGCGTCACATTGACCTGATGGATGTGATGGCAATGTTTAATGGACGTCATTTCCAAAAGCTAGATGATGTTGCCCATTTATTGGGGTATCCCGGTAAACGAGGCGATGGGGCTTATCATGTACCTGAATATGTTCGGGCGCAGGAATGGCTCAAACTCACCAGTTATTGTGAAGGTGATGTGCTAAATACATGGCTGGTGTATTTGCGTTGGCTCTTGCTCAAAGGGCAATTGCTAGCTCAAGACCACCGTCATTTTATCGATCAAACCATCCAGTTTTTACAGGCTCAACCGCAGCATCAAGACTTTTTGTCGGTGTGGCGTGAGACCTCACAGCAGACGGCTTTTACCGCTGCCGATTTTTCCCCTTCCCATCTTTAGGTACACATGAAACATAGAGCCAAACCTCGTCCAACTCAACAGCCCAGTTATATTTTTCAGGTTGAGTCACTTTCGCATGAAGGACGCGGCATAGCGCACTATGGTTCGCATCCAGACCATCCTGTGGACAAGCAGGGTAAAAAAGTCTTTATTAGCTATGCGTTGCCGGGTGAAACGGTTAAAGCGCAGATTACCCATGTAGTAAAGCGTTTAGAGGAAGCCGATGCTATTCAACTCCTCAGTGAAGCCTCTACTTTTCGTGTTGAGCCGAAGTGCCCGCATTTTAAAAGCTGTGGTGGCTGTAATATGCAGCATATTCATCCCGATGAACAAATTCGCTTAAAGCAAGATGTGCTTAAATCACATTTGCAGCATTTTGCGGGGATTCAACCTGAAGAGTGGTTGCCGCCTTTGCGCTCTTTACGTGAAGACTACCGTCGTAAAGCACGCATTGGGGTGCGTTATTTGCCACATAAAGACCAATTGGTCGTGGGTTTTCGAGAGCGTCAAACCAATAAACTGACTTCAATTGATCGTTGTATGGTCTTAGATCAAGAGTTTGGTTCAATCACACGCTTGAAGCAGTTACTCCAAAGTCTAACAGCCAAAGCAGCCATTGGTCATATAGAATTGGCCATGGGGGATTGTGACATCGCCCTCACGGTGCGACATACTGAAAAATTAAACACAGAGGATGTCAACCGATTAAAACAATTTGCGTTAGACAGAGGGTGGCAATTGTATTTACAAGCTGCTGGCCCAGACAGTCTAAAGCGTATGGATGATGAACATGCAGAGATGCGTTTACATTATCGTTTAAATGATTTTGATGTGGCATTTGGATTTAACCCACACGACTTTACTCAAGTAAACTCAACCATTAACCCGCAAATGGTGAAATTGGCATGTGACTTGCTAGATTTAAAACAAGGAGAACGTGTTCTCGATTTGTTCTGTGGTCTAGGAAATTTCTCTTTGCCTTTGGCTCGATGCGTGGGTGCAACAGGACAAGTGGTTGGTGTTGAAGGCAGTGAAGAAATGGTTCAACGTGGTGCAGAAAATGCGGAACGTAATGCTCTTGGCCAGTTGAAGTTCTTTTCACAAGATTTAACAAAAGATTTCTCGCATCATTCTTGGGCAAATAAAGGATTTGATGCATTATTGATAGATCCTCCACGTGCAGGCGCAGAGGAAATAATGCATTATATGCCTAACTTTGGTGCAAAAAGAATCGTTTACGTGTCGTGTAATCCAGCGACACTCGCAAGGGATGCGGGGCTGTTGGTACAACAGGGTTATCGATTAGTCCAAGCCGGTGTGATGGACATGTTTACCCACACAGGTCACGTTGAGTCGATAGCATTGTTTGAAAAAGATAATGAGATAAACGATTAAAGAATATGAAGCGTAAAAGTGTAGGAGAAGGGTATGGTCACAGTACGTGAGCAACTACCTGGGCGACTCAATGAGTTGTCTCAGGAGGCGACTGTAGAGCATGCCGAACAAGCTCAACATGATTTGGCTGAATGGTTAGATCGTGTTCGAAGCATATTAGATGATGCGAAGCTTGAGCAACTCGAAGAAGTTGCCAATTTGACTTTACAAAAAGAGTTAGAAACCACGGTTAATCATCGTTCCAATACCTTTTATACCGGTATTGAAATGGCGGATATTCTGGCCCATTTACATGTCGATGAAGACACCTTGGCTGCTGCGATGCTCTATCGTGGTGTACGCGAAGGCGTGATTCCTTTGGCGGAAGTACAAGAGCATTTTGGCGAACAAGTGCATGCACTGGTCAAAGGCACTTTGGCCATGGGTAAGTTATCCGACCTCATCGAGCAGAATAAACGCCTCGAAGATCACTTTAATAACAATCAGCGCGAGCACTTAAACGGCATTTATAAAATGTTGATTTCAGTGACGGAAGACGTGCGCGTTGTACTGATCAAATTGGCTGAGCGAACTTATGCACTGCGTGAATTGGCGACTTCATCTAAAGAACGTCAAGAGCGTGTAGCACGAGAAATCTTAACCATTTACTCACCTCTGGCACACCGTTTAGGGATTGCGCAGTTAAAGTGGGAACTGGAAGATTTAGCCTTTCGCTATTTAGCACCCGATCGCTATAAAGAAATTGCGACGCTGCTGAATGAAAAGCGACTGGAGCGTGAGCAATATATTCAGTTTGTGATTGATACTTTGCGTGCATCTTTGAATGAGCATGGTATTGAAGCTGAAATTAGTGGCAGGGTAAAACACATTTATTCGATTTATCGAAAAATGAAAAGTAAGAACCTGAGTTTCGATCAGCTCTATGACATTCGTGCCGTTCGGGTCTTGGTTAAAACGGTTCCTGAGTGCTATCACTCGTTGGGGATTGTGCATCAAATTTGGCGGCATATCCCGCATCAGTTTGATGACTATATTACCAATCCGAAAGCCAATGGTTACCGCTCACTGCATACGGCTGTGATTGCGGAAAACAAATCACTGGAAGTTCAGATTCGTACCAAGAGCATGCATGAAGAAGCAGAGCTTGGGGTGTGTTCGCACTTTAACTATAAAGAGGGCGGTAAGAATACTGATCGCTCTTTTAACCATCGTTTACATTCATTGCGTGCAGTACTTGAACACTATCAAGAGCGCAATGATGCGAATGTACATAAGTCTGATGAAGACTCTGAAAATTTTGAGCAAATTCAGGATTTTGAAGACTTTGAAAAGATTTATGTATTTAGCCGTGATGGCGATATTAAAGAGCTCCCACGTGGTTCGACCGTACTAGATTTTGCTTATCATGTGCATACTCAAGTCGGTAATAAGTGTTATGCCGCGCGGGTGAATCAGCGTTATGTTCCGCTAACTTATACTTTAAAAACGGGTGAACAAGTTGAGATTTTGACCAAGAAAGACCGTGAGCCAAACCGTGATTGGTTGGTGAACTCTTTAGGTTATATCAAGACGGCACGTGCGCGTGACAAGCTGCGCCATTGGTTTAGACAACAAGACCGCAGCAAAAACTTGGAAGTGGGCCGTGACCTGCTCAACAAAGAACTTTCACGTTTAGCAATTCACCCAAAAAGTATTGATTTGAATGATTACTGCAATCATTTCAATGTCAAAGCGGGTGAAGACATCCTGATTGCACTGGTCAATGGTGACATTAGTCTGCATGCCTTGATCAATCAGGTGAATCGCCATATGCATTTGGATCAGGACGAACCTGAACTGGTGCTGAAGCCGACATTGAATCCACGTGCTAGTCATACTTTGTCAGCGCATGGCATTCTGATTGATGGTTTAGATAACGTTGAGCTGCATGTGGCGCAGTGTTGTCAACCTGTGCATGGTGAGTCAATTGCGGGTTATATCACCTTGAACCGTGGGGTGAGTATTCACAAAGTGGCATGTCCTGACTACTTACGCATGATTCAAAATGAACCTGAACGTGCAGTAGAAGCCGATTGGGAAATGCAGCCAACGCGTGGTCAGAGTGTGCAAATTGTGGTGGAAGCTTATGATCGCCGTGGTCTGCTCAAAGATTTGACCCAAGTGATTTTCTCCGATCAAATCAATATTCGTCAGGTCAATACCATCTCTGAAGCAGACGGTATTGCCAATATGAAATTGTTGATTGAAGTTAAAGGCTTATCGCAATTATCAAAACTGTTGGCGCGATTAGAGCAACAACCAGGCATTATTAGTGCGCGTCGTTTGGTGCAAGGTAACTAAGCGAATTGAAAAGAAAGAGCCTGCAATTGCAGGCTTTTTTTATTTGGAAAGGTATAAATTGGTCAGGCGATTCAGAAATTGAGGACTGATTTTACTCAGTTGAAATAAAAGCTTGGCTTTGGCGCCCACGGCTTGATGCGTTGCAGTGAGTGCCGTATCTTTTGCAACAGCCCTTTGAAAAACGTGTTGCGCTACATCTTCTGCAGTTAAGTGTACCCCCATGTTTTGAATACTCTTCGCTTGCATATCCTGCACCATGGCAGTTTGTACAAATAGCGGCATGACATCTAATACGCGAATGCCATATTTCTGCCATTCGGTATCTAAGCCTTCGGTGATGCCGCGTACCGCAAACTTACTGGCAGAGTATGAGACTAAATCGGCTTGACCATAGATGGCTGAGGCTGAAGAAAGATTGATGATGCGGGCAAAATTCGCTTGTTTGAGGTAGGGTAATGCAGCATGGCAGCCATTCAGTACACCATTGACATTGATCGACATGGTTTTGTGATGTGCGCTGATCTCTGTTTGTTCAAAAGGCCCTGAGAATAGAATTCCTGCATTATTGACCAAGATATTGAGCTCGCCTGCCCATGTGACAAACTCGGCTAAAGCAGTTTGCCAGTCTTGATAGTTGGAAACATCGAGCTGTCCTGCTTTGGCATTTGGGCCGAGGCTAGCTGCCAGCTGTTGGGCTTGAGCGCTATTGATGTCATAAATCCCGACTTTGTAGTGATGTGTATAAAATAAGCGGGCGATGGCCGCACCAATACCTTGGGCTGCACCGCTAATCAAAATACTGCGCATTGAAACTGCTCCTTGTTGCTCTTTTTCTTGATGTTATTGTTGTGATTGGATTGAGCATAACAAATGAATGCCGTCATAATGTAATTTTTATCAATATGATTTTTGAAGAGAGATAAACATGGAACAATTGCTGAACGTGATGCGTGAATTACGTGAAAAATGTCCATGGGATCAACAACAAACCCCAGAAAGTTTAACCCGCTATGCCATTGAAGAGGCTTATGAAGTTGAAGCCGCTGTGCGTTCAGGTAAAGCTGATGAGGTGCGCGATGAGTTGGGCGATTTACTGCTACAGGTGGTGTTCCAGTCACAGATGTATGCCGAGCAAGGGGCTTTTAATTTTCAAGATGTGGTTCATGCCATCACAGAAAAACTAATTCGTCGTCATCCCCATGTCTTTCAAGCACAGCAGTTTTCAGCTTTGTCTGCCGAAGATGTAGGCGAGCTTTGGAAGCAAATTAAACAACAGGAAAAGCAGGGTAAGGCACAGTCACGATTAGACAGCATCAAACATGGTCCAGCCTTACAACAAGCGGAACAGATTCAAAAAAATGCAGCACAGATCGGTTTTGACTTTCCTGATGTGGCCGGTGCATATGCCAAGCTTGAAGAAGAGTTAGCTGAACTGAAAGATGCGGTTCAACAGCAAAATTCCGATGAAATAGCAGATGAATTTGGCGATTGTTTATTTTCAATGATCAATGTTGGACGTAAACTGGGCGTCTCAAGCGAAATGTCGCTTTTTAGTACGATTCATAAATTTCGAACTCGTTTTGCATTCATTGAAGATCAAGCTTTGCAACAACAAAAAAAGATTGAGCAGATGTCTTTAGAAGAAATGGATCAACTGTGGGAGCAAGCCAAATTACAACTGAAATAATAAAAATGGTGGCTTGAATTGATAAAAATAAAAGTAAGTTTGTTGATCATTGCGTTGTTATTACTGAGTTTATTGGTGTGGGTACCCAGTAGTTATGCGCAGTCTTTTGATCAGAACTACCTGAATTGGAAAGCAGAGCAGCAGGCGTGGGATGATCGTATTCAAGCCCCTAAAAGCGTGAAACGTGCTGTGTCTTCTGTTCAGGCCCAACCTGTGTCGAGTGTACATAAAATTAGTTTAAATCAAGCCAGTGTCGATCAGTTACAGCAACTTCAGGGTGTGGGTCTAAAAAAGGCACAGGCAATTGTGGCCTATCGCCAGAAACAAGGGCCATTTAAGAGCATAGATGAGCTACAACAGGTGCGCGGGATTGGACCGGCAATTTTTGCAAAAAATAAAACCCGTTTGGGCTTGTGAAAAAAGCGGTGTCATTTATTGGTGAATTGATCATAATCCTGCTTTGCTTTCGATAATCAAATTGCCCTTTGATTGTGTTAGATATATGATTAGCGTCATCTTAGAATTTTACGTTTAGGCGTAGGAGACAGCGGCTTTTGCAAACTTTGCGCGCGTCAAAATGTGGTTTATCAACCGCTCAATTACCTTCTTACATTTTAGATGTGATCGATGCATTAACTAAGGCAGGCTATGAAGCGTATATCGTCGGTGGCGGTGTCCGCGACATGATGCTTGGCCTAAATCCCAAAGATTTTGATGCAGTGACCAATGCAACACCGTCACAGGTAAAAGAAGTTTTCGGACGACGTTGCCGTATTATCGGGCGCCGTTTTGAGCTGGCTCATGTCTATTCAGGTCGTGAGTTGGTTGAAGTTGCAACTTTACGTGCACCACCGAAGAAAGAAGTCACCTCTGCACAAGGCATGATTTTGCGTGATAACAATTGGGGCACGATAGAGCAAGACTTTGCTCGCCGCGATTTTTCAATTAATGCAATGTACTATCAGCCACGCAAGGGTGTTGTCTTAGATTTCTGTCATGCTGTGGATGACATTAAAAATAAAACCTTACGTCTACTAGGCGATGCACAAACGCGTTTTGAAGAAGATCCTGTGCGAATGCTGCGGACTTTACGTTTTGCCGCAAAATTAGGCTTCTCAATCGATCAGCAAATTCTCGACGTTTTTACCTTGGAAATGACGCAGTTACTGCGTGATGTTTCGCCGCACCGTTTATATGATGAATCTCAGAAGTTGTTCACGATGGGGCATTTAAATCGTGTGTTGCCAATGTTGATCGATTTCGGCATTTGGAAGCAGTTATTTGCAGATATCCAACCGAATATCACCCCATTTATTGAACGTGCCGCTAAAAATACCGATCAGCGCATTCAAGTGGGCAAAACCATCAACCCTGCATTTTTCTATGCGGTGTTGTTATGGCAGCCGTTCTTAGAGCGTTGTGAGTTTTATAGCAGTAAAGGTATGGTTGCGGCTGAAGCTCGTGCACAAGCGGGACTTGATGTATTAAAACGCCAAGCCACGCGGACTATTATTCCGCGCTTTGCCGAAACCTTCATTCGTGAAGTGTGGGAAATGCAAACGCGTTTACTCAATCCGAAAGCACAGCAAATTCAAGCCTTATCTAGCCATGCACGTTTCCGTGCAGGCTTTGACTTCTTGTTGCTTCGTGAAAAATCCGGTGATGAGGGTACGCTCGGCATGGGACAGTGGTGGGATGCCTATCAGTTGATGAGCACCGATGAAAAAGAACGTGCCATTAGTCAATATAATCGCCAACGTGCAAAATCACGTCGCAGTGGTAAAGCAAGTGCTGAAGAAGCGGCGATTGCCAAAACGGTAAGTCATGAAATTGAGCCTTTGGTGCAAGAGCAAGAATCACGCAGTCGCCGTGCACGTAAACCGAAGCAACATGCTGAAGCTCGTACCCAGACTGGTAAGGGAACAGGTCACAGCTCAACCGAGATTGGTGCAGATCACCCGATTTTAAAACGTAAGCGTGTTCAGCGTGATTTAAGCAGCGTGATTTTTGGACCGACACAATGAGTATCGTCACGTACATTGGTCTAGGTAGCAACTTAGGCGACTCTAAAGTGATTTTGACTGAAGCGGTGCACAAGTTGGCCAGTCTAGGAGATGTAAAAACCTCCAAGCTGTATCAAAGCCCACCGATGGGACCACAAGACCAACCCAATTATTTAAATGCCGTAGTGCAACTCAGCACAAACTTAGCGCCGTTGGCTTTGCTGGATGAGCTGCAACGTTTTGAACAAGAGTCGGGACGTGTGCGTTTACGCCATTGGGGTGAGCGTACTTTAGATTTAGATTTACTGATCTATGCAGAAGAGAAAATTCAGCATGAACGCTTAACCGTGCCACATGTCGGTGTGATGGAGCGTGATTTTGTGTTGATTCCATTGCTCGATTTAGACCCCAATTTACACATTGATGGTATTGCATTGAAACAGTTGCCTGTTGTACAACAACCCACGTTGAGCGTGCTGGATGCAGGCAATTGGGCAGAGATTTAATTTAGCCGAGCTAAAGATGTTGAAAGGAATAGTTTGATGATTAGTTTAAATGACTTAAGAAAATTTAAAGCAGAAGGTCGCAAATTTTCCTGCCTGACTTGTTATGATGCAAGTATGGCAAAGGCAATGGAACTTGCTGAAATTGATACCATTTTAATTGGTGATTCGCTAGGTATGGCCATTCAAGGTCGTGATTCTACTTTGCCTGTTACGATTGAAGATATGGCTTACCATACCGCAGCTGTACGCCGAGGTAACCAGCATGCTTTGATCATGACCGACTTACCGTTTATGAGCTATGCCACTTTAAATGATGCTTTGCAAAGCGCAAAAGTGGTGATGCAAGCTGGCGCACAAATGGTCAAAGTTGAAGGTGGTGCGTGGCTGGCTGAAACAGTTCAGGTTTTGACACGCAACGGTATTCCTGTATGTGTACACTTAGGTTTAACTCCACAGTCTGTACATGTGTTTGGTGGCTATAAATTACAAGCACGCACACGTGAAGCGGCAGACCAACTGATTGCGGACTGCCAAGCGGTGGTTGATGCGGGCGCTGCGGTGTTGTTATTAGAGTGTGTGCCTGCGCAGCTCGGTAAAGAAATTAGTGAGTTGTTCCCACAAGTACCTGTCATTGGCATTGGCGCAGGTGTGGATACCGATGGTCAAGTCTTGGTGGTACAAGACATGCTTGGACTGACTTTTGGTCGTGTTGCAAAATTTGTGCGTAACTTTATGAAAGAACAAGCAGGGGAAACGGCGATTTTGGATGCGTTCAAGGCATACCATGCAGCGGTGCTTGATAGCTCATTCCCTGCGAAAGAACAAACATTCCAAGTCGAGCTGTAAAACATGAAAACTGAAACCACGATCCAAGGCCTATCAGCATCATTGAACCCTGCGCGAACGGCTCGAAAAAGTATTGGTTTCGTCCCGACCATGGGGAACTTGCATCAGGGGCATTTGAACCTTGTGCGCGAAGCGAAAAAACTCTGTGATGTGGTTGTAGTTAGCATTTTTGTGAATCCGATTCAATTTGGACCCAATGAAGATTTTGACAGTTACCCACGCACCTTGGAGCAAGATCAGCGCTTGTTGGCCGAGGTTGGTTGTGACATCGTGTTTGCACCATCGGTTGAGCAAATGTATGGCAACAGTCCACGTTTGACCAATATTACTGTTTCAGATATCACCAATGATTTGTGTGGTCTACAACGCCCAGGTCATTTTGATGGTGTCGCCGTTGTGGTGACGAAACTGTTCAATATTGTGCAACCTAATTTTGCTTTCTTTGGTGAAAAAGACTATCAACAGTTGGCTGTGATTCGTCAGTTTGTTCGTGATTTGAATATGCCGCTTGAAGTGATGGGTGTGGCAATTGCACGTGCAGAAGATGGTTTGGCTTTAAGTTCACGTAATGGTTATTTAAGCGAAGAAAACCGTCAAAAGGCACCGACCATTTATCAAAGTTTAAAAGCGGCAGAACAGTCGTTACAAGCCGGTACCGCTTTAGCGGATGTGTTAGCAAATATAAAGGCGACATTGACACAGGCTGGTTTTGTTGTGGATTATGTGGAAGCACGCACACCTGCATTGCAAAAAATGGATGCATTTGACCAAGATGTGGTGCTTTTTGTTGCGGCAAAACTCGGGGCAACTCGTTTAATTGATAACTTGAAAGTGAAACATATTTAGGCAAGCTCACCTCTCAAAGGATTAAGATGAAGCGCATTTTAATTGTTACAGGACAGTCTGGTTCGGGTAAATCCTCTGCATTACAAGTATTGGAAGACCTCGGTTATTACTGTATTGATAATTTGCCTTTGGCCTTACTCCCAGAGATTGTGGCTAAGCTGGATCGGGAAAACAACCTTGAGCAGTTGGCGCTTGGTGTGGATGTACGCAGTACACGTGCAGATTTGCAAGAGTTCGACTTGGTGTTTGAACAATTGCAAAGGCATGGTACGGTCGATATTATTTATTTGACCACACGTGACCAAGAGCTGATTGCGCGCTTTAGTGCTTCACGTCGTCCGCATCCGTTGGCGACACGCTTTCAAAGTTTGAACCAGTGTATTCAAGAAGAGAAAACCCTTTTATTGCCGATTAATTTGCGCTCAACTGTGCATATTGATACCACCGATAAAAGTGTGCACGATTTAAAGCATACCTTGCTGTCAAAATTGGGTCAGTCAGATAACCTGATTTTGATTTTGCAGTCTTTCGGCTTTAAACATGGTATTCCGTTAGATGCTGACTATGTGTTTGATGTTCGACATTTACCCAATCCCCATTGGGATTTAGAACTGCGGAAATATTCTGGACTAGATGCCCCTGTGCAAAAATTTTTGGAACAAAGTGAGCAAACCCACGAAATGTTCCAAGATATTTATAAGTTTTTAGATAAATGGTTACCAGCTTTTGCTGAAGGGCATCGTCACTATATGACCGTGTCAATTGGTTGTACGGGTGGGCAGCATCGCTCTGTATATATTGTGGATAGACTAAAAAAAGCCCTTGAGGCAAAATGGTCTATTCAGGTCCTCCATCGAGAAATGAAGCACTGGGCATGATTGACACAACTGTTGACGTAATTAATAAACTAGGGTTACATGCGCGTGCATCTGGCAAGCTCATTGAAGTGACCACCAAATTCCGTTCTTCAATCCAAATTGGAAAAGGAGACAAATTGGTGGATGCCAAAAATATTATGTCCCTCCTGATGCTAGGCGCAGGAAAGGGCACCACTTTACGCTTGGTGCTTGAAGGCGCAGATGAAGAACAAGCTTTATCTGAGATTCAGGCACTATTTGCAGCAAAATTTTACGAGGCAGATTAATCGTGGCACGTCGACCGCATAGTTTTACTGAAGAAGACTTTGAATCTTTAGAAGGACGTGCAAGTAAAACTGAACAGAAAAAAGCCGTACAACGTATGGCATCTTTGGGTTCTCAACTTGCAGAGTTGAACACTAAACAAATTCAAAACTTACCTGTTGAAGAGCGTTTGATTGAGGCTCTTTTGGATGTAAAACTAATTACATCAAATGAAGCTCGTCGTCGCCAATTTTTACGCATTGGGAAGTTGTTGCGTAATGAAGATGAAACGGTGATTTTGTCTTATTTGACACCGCAACAAGGCGCGAAAAAAACCGCTCAATTGCAGCGTTGGGTTGATCGTATGATCAAAGATGGTGATGTGGTCATTAATGAGTTTTCCAAAACTTATAATGCCGCGGAACGTCATACCATTCGTCAGCATGTATTGCGTATTCACCGTGATATGAAACAGCAGGCTGATGAAGAACAACTTAAAGCTTCGCGTTTGAAATTGTTTAACTACATTCAGCAAGTGGCTTTAATTTCAGATAATTAAGTCATTTAGACATAAAAAGCGACCTTCAAGGTCGCTTTTTTATTTGAGAATATTTGCTTGTATAGACTGCTGAATGTTTAGCTAAACTCGCCCGTTGCACGCTCTTTGGCCCAATCGCGTAGAACAAATTTTTGTAACTTGCCTGTCGACGTTTTTGGAATTTCTGTAATCACTACATCTTTCGGGACTTTAAAACGTGCCAGATGTTGCTTGCAGAATTCAATGATTTCCTCAGGTGTGGTTTCTTTACCTGCTTTGAGTTCAATAAATGCACAGGGTACTTCTTGCCAGCGAGGATCGGGT
Source organism: Acinetobacter sp. MYb191 (assembly GCF_037572605.1). NCBI lineage: Bacteria > Pseudomonadati > Pseudomonadota > Gammaproteobacteria > Moraxellales > Moraxellaceae > Acinetobacter > Acinetobacter sp. MYb191. The sequence continues at coordinate 39,315 of NZ_JBBGZP010000005.1, read as the reverse complement.
TTCGCGACCACCGCAGCCGTTAAAATAGCAGGATGTTGATAGAGAATTTCTTCAACTTCTAATGATGAGATATTCTCACCTCCAGAAATGATCACATCTTTAGAGCGGTCAGTAATTTTGGCATAGCCATCGGGTTGGCAGACTGCAAGATCGCCTGTATGAAACCAACCACCAGCGAACGCTTCTGTGGTCGCCTCAGGGTTTTTGAGGTAGCCTTTCATCACAATGTTGCCACGGAACATAATTTCGCCCATGGTTTGACCATCATGCGGTACAGGTTGCATGGTATCTGGATCAAGGACTTTCATGCCATCTTGCAGTGGGTACGGTACACCTTGGCGTGAGTGCAGCTGCGCTTGTTCTTGAATCGATAAGTCAGACCAACCCGCTTGAGAGGCACAAAGCGCAGAAGGGCCATAGGTTTCAGTGAGACCGTAGACATGGGTGACATTGATGCCAATATGACGCATGCCCTCAATAATTGCAGCAGGAGGCGCAGCACCTGCCACCATTACTTCGACGCGATGTTCAAAGTGAACCCGTTGCTCTTCTGGAGTATTGATCAGCATTGATAACACAATCGGCGCACCGCAGAAATAATCGACTTTGTGTTCAGCGATGAGTTTAAAAATGAGTTCAGGGTCAATTTTACGTAAACAAATGTTGGTGCCACCATTGGCTGCCATAGTCCATGCAAAGCACCAACCGTTGCAGTGAAACAGGGGGAGGGTCCACAAGTAGGTCGCACGTGGTGTCATGCCACAAGCAATAATATTACTGGCTGCATTGATATAAGCGCCACGGTGATGATAGACCACCCCTTTCGGGTTACCTGTCGTTCCCGAGGTGTAATTTAGGCTGATGGCATCCCATTCATCTTGAGGTAAATGCCACTCAAAGTTTTCATCGCCTTCGGTTAACCAGTCTTCATATTCAATCTGACCAATCGGAGCTGCAAAACAGTTTTCGTACTCAGCATCATCTACATCAATTACAAAAATGTCACGCTTGACCAAAGCCAAAGCTTCTTGTGCAACCGATGCAAACTCAGGATCGACCAAAAGGACTTTGGTTTCGGCATGTTCCAACATGAACGCAATGGTTTTTGCATCTAAACGTGTATTCAGCGTATTTAGTACAGCACCTGTCATGGGTACTGCAAAATGTGCTTCGATCATTGCAGGGATGTTGGGCAATAGTACCGAGACAGTATCATTCTTAGTGATCCCCAGTTTTTGCAGTTGTGAAGCAAATTGGCGACAACGTTGATAAGTTTCACGCCATGAAATATGACGGTGGCCATGAATGATGGCATCTTGATGGGGATAAATATAGGCAGCTCGTTCTAAATAACGCAGCGGTGACAAAGCCACAAAGTTTGCGGGGGTTCTTGGTAGTTCGTCATAAGCGCTGACCATGTTTATCACTCCAAATTCAGTATTATTTTTCCATTGCTTAAAAGATATGCATTTTTCAGCAATCTTGCATTTATGCTTTAGTCGAGTTGCGCTTTTTAGATGAATTTATTGAACTTTTTTGTTTAGTTTATCTAAACTGAATCTATGGATTCTGTGCGATATAAGCGCTTTTAGGTCGATTCTAGTTTGTTTTATGAGCAATATGTATATGCTTGTGTTGCTGCATTGTTCAATAAAAAGTGACCGATAAAGTCATTATAAAATGTAGCTATGAGGATTGCGGCACATCAACTCCCTCATTTTAGTGATGCTGTGGGATTGGCAAATGAATTCAAAATGCGCCGAAACGTGAATTTTCTAGGGGAAAAGGTTTAATCCTGTGGATAACACGTGTAAAATTCGACTGATTTTATTTATCCACCGTTTTTATCTTTTGAGGTTTTACCTCGATCATAATCTCGCGGTGACATGCTCCATGGTACGGGGCATCACTCCTTAAGGATTTTTTATGCCAATTATCACTTTGCCAAATGGCGATCAAAAACAATTTGATCAAGCTGTATCTGTGATGGACGTTGCATTGAGCATCGGTCCGGGTCTTGCGAAAAATACAGTTGCAGGAAAAGTCGATGGTCGTTTAGTCGATGCATCTGACTTGATTACCACGGATGCCAGCCTTCAAATTATTACGCCTAAAGACGAAGAAGGTGTCGAAATCATTCGTCACTCTTGCGCTCATTTGGTGGGACATGCGGTTAAGCAATTGTTCCCTGAAGCGAAAATGGTGATTGGTCCTGTCATTGAAGATGGCTTCTATTACGATATTTTTAGCGCAAAGCCATTTACGCCAGAAGACATGGTAGCCATTGAAGAGCGTATGAAAAAGCTCATCGATCAAGACTATGATGTCATCAAAAAAATGACACCACGCGATGAGGTGATTGCAGAATTCACAGCACGTGGTGAAGATTATAAATTACGCTTGATTGCAGACATGCCTGAAGAAACAGAAATGGGCTTGTACTACCATCAAGATTATTTGGATATGTGCCGTGGTCCACACGTGCCAAATACTAAATTTTTAAAAGCATTCAAGTTGACTAAAATGTCAGGCGCTTATTGGCGTGGCGATGCGAAGAATGAACAGTTACAACGTATTTATGGTACAGCGTGGGCAGACAAAAAACAGCTTGCAGCGTATATCAAACGTATTGAAGAAGCTGAAAAGCGTGACCACCGTAAAATTGGTAAAGCTTTAGACCTGTTCCATATGCAAGAAGAAGCACCAGGTATGGTGTTCTGGCATCCAAACGGTTGGACCATTTATCAAGTACTTGAACAATACATGCGTAAAGTTCAGCAAGACAATGGCTACCTCGAAATTCGTACCCCGCAAGTGGTTGATTTCACGCTTTGGGAAAAATCAGGCCATGCTGCAAACTATGCAGATGGTATGTTCACGACACATTCAGAAAGCCGTAACTATGCAATTAAGCCGATGAACTGTCCTTGTCACGTACAAGTGTTCAACCAAGGTTTAAAATCATACCGTGATTTGCCAATTCGTTTGGCTGAGTTCGGTTCGTGTCACCGTAACGAACCATCGGGTTCATTGCACGGCATTATGCGTGTTCGTGGCTTTACTCAAGATGATGCACACATTTTCTGTACCAAAGAGCAAATTGGTCAAGAAGTGGCTGACTTCATTCAACTGACTTTAGATGTGTATAAAGACTTTGGTTTCGAAGAAGTGCAAATGAAGTTGTCTACACGTCCAGAAAAACGTGTGGGTGATGATGCACTTTGGGATATGGCTGAAAAATCTTTAGCAGATGCTTTAGATGCTGCTGGTTTGGAGTGGGAACTTCAACCAGGTGAAGGCGCATTCTATGGTCCGAAAATTGAATTCTCACTGAAAGACTGCTTAGGCCGTGTATGGCAATGTGGTACAATCCAATGTGACTTCAATTTGCCAGAACGTTTAGATGCGTCATATGTCACTGAAGACAATGATCGCGATCAACCTGTAATGTTGCACCGTGCAATACTTGGCAGTTTTGAACGTTTTATTGGTATACTAATCGAACACTATGCGGGCTTTATGCCACCTTGGTTAACACCGATCCAAGCATGTGTGATGAACATTACCGATTCACAAGCGGAAGCATGTGAGTCAGTCGTCGCTAAACTTAAAGAAAACGGTCTCCGTGCGATTTCAGACTTGAGAAATGAGAAAATCGGCTTTAAGATTCGTGAACGTACATTAGAGCGTATTCCTTACTTACTGGTACTTGGGGACCGTGAGGTAGAGGAAGGTACAGTGAACGTGCGTACCCGCTCAGGAACAAATTTGGGTACTATGTCAATCGACGCTTTCGTTGACCTAGTAAAAGCAGCCGTTGCCGAACGCGGCCGGTACATTGTGGAGTAACAGCGATTAAACAGCCTGACCGTAATCAACAGGGCGGTAACAAATCAAACCGTCCTGCTTTGAATGATGAAATTCGTGCGAAAGAAGTCCGTCTTGTAGACGAAAATGGTGAGCAAAAAGGTATTGTTAGCTTGGCAGAAGCATTACGCGCTGCTGAAAGTGTTGAGCTTGATCTTGTTGAGATCGTAGCCAACGCTGAACCGCCTGTTTGTAAAATCATGGACTTCAACAAGCATTTGTTTGATCTAAAGCAAAAGCAGAAAGAAGCGAAGAAAAAACAGCATCAAGTACAGGTGAAAGAAATCAAACTCCGCCCGGGTACTGATGTTGGTGATTACAACGTAAAACTACGTGCAATCACTAAGTTCCTTGAAGAAGGCAACAAAGTAAAAATTACTCTTCGTTTCCGTGGTCGTGAAATGGCGCACCAACAGCTTGGTTTGGCTCAACTTCAAAAAGTTGAAGCAGATGTGGCTGAAATTGGTGTTGTTGAGCAATCACCAAAAATGGAAGGTCGTCAAATGGGTATGTTGCTTGGTCCTAAAAAGAAAAAGTAATGATCCATTGATCTTAAAAAAAGCACTGCCTATGCAGTGCTTTTTTTATTTTGTTGATTGACTATGCCGAAGTGTTTTCAGTTGTTAATTTCTTCTGTCCGATTGGAATTCGGCATGGCGCTTTTTCTTCTGGGACAATCCGTTGTAGCTGGATGGTGAGTAAACCATTTTCATAATTGGCCTCTTGTACTTCAATGTGTTCATCTAAACGTAAGGATAATTTAAATGAACGCTGTGTGATACCTTTATGCAAGAACTCAGCATGATTGTCTTTGGTCTGATCAGCATGATGACCTGAAATATTAAGTACCTGATTCTCTAAGTCAATCGCGAGCTCATCTTGGTTAAAACCAGTCGCAGCTACGACAATGCGGTAGTGATCATCACCGACTTTTTCAATATTGTACGCAGGATAATGTGGTGCTTCACTGAGCATTGCATGATCAAACAAATCGTTTAAACGGTCAAAACCGATACTACGACGGAATAATGGCATTAAGCTTAAATTACTCATTGATAAAACCTCCACTATTAGGAAAAGTGATATAAATAAGCAACCTATGCGACTCGATTAGCATGGTTGTCACAGCAATAATTGGTGTGGATGTTTGCTGTACTTTTAATATTTGGATGCTCTATGAAATTTCAAGATTAAAAAATAAGGTTTTTTAAAAAATTCTCTTTGGTTGATAATTATTCTATTTATATGAAGCTAGTCATGCATATTTTAAGATTTCAATTTCAGTTTAGCCTAATGTTTCTAGGCTGGAATCATGTTATAAACAGTATCAAACCTCGACAATATGAACTAAAACGAGAAAAGTAACAGGATAACCACATGATCGATTTGTACTATTGGGGAACACCCAACGGACATAAAATTAGCATCGCATTAGAAGAGATGGGTTTGGAGTATCAAGTCTTTCCCATCAATATTTTAGAAAATGATCAGTTCCAACCCGACTTTCTACGCATTTCACCCAACAATAAAATCCCTGCGATTGTGGATCAAGATGGTCCTAAAGGTGAAGCCATTTCTGTGTTTGAGTCAGGGGCGATTTTGCAGTATTTAGGGCGTAAAACAGGACAGTTTTATCCAAGCGATGAACAGTCTCGTGTTGAAGTTGAGCAGTGGTTGATGTGGCAAATGGGTGGTTTTGGTCCAATGCTTGGACAGAACCATCACTTTAGTAAATTTGCTCCCGAACGTATTGCGTATGCAACTGAACGCTATGTCAATGAAACCAAGCGCTTGTATGGTGTACTAGATAATCAGCTTTTTGGTCAAAGCTATGTAGCTGGCGAGTATTCGATAGCGGATATGGCAATTTTTCCATGGATTTTGCGTTATGAGTGGCAGCAAATTGACATAAATGACTACCCAAATGTGAAGGCTTATATGGAGCGTATTCAAGCGCGCCCCGCGGTTCAGCGTGCGTTGGCGCTTCAAGTGAATTAGTTACAGAAGCGCTGACTTGAACTGTGTTAAGCTTAGCGCCTTCAAGGTATAAGCCATTCTTTAAAGCCACCGAAGGGTGGCTTTTTTGTTGAAAGGTTGTTTGGACATTAGTGTAATGAAAAAAGAGTTTTTTCTCAATTTAACCCGCATTATTGAAGCGAATCCTAAAATCTATCTCAGTATTATTGTGGGGATTGCGGGATGTTTGGTGCTATTTGTAGCTGAAGCGGTACACATTCAAAAAATCATTGAACTGCTGAATACCAAAGATCAGGTGGTACTTCGAGCTGCAATTGAACCGATTGCCGATAAATATTCATGGTCACGTTGGTCTTTGTTGATTCTGGCATTGATCTGGTCAAGTTTTGCTTACAGCTCAACCAAGAAAAAGCTGGGTTTAAAATCATAAAATGATGTGGGCCTTAGGACTACTTTTCCTTTCTGCTTTTGGGGCAGCGACACTGCTACCGTTACAGTCAGAGGCAGTTTTGGTGGGATTGTTGGCTCATATGCAGTATTCAGTGTGGTTATTGGTAGCTGTTGCCAGTCTAGGCAATATTCTAGGTAGCTGTGTGAATTGGTGGCTCGGCTTGAAAGTTGAGGAATACAAAAACAAAAAATGGTTTCCCGTCTCAGAGCAAAAGATGTTGCAGGCGCAGGGTATTTATCAAAAATATGGTTTTTGGTCTTTATTGCTCAGTTGGGTGCCCATCATTGGTGATCCGATTACCCTCATTGCAGGATTACTCAAAGAAAACTTTGTTCGTTTTGTCGTGATGGTGAGTATTGCGAAAATGGGACGTTATCTTTTTGTGTATTGGATGTTTAGTCAGTTCTAATTATTTTCAGAGACCAACTGGCCACATGCTTATATTGGCTGAATGGGTTTAAAGTTGATCTAGAGATGACACGAGTGAGTGAAAACTCGTGTCATGCTAAATTTTAACGACAAGCATTTAGATCGAATTCAATCGCATCTTTAAATTTAGATTTTTTATAGAGCCACAGTGTACTTGCTGTGCGTTTAACACTGACTTTGCTATTTGCAACGGCTTGTAAAACTTGTTGATCAAGCTCGTAGATACCCGAACCTTTGATAATTTTAGGCTTCTTGATGTTGCCATGTTTATCGGCTTTAAAGCTAAATTTAATTTGACGGTCATGACCATTCAACTGCGTAGAATCTAGCGCAAGCTTAGGTTGAACCTGATATTGAAAAGGCACTTTTTGCTGCTGTTGCTGCGCACGCCAGTTCTTCGAGTCAAAGCTATAGTTACATGCTTCGGCATCATCTGGGGTTAGGTTTAAATTAAAAACTTGATAACCAATGACAGCTAAAGCGGTGTCGTCCTCCATAAACGGTTTTACTTTAGCTTGAAGCACGGCATTTACCAGCTTTTCATCCAAAGCTTTGATTCCAGTCGTTTCTTGGACTGTCGCTTTGGTTACATAACCTGTTTCATCTGCATACACACGAATAATCGCTGCACGGTTTTGTTGGTTTAAATCACTATTTTTATATTGGGGTTTGGGGAAATCTAGCCATTGGATACGCGTGGTCAAATGCGCCGATTGAGCTGAACTTTTTTGAATGGTGAGTTCTAATGGTGGCTGAGCTGCATGACTGAGATGAAAGGGCAGTGTAGATAATACGAGCAAGAAGAGTGGTTTCATATGGTCGATTTCTTTTATAACGCATCCAGTGCGCATGACTTAAATAATTGTTGCGAGTATTTCCTGAATTAGAAAGACTCGCAAGTTATATTGTTAAATTAAAACTATTTTTGCTCGGCTTGGGTGATGTCTACACCAAATAAGTCTTTGGTTTTAGCCCAACTCAGTGCGACCACCAAGAGTGTCATGCCGCCGCCAAAAACCGTTGCAATCACAGGGCCTAAATATTTTGCTGCAAGACCTGACTCAAATGCCCCCAGTTCATTACTACTCGACACAAACATGCCATTTACAGCTGCAACACGGCCTCGCATATTTTCAGGAGGATAAATTTGTAAAATAGTCTGACGAATTACCACTGAAATACTGTCACATGCACCCGTCATAGCAAGAGCAAATAAAGATAGCCAGAGATAGTTTGAGTAAGCGAACAATAAGGTGAATAGGCCAAAACCAGCAACAGCAAGCAGCATATTACGCCATGCATGTCGGGTGGGCGGAAAACGTGTCAGCGCAATCATGGTAATGAGTGCACCAATCGATGGCGCTGCCCGTAAATAGCCCAATCCTTCGGGCCCAATTTTCAAAATATCTTCAGCAAAGATCGGGAGCAAAGCAATCACACCACCAAACAGTACCGAGACTAAGTCGAGTGAGATGGCCCAGAGGACAATTTTAGTTTTGGCAATAAAACGAAAGCCTTCACCTAAACTTTGTAGTACACGTTCCGTTTCAATTTTAGGAAAAGTGCGTTTGCTTAAAAGATTGACGAGTAAGAAACATAGGCTGAGCAGTACCGCTACACTGATTAAACTGGTTTCACGGCCTAAAAATGCCAGCATAAATCCACCGAGCATTGGCCCAATAATCACCCCGCTTTGCCAACCAATGGTGGTCCATGTAGCACCATTGGCATAAATTTCCCGAGGAATTAAAAAGGGTTTGAGTGATGTTGCGGATGGATTGTAGAAACCTCGAATTGTTCCTAGGCCAAAGATCACGGCATAGACACCCCATGACAGGGTGGAGAGTTCAATGTGCCTTAAGCCATAAGCATGAAATAACCCCCATAAAACCAAGGGCAGAGGAATGGCAAAGAATAAGCAGATTTTCATGATGGTTTGCTTATTAAAGCGATCGGCAAAATAACCGCCCCATAAGGAGAGCGCAATAAAGGGGATTGCTTCTGCTAGGCCAATCAAACCTAGAGTGAGAGGATCTTTGGTAATTTTATACAAAGAATACGCCACAATAATTTCCTGAATTATAATGGCAAGTGTCAGGCAAAATTGATTGAGCGTAACAATAGAGAAGTCTCGGTATCGGAGTGCGGCAAAAGCATCCTGTGTAGCGTTCATAAGGGTACAGTATGGAATGGATGAGGCATTATACGACTTGGACTAAGCCTCGGTTATAAATTCATCGCTTAAAGCTTATCGGGAAATAAACTAAGCTTGCTTTTATTGTTGATTATTTGCTTTTGTTTTAGACAAAGTTCGATTAGAATATTCGCTCCCTTACCTGCAGGTCGTTTTGCAATGGTGCAAACGTTCCGAACAGGTGTTCAAAAGAGGTTGTTATGCCTAAGATGAAAACTCGCCGTGGTGCAGCTAAGCGTTTTAAAGCTACTGCTAACGGTTTCAAGCGTAAACAAGCGTTCAAACGCCACATTTTGACCAAAAAATCTGCTAAGCGTATTCGTCAATTACGCGGCTGTGTAATGGTTCACGTGAGTGACGTTGCTTCAGTTCGTCGTATGTGCCCATACATCTAAGGAGATTATAAATGGCTCGTGTAAAACGTGGTGTACAGGCTCATCGCCGTCATAAAAAAATTCTTGCTCGTGCTAAAGGTTACTACGGCGCTCGTTCACGCGTATATCGCGTAGCGTTCCAAGCAGTAATCAAAGCGGGTCAATACGCTTACCGTGACCGTCGTCAGAAAAAACGTCAATTCCGTGCTCTATGGATTGCGCGTATTAATGCTGGTGCTCGTCTAAATGGTTTATCGTACAGCCGTATGATCGCTGGCTTGAAAAAAGCTCAAGTGATTATCGACCGTCGCGTACTTGCTGACATCGCTATGCATGACGCAGTTGCATTTGCATCTTTAGCTTCTAAAGCTAAAGATGCATTAGCTGCATAAGTCTTTAAGACTTAAAGAAAGACCGCTTTTTAGCGGTCTTTTTTATGGCCGATTATTTTTTGAATCAAATTTTTTATGGGTCAAAGGAGAGACTGTGATACAACCATAATTAGGTATGATAAGAAAGATCGCATCAGCGTTAGGCCAGTACAATGAAAAGAATCAATGTTGTAGGAACCTCTGCCACGGGAAAGTCTACATTTTCCAGAGCTTTGGCCGAAAAGTTAGATTTGCATTATATCGAGTTGGATAATTTGTTTTGGCTTGATGACTGGCAAGAATGTCCCGATGAGGTGTTCTTTGCCAAGATTGAGTCGGAAGTACAAAAGGCAACACAGGGCTATGTGATCGATGGTAACTATACCCGCGCCATTCCTGTGAAATGGGCTGAAATTGATACTGTCATTTGGTTGGACTTACCGTTTCCAGTCAATCTTTACCGTTCTGTGAAGCGTGCGGTTCAGCGGGCATGGGCGCAACAGGATTTATGGGAAAACTCGAATAATCGGGAAAGTTTGCTGCGGATGTTTGGTCAGGACTCGATTATTTGGTGGATGATCAAAACACATGCTAAAAACCGACAGAAATACTTAAAAATGATGCAGATACCTGAATATCAACATATACAGTGGATTCATTTAAAGACACCAAAACAGGTGAGTTGCTTTTTAAATCAGTTGGCTGTTGAAAAGCATAGCGTTTAAATAAAAAAATATCAGTGCCTACTCAGTGATCAAGATGAACCGTTAAGCTTTAGTTACATAAATCTGCTTTAATCTCAAAGGTGGCCGATGCCTAATAAATAAAAAGATTAAAAGAAAAGGAGTAGGATATGCTTGCAGAAATTACTGGGATGGGACAGGGAAGTATCACTGTGGAATTACAAATGATTCCCAGGAAAGGTGAGTCAGTCAAAATTATGTATGGACCTGATGCGGAGCTAGAAGGCGAGGTGGTTTCGGTTAATCATTATATTAATCAACATGCCAATCAGCATAAGGTACAAATCAAAATCCGGCCTTTCAACCTTCTTATTACCGCCTGAACAAATTGAGACCATAAAAAAGCGCTCTTTGATAGGGGCGCTTTGATATATCTCTAATAGCTTATAAGCCAAAATAATAGCCAACTACACAAATCAAAATCGTAATCACGATTAAAGCAAATACTCCAGTTTTCCCCGATTTATGGTGTATTTCATGAGGTTTGGTCTCTATCGCACTTAGTTTAGGTGTTGAATGATTGCGAGCATCAAGTGGTGTAGTCGTGTCTTTGGGTGTGAGCTGCGCGGTTTGATAGTGGTTGGCCACTTTCACGATAAACTTGGTACTTAAATCATCAATCTTTTGTTCAAAATGACGTAGGTTCAATTGCTTATCTGGCGTGAGCACGTGGCCTTCTGCATTATAAGGATGTTGAATCTTAGTCTGGATAAATGCTGATAACGCATCTAAGCGATACAGCGTTTGATGTGCATAATCGGCAGCGTAGTCTGTTGGCAAAAGAGCGAGACGGTGGGCTGCATCTGTGACCTCTTGTTGTCCATAATAAGGTAAGTCTACCGTCTCGGGTTCTACGAAACCTTGTGCAAATGGCACACTAAATAGTTCTTGTTCAGTAAAGTTTTCGATTTCGTCCCATTTCGGCGTTTGTAAGTCCGCTTCAATGCGTTTGCTGAGTTTATGATTCAGTTCAAAACGCCATAAATTTTCTCTACGGATTGAGCTTTGTTGTGCTTTTGGAATTATAAAATCGTGTTCAGCGCTGTACCACTCAGCCAGTTCTTTACCAAAAATCCAAGCAGTTTTTTGCTGTGCTTGATGGCTCACAATAATATGTGGTGTAGCAAGCAGTTCAATATTTGGGTTGGGGTTCTTTTCATCTGCTAGCAATGTTGAGCTATGTAGACTGAGCTGTTTGACCCCTTGTTTTTTTAAGGCTTCAAGCCAGACCTGAAAATGCTGAGCCAGTAAATGTTGACTATTCAGATCACGAAACTGAAAGCAATGTCGGTCAAAAATGGCATGTTCTAACCAACGTTGGAAACTTAGGTTGTGGCGTAAATATTCATTGCCATAAGTAACTAAAGTAAGTTGTTGTTGCCAAATAGGATCAAGCGACATCGTTTGTTGTTCTCTTCTGTGATGACACTATCTTAACCTGTTTATAAAACCATGTACTAAACAAATTTTCCTGATCGTAGAGCTTCATCAACGTGCTTAAAAACTGATAGAATATGGGGTTTTATTAATTTTATAAATTGTTGCTTTGAGAGTTACTATGTCACTGGAAGCCCTGACCACTGAAGCGCTTGCTGCGATTGCAGCAGCAGAGGACCTTGCTACACTCGATCAAGTACGAGTGCAGTTTACGGGTAAGAAAAGCCAGCTCGCTGAGCAATCCAAAGCTTTAGGTAAAATGGACCCTGAAGAGCGTAAAAATTTTGGTGCTCAAATTCATGCAGTCCGTGAAGCGATTACCGGTGCTTTAACTGAACGCCAAACACAATTACAACAAGCAGCGTTGGCGCAAAAACTTGCAAGTGAAACGGTGGATATTACTTTACCGGGTCGTGGTCAAACGATTGGTAGTATTCACCCCGTTAGTCAAGTACAAGAGCGTATTTGTCAGTTCTTTACCAAAGCGGGTTTTGTAATTGAAACTGGCCCAGAAGTTGAAGATGACTACCACAACTTTGAAGCTTTAAATATTCCAGGGCATCACCCTGCGCGTGCAATGCACGATACTTTCTATTTCGATGCGACACATTTGCTACGTACCCATACTTCGGGTGTGCAGATTCGTACGATGGAAACCCAGCAACCCCCGATTCGTATTGTATGTCCAGGTCGTGTATACCGTTGTGACTCGGACCAAACGCATTCGCCAATGTTCCATCAAATTGAAGGTTTGTATGTAGCTGAAAATACAAGCTTTGCAGAACTGAAAGGTTTATTGGTTAATCTATTAAACGAATTCTTTGAAAAAGATTTAAAAGTGCGTTTCCGCCCATCTTATTTCCCATTCACAGAGCCAAGCGCTGAGGTGGATATTATGGATGAACGTGGTAAATGGTTAGAAGTACTTGGTTGTGGCATGGTGCATCCAAATGTCTTGCAGGCAGCAGGGATTGATCCTGAAAAATACAAAGGCTTTGCTTTCGGTCTAGGTGTGGAACGTTTTGCGATGCTTCGTTATGGCATCAATGACTTACGTATGTTCTACCAAAACGATGTGCGTTTCTTACGCCAATTTGCTTAATAGTTTAAACAGTTATTTTAGAATTATTGAAATCCCCCTAAATCCCCCTTTATAAAGGGGGGCTGGTCTACCTAAAAACGGTGGTGTGTTTTCCTCTCTTTAAAAGAGGGGTTAGGGGAGATTAAGGACATTGAATTTATGAAAATTAGCGAAAATTGGTTGCGTACATGGGTTAACCCAGCCGTTGATAGCAATACTTTATCTGACCAACTGACCATGCTGGGTTTAGAGGTCGATGATTTATCACCTGCGGCAAAACCGTTCACTGGCGTGGTTGTTGGTGAAGTGTTGACGGTAGAGCAACATCCTGATGCAGACCGTTTACGTGTAACTACCGTAAATATTGGTTCAGGTGAGCCTTTGCAAATTGTATGTGGTGCACCGAATGTTCGGGTTGGTATGAAAGCCCCTGTGGCAACCATTGGTGCTGTGCTTCCTGGTGATTTCAAAATCAAGAAAGGCAAACTTCGTGGCATTGAATCACAAGGTATGCTGTGTGGTGCGTCTGAAATTGATCTAGAAGACAAAATTGATGGTCTTTTAGAGTTACCCGTTGATGCACCTGTCGGTGTGGATATTCGTGAATACTTACAGCTTGATGATCATGTGATTGATATCAGCATCACGCCAAACCGTGGTGACTGTTTCAGTATTCGTGGTATTGCCCGTGAAATTGGGGTGATTAACCAACTGACCGTGACTGCACCTGAAATTAATGCCGTTGCCGCGACCATTGCTGATGAGAAAAAAGTTGTGGTGAGCACTGAAGGCTGCCCGCGCTATTTGGGTCGTGTGATTAAAAACGTGAATACCAAAGCAGCAACCCCAGAATGGATGGAACGCGCTTTGGTTCGCTCAGGGATTCGTCAGCACAGTATTTTGGTTGATATTACCAATTATGTACTGATGGAGTTGGGTCAACCGCTCCATGCTTTTGATGCAGCAAAAATTCAAGGTTCAGTCCAAGTTCGTCAAGCGAATACGGCGGAGAAATTGGTTCTCCTGAATGAGCAAGAAGTTGATCTCAATGAAAAAGTCATGGTGATTGCGGATGATGAAAAAGCATTAGCGATTGCAGGTATCATGGGGGGCTTGTCTTCATCTGTTACCGATGAAACCCAAGACATTTTCTTAGAGTCTGCATTCTTTGCCCCATTAGCAATTGCAGGTCGTGCCCGTAGCTTTGGCTTACATACCGATGCGTCGCAGCGTTATGAGCGTGGCGTGGATTTTGAACTCCCAATGCTCGCGATGCACCGTGCATCACAATTGATTGCAGAATTGGCGGGTGGTGAGTTTGGTCCGATTACGATAGCGGAACAAGCAGCTGTTTTACCGAAGCGTGAAGCGATTGAGCTAGAACAAGCACAAGTGGATCAATTGCTCGGTTATCGCGTAGATGCTGCATTTATTGCGGATGCATTAACCCGTTTAGGTTGTGCTGTGACGGTTAAAGCAGAAGGTCAGTGGTCTGTAGTGCCGCCTTCACACCGTTATGATATGGCGATCTACCAAGACCTGATTGAAGAAGTCGCGCGTATTCATGGTTATGACAACATTCAAATCAGTTTGCCAAAAATTGAAGCGCAATTGGCTCAATATCAAGACCAATTTGAAATGACTCAGCTTCGTCAAACTCTCGTGACTTTGGGTTATCAAGAAGCGATTAGCTTTAGCTTTGCAGACTTAAAGCTTGAGAAGCAACTCAATAAGGCTGTGAATCCTTTAGCTTTGGCTAACCCGATTTCAAGCGATTTAGCCGTGATGCGTTCAACATTGCTGTCTAGTTTGATTCCGTGTGTGCAATACAACGTAAACCGCCAACAAAGCCGTGTACGTTTCTTTGAATTAGGCTTGCGTTTTGACTATCAAGATGCTGAATCTATTCATGATTTGAAACAAATTCCTACCCTTGCAGTGATTGCAACAGGTGCAAAAACTTCAGAAACTTGGCATGCTAAACCTCAAGCTATGGATTTCTTTGATTTCAAAGGTGAAATTGAAGAAGTATTGGCAGCAGGTCGTGTGCAAGTAGACTATGTTCGTTCTGAGCGTAGCTGGTTGCATCCAGGACAGTCTGCTGAGGTTTTAGTCGATGGCCAATCTATTGGTTACTTTGGTCGATTACATCCATCTTTAGAAGGTGCATTGGATTTGAGCACAACTTGGGTGGCTGAACTTGATCAATCGGCTGTTTTGCAAACTTATGTATCTAATTTTACAGAATTATCACGTTTTCCGTCGGTTAGACGTGATATTGCGCTTTTAATTAGTGATAAGATAAATGTAAGTGAAATTCAGCAACTTATCGAAAAAACAGGTGGTCAGCTTTTAGACTCGACTTGGTTATTCGATGTGTACACTGGGCAAGGCGTTGAAGACGGTAAGCGCTCATTGGCATTTGCACTTCTTTGGCAACACCCATCACGTACGCTTGAAGATGCTGAAATTAAATCCGGCATGGATCATATTTTACAAGTGTTGGAAAACACTTATCAGGCGACATTGAGGGCTTCATGACAGCATTAACAAAAGCGGAAATGGCTGACCATCTAAGTGAGCTCACGAGTTTAAACCGTCGTGAAGCTAAGCAAATGGTTGAGTTGTTCTTTGACGAGATTAGCCAAGCGCTAATCTCTGGTGAGCAAGTTAAACTTTCTGGTTTCGGTAACTTTGAGTTGCGTGATAAACGTCAACGTCCAGGTCGTAACCCGAAAACGGGTGAAGAAATTCCGATTTCTGCACGCCGTGTAGTGACCTTCCGCGCAGGGCAGAAATTCCGCCAGCGTGTGGGAAATGAGCAGATCGATTGATCTGCTTTTTTTTTGCTTAGAGTTTTTGGTGATTGTTTGGCTGATTAAATTCTTGCCAAATAGCAGAGCTTTGTTTTTTGATAAATTTTGAACATAAAAAAAGAGAGCCATGGGCTCTCTTTTTTTACTAACTAATCTAAAGGATTAGTGAGCAGCTTCAGAAGCAGCAGCTTCAACAACTTCAGAAGCAGCAGCAGTAGCTTCAGAAGCAGCAGCAGTAGCTTCAGAAGCAGCAGCAGTAGCGTCTACAGCAACTTCAGATGCAGCTTCAACAGCTTCAGATGCAGCAGCAACTTCAGATGCAGCTTCAGCAGCAGGAGCTTCTTCTTTCTTAGCACAGCCAACGAAAGCTAAAGTAGTAGCAACTGCAGCAGCAATAGCGATTTTTTTGAATAACATGGCATCACTCTCTAAAATATGAGATTAAAAAAAACCGACGTTAGTCTGTTGTGTGCTTTTATTGTTCCTAATTTTGCTAGGGACTAACAATGCAGGAGCAGCCTAACTGGTCTGCAAATATGCTATCACTGCGCATTTTGAATTGCTACTAGCTGGGATGAAAAAAGTGATAAAAAAGGTCTAAAAACAGGGCTTTTTTAACAGAAAATAACAATCAATGATGAGGTTTGTATTGGAGAAGTACTGAATAAACATTTAAAAAGATGAAGGTTTTTTATTTCAAATTTTTATTTATCAAAAACTTGCAAATAAGTTTACAGAGAATGGGATGAAATGTTGCTTTGTGTAAGCTAAGTCAACCAAATAAAAAGGCTGTCGTTAAGACAGCCTTTTTAGGTGAAGCAGGTCGGGTTAGCTGGTCGCTTTACGCTTCATTTGATCAAAGAAATCATCGTTGGTTTTGGTTTCTTTCATGCGATCAAGTAAGAACTCCATTGCTGCAAGTTCATCTTGGGTATGAAGTAACTTACGTAAAATCCAGACTTTACGTAGATTGTCTTCAGACATTAAGCGCTCTTCGCGGCGGGTGCCAGACTTTTTGATATTCATCGCAGGGAAGACACGTTTTTCCGCAATACGGCGATCCAGTGTAATTTCTTGGTTACCTGTACCTTTAAATTCTTCGTAGATCACTTCATCCATTTTACTGCCAGTTTCAATCAGGGCTGTAGAAATGATCGTTAGTGAGCCACCTTCTTCAATATTACGTGCTGCACCGAAGAAACGCTTAGGGCGTTCCAGCGCATGTGCATCCACACCACCAGTTAAAACCTTACCAGATGAAGGCACAACCGTGTTGTAAGCACGTGCTAAACGGGTAATGGAGTCAAGAAGAATCACAACATCTTTCTTGTGCTCAACCAAACGTTTTGCTTTTTCAATCACCATTTCAGCCACTTGAACGTGACGAGCAGGAGATTCATCAAACGTTGACGCAATGACTTCACCACGAACAGTACGTTCCATTTCGGTCACTTCTTCAGGGCGTTCGTCAATGAGAAGAACGATCAGGAAGCACTCAGGGTTGTTACGCACGATCGACTGAGCGATGTTTTGTAACAACATGGTTTTACCCGCTTTTGGCGGTGCTACGATAATTGAACGTTGGCCTTTACCGATAGGTGCAACCAAGTCAACTACACGTGCAGTTAAATCTTCTGTCGTCCCGTTACCAAGTTCCATCACCAATTGCTCAGTTGGGAAAAGAGGTGTTAAGTTTTCAAACAAGATTTTGTTACGTGAGTTTTCTGGCGTGTCGTAGTTAATTTGGTTCACTTTTAACAGTGCAAAATAACGTTCGCCTTCTTTGGGTGGGCGAATGGTTCCCGTAATGGTGTCACCAGTACGTAGATTGAAACGACGAATTTGAGATGGGCTAACATAAATGTCATCTGGGCCTGCAAGGTAAGAACCCGCTGCAGAGCGTAAGAAGCCGAAGCCATCTGACAGAATTTCCAAAACGCCATCCCCAAAGATTTCTTCGCCATTCATCGCATGGCGCTTTAAGATGGCAAAAATAATGTCTTGCTTACGGTTACGAGCCATTCCTTCGAGGCCCATAAATTCAGCAATTTTGATGAGTTCGCCAATCGGTTTTTTCTTGAGTTCGGTTAAATTCATAGGAGGTCAGATAAGAATCAAAAATTCTAAATTACAGGATGAAAAGGAAGCAACATTTAGCCGCAGACATGCAATGAAGTAACGCAATTGTATTTGAACTATAACAATTCAGAGGACTGATTCATTGTTTGAAGAGAAACGTGTCAAAACAATTTGTATTGCCGAGCGGCGATCTTATGTGTTGTGTCTTTTAAGAAAATGACAGGATTGAATAATCCTTTATCTCTTGATCATGCAATATAAGAGAGAAAGACAGACTTGTCAATTTATAGCCGAAAAAAATACGCTGTTGTTTAGACAGCGTATTTCATTTTCAATCTAAACGGCTGCTTAAATATTTTCTTCAATGAAAGCAGTCAATTTCGATTTTGGTGCAGCGCCCACTTGTTGAGCAACAACTTCACCATTTTTGAACATGAGTAATGCAGGAATGTTACGGATGTTATAGTTCACAGCCGTTGCTTCGCAAGAAGTCACGTCAACTTTAACAATCTTCACTTTACCTTCGTATTCGTTCGCCAATACTTCTAATACAGGTGCAATTGCTTTACATGGCGCACACCAGCCTGCCCAGAAGTCAACAAGCACAGGAACGTCTGATTGAAGTACATCAGCGTCGAAGTTTGTATCAGTTGTATTTACGATATTGCCAGACATGGATAGCTCCAGTTTCAATTTTTGGATAGTTTTATGGCTAATAGTATGTCATAGCCTGCTATCACTGAGTAGATGGATTACTAAATTTTCAACCTTTAGTTTGAATTTGTCTAATTGAAGCTCACGATGTTACTGATCGTGTAACACAATTGTCATATATGCCGAAATTTTAAAAGCTCGTCAATTTCTGACCATAAATGGCTTTTAAATTGCATGGAGGTGAATTAATCTAAGCACAATTCTGTATAGGTTTATATTAAATCATGTCTGATTTTTTGATTGATGAAGAGTTACTTGCTGCCATCGATATGGGGTCGAACAGCTTCCACTTAGCGATTGCGCGAGTGGACCATGGCGAAGTGAAAAAAGTTGCGTCAATGTCAGAAAAAGTACAGTTAGCAGCGGGTTTAGATGAAAATAAAAACTTAACAGAAGCCGCACAGCAACGTGGTTTGGCCTGTTTATCTCGCTTTGTCGGACGCTTAGGTTCGGTTCAGCCGAATCGTTTAAGAATTGTGGCGACCAATGCGCTACGCCAAGCCAAAAATGGACATGAATTTATTCAAAAAGCGGCAGAAATTTTGCCGAAGCACATCGAAATTATTGCAGGTCGTGAAGAGGCTCGTCTGATTTATTTGGGTGTATCTCATACCATGGTAAACAGTGGGCGCCGCCTTGTGATTGATATCGGTGGTGGTTCAACAGAGCTGATTATTGGTGAAGAATTTGAGCCCATTCATACCGAATCTTTACAAATGGGCTGTGTAGCATTTACCAAAGCCTTCTTTGTTGATGGTGAAATTAACCAAAAAAGTTTTGATAAAGCCGTGGTTGCAGCACGTAAGGAACTGTCTGGTATTGCCAATACTTATAAAGAAGCGGGTTGGGATACGGTGGTTGGTTCGAGCGGAACCATCAAAGCGTGTCGTCAAATTACCGTGAATATGGGCTGGAGTAATGAAAAAGAAGAGCTCACCCGTGACGGTTTAGATAAGCTCAAAGAAAAATTGCTTAAATACAAACATGTCGCTGAGATGGAATTTGATGGTCTAAAAGAAGACCGTCGAGCAGTTTTGCCAGCCGGAATCGCTATTTTGTATGCCATTTTTGATGTACTTGAACTGGATAAACTGGTGTATTCAGATGGTGCCCTACGCGAAGGGGTGATGTATGACTTGCTGGGACGTTTTCAACATGAAGATATTCGAGATCGTTCTGTACAAGCATTAATGGGCCGTTATAACGCTGATCCAAAACAAGCTGAACGGGTCGTGAACATGGCTCAGCATTTGTTTGATGGTGTGGCGGATTCGCTAAAATTAACCACAGAAGACAGTGATTTACTGCGTCGTGCAGCTTATCTGCACGAAATTGGTTTAGCGATTAGTCATGCGGGCTACCATCGTCATGGTGCATATTTATTGCAACATTCTGACATTGCGGGCTTCTCACAAATTGATCAAAACCATCTGTCGCATTTGGTGGCCCATCACCGTCGTAAGCTGCGCAGTGACGCGCGTGTCGATGTGATGAAGGTTGGCGGCAACAAATTAGTCTATCTGTGTTTGTTACTTCGCCTCGCAGTTTTACTGAATCATAGTCGTAGCGATCAGATGCTTCCTGCCATTGAATTAACAGTAGGCAATGCGCAACAATGGCAGCTGAGTGTTTCTGGTAATGCCGCGCAATGGCCTTTGCTGGTTGCAGACTTGCATGATGAGCAAGCGCAATTTAAGCATTGGGATGTTGAGCTGGATATCCAATCAGAACAATTTGTCGATGAATAAATTGGTCAATTAGGGATTTATGGTTGAGCTATGAAGAATAAAGCTGCGCAATCCAAAGCATGGACGACGGTTCAAATTGCACGTCATCCTGAGCGTCCGCAATTTTTAGATTATGTGAGTGAAATTTTTACCGAATTTGATGCTTTGCATGGTGATCGCTTATTTGGTGATGATGGTGCAATGATCGGTGGATTAGCTCGCTTTGATGGTCAGCCAGTCATGATTGTGGGTCAACACCGTGGTCGCAGTACGCGTGAAAAGTTACAACATAACTTTGGTATGAGTAACCCAGAAGGTTACCGTAAATCACAACGCTTACTCGATATGGCTGAACGTTTTAATCTACCCGTCTTTACATTTATTGACACCATGGGTGCATATCCAGGTGTGGGTGCAGAAGAACGTGGTCAGGCTGAAGCAATTGCAACATCTTTGGCACAACTTTCAAGCTTGAAAGTGCCAGTAATTGCAACCGTACTTGGTGAAGGCGGTTCAGGTGGTGCACTGGGTATTGGTGTGGCTGACCGTGTGGTGATGTTATCCCATAGTATTTATTCGGTCATTTCGCCTGAAGGCTGTGCATCTATTTTATGGAAAACAGCTGAAAAAGCAGAGCAAGCCAGCGAAGCTTTAGCATTGACTGCGGAAAAACTACAGAAAATTGGTATTGTTGAATATGTGGTCGACGAAGGTGAAGGCGCTCATCTCAACCCAGAACAAGTCATGCATGCTTTAAAAACCGTTTTAAAAGATGCATTGGCTGAGTTGCAACCAATGGATGCGAATGAACGATGCGAAGCACGTTACCAACGTTTAATGAAGTTTGGCAGCGACAATTTAGGGCTAGTGTCTTAACTGAGTTTCAGGATACACCTGAACAGCCTCATTTTTTAATCGGATGTAGTGGTGGCATGGATTCCATGCTGCTACTCCATTTGATGTCTCATTTATTTCCCAAGCGCATTCGCGCCATCTATATTGATCATCAATTGCAGGATGTTAGTCCGCAGTGGGGTAGCTTTGTTCAAGAACAATGCTATGTCTTGGATGTCCCATGTGTGATTCAAGCGGTGGATGTTGATACAGGCAATGTAGAAAGCCAAGCACGTAGTGCACGTTACGCGGCCTTTCAGAAGCATCTTCTTGCCAATGAAATTTTAGTTCTCGCCCATCATCAACAAGATCAAGCCGAAACCGTTTTACTCCGTTTACTCTCTGGTGCGGGGATTCATGGACTTGCCGCCATGCAGGGCATCGATATACGAGAGCAATTTACAATTTGGCGCCCGCTATTGGCTTTGTCCAGACAGCAAATTGAGCTGTGGGCTGCTGAGATGCAGCTGAGAAATATTCAAGACCAAACCAATTTTGATACCAGTTATGATCGGGCATGGTGCCGAGCTGAATTGTGGCCAATCTTAGAACAACGCTTTCCGAAAATGCAGCAAGCTTTGGCACGCACCAGTTATTTGATGCAAGATGCCGAAACGATTTTAGCCGATGTATTGGCGCAAGACTGGGCCAGCTGTGGCAATGCTGCGGTTTTAAATTTAACTCCATTTCGTCAGTTATCTGCACCGAGACAGCGACAGTTGCTGTCTGCTTGGATGAAAGGTGAGGATTTATATCGCCCCGCTTTTGATATGGTGCAACGCCTGTTTGATGAAGTGATTGAATCCAAAGTGGATGCTCAAGCCGCATTGCATTGGAACCAATATTATTATGTACGCTATCAACAACAGCTCTTTCGTGTCAGTAAAGCAGAGTATTTGGCGGAAGAATGTCAGACGATTGAGTCAATTGAGCAACGGTTTAGTTTAAATCAAGCTTATGCATTGGCTTCAGGGCGATTTCGCATTGAAACACAAAAATATGGACTGTCTTCTGCATTATTAGAGCAGCCTTTACAGATAAAACCACGTTTAGGTGGAGAAAAATTGCATTTGTATGGACGTGTTGGGGCATGGCCGTTGAAAAAAGCCATTCAGAGCGCACAAATTTTTCCGTGGCAACGTCATACAATACAAATATTAAGCATAGATAATGTTATGCTTGGTGTTTTTACGCCTAAAGGATTTTGGTTGGTCGAGTCGGCTTATTGTGAAGCGGGTGGATGGCAACCAAATTTAATCGCTTAGTTAAAAAATTCAGGATAGAGAAATAATCATGAGCGCAGTGTTGAATCGTAATATTTGTTTTATCGGCGGTGGTAACATGGCTCAAGCCCTCATTGGTGGCTTGATTTCACGTGGTTTACCTTCAACTCGCATTACGGTTTCTGATCCTGTTGAACAAGTTCGTCATTTATTGGCTGAAAAAGACTTGGTGGTGACTGAGGATAACGCATCTGCTATTCGTGAAGCCGATGTCGTGGTCTTAGCAGTTAAACCTCAAGTTTTAGCCAATGTTTTAAAGCCATTAAACGGTTTATTTGACGGTAAGTTGATTATTTCGATTGTTGCGGGTGCTGAAATTGCAACGATTGCTGCATTAGCTGGCAGTAATCGTATTGTTCGTGTGATGCCAAATACGCCTGCTTTAGTACAAACGGGTGCGCATGGTTTATATGCCACTGAGGCTGTAAATAAAGAAGACCGTGATTTGGCGAGTCAAGTACTTGCTGCGACAGGTTTGACTTTATGGGTAGGCGAGGAAGCGCAAATTGATGCTGTGACTGCGGTGTCTGGTTCAGGTCCTGCGTATTTTTTCTATATGATGGAAAGCATGATCCGTGCAGGTAAAAACCTCGGTCTAGATGAAAAAGTAGCAACGGCGTTGACGTTGCAAACTGCACTGGGTGCAGCACAAATGGCAATCACGAGCTCAAATACACCAGCTGAATTGCGTAAAAATGTCACTTCACCGAATGGTACAACCCAAGCGGCACTTGAAGTGTTTGATCGTGCACAAATTTCACAAAATATCCAAGCTGCATTGGCTGCTGCTCAAAAGCGCAGTCAGGAACTTGCTCAAGAGCTGAGTGAAAGTAGCAAATAATCGTTTTATTTAGGAAAGTTCAAGTATGGGTGCAAACTCTGCGCTAATTTTTGGCATCATTATTAACGTTGCAATTTTACTGGTGTTCTTCCGCTTTCTCATGCAGTTGGCAGCGGTTAACTTTTATAACCCAGTGGTGATGTCGACCGTAAAAGCCACTAAAATTGTGGATATGTTTGGTCGTATTTTTCCAAATGTAGCGAAAGGCCGCGTTAACTTAGCGGCTTTAGTGCTTTTGGTTTTATTGTACTTACTGAAAATTTTTGGCGTCATGTATCTCTCTGGAGCGATGCCGAATAGTCCTGTGCATTTGGTCATTTTAACTTTTGTGACCATGATTCAGGACTTGATTCGTTTCTGTCGTTACCTGATTTTTGCAACGATTATTTTAAGTTGGGTGGTGATGTTTACGCAGTCACGTTCGCCTTATATCGAAGTGATTCAAGAGCTTGCTGAACCATTATTGGCACCGTTTCGCCGGTTGTTGCCCAATATGGGGATGATTGATCTTTCTCCAATCGTAGCGTTCTTGGCGCTGTATATTGCTGAAATGATTATGAATGAAGTGGCGATTGTCCTGCTCACTGGTTTATAAGATTGTAGCGATATAAAAAAGGACTCGATTGCGAGTCCTTTTTTTGTGGTTGAAATTTTCAGGTGAGGACGTTGATATTTCTTCTAGGAGGCAAATGACCTCCATACCAGCCTTTCTCCTAGGAGAAAGGCGCAAATGTTTTAGTGGGCTTCATCCCAGTTTCGACCTTTGCCGACTTCAACCAACAATGGCACAGAAATTTGCAAAACAGATTGCATCACGTCTGCCAGTTTCGAAGCCAGTTCATCAGCAATACTTTCATCGACTTCAAAAACCAATTCATCGTGTACTTGAAGTAGCATTTTGGCTTGATCTTTAGGCAGCATTCGATCAACTGCGATCATCGCCATTTTAATAATGTCCGCAGCAGAACCTTGCAGCGGTGCATTAATTGCGGCACGTTCAGCCGCTTGTTTGATCATTTTATTGCTTGCCATAATATCGGGCGTATACAAGCGACGGCCTAAAATGGTTTCGACAAAACCTTGTTCACGTGCAATTTGACGGGTACGTTCCATATAGTCGAGCACGCCCGGATAACGTTGGAAGTATTTCGCAATATAGCCACGCGATTCTTCGCGGCTAAAACCGAGTTGACGGGTTAAGCCAAACTCAGACATGCCGTAGAGTAGACCGAAGTTGACTGCTTTGGCTTGACGACGCTGGTCTGAAGTAACATCTTCAAGTGCGACACCTAAGACTTCAGCCGCTGTACGACGGTGTACATCTTGCCCATGATTAAAAGCATCGACCAAAGCTTCATCTTGTGAGAAATGCGCCATTAAACGCAGTTCAATTTGTGAATAATCGGCTGCCAAGAGCACGCGACCTTGTGGTGCAATAAAGGCTTTACGAATTTGACGGCCAATTTCCTCACGCACAGGAATGTTCTGTAAGTTGGGATCGGTCGAAGACAGACGACCAGTTGCAGTCAGTGCTTGGTGGTAACTAGTATGCACACGATGTGTATCACTGTTGGCTTGTTTTAATAAGCCATCGGTATAAGTGCTTTTTAGTTTGGATAACCCACGATAGTCCAAAATTAGCTCGGTAATTGGGTGGTCAATCTTTTCTAAAACACTTTCAGACGTGCTGTACTGACCTGTTGCGGTTTTTTTGCCGCCCTTAAGTCCGAGTTTATCAAACAGAATTTCACCAACTTGCTTCGGAGAGCTGACATTGAAACTTTGTCCTGCTAGTTCGGTAATTTGGCTTTCAAGATTGGCCATGGTATTGGCAAACTCAATACCGAGTTGGTCAAGGAAGCCTAAATCGAGCTCAATGCCGTTTTCTTCCATGATGGTGAGGACACGGGCAACTGGCATTTCGACATTGTGCAAGATATTGACCAGTTCGGGATGCTTTTGTAGTTTGGCATCGAGCACTTCAAACAGGCGATAGGTCACATGGGCATCTTCCGCAGCATAGTGCGCGGCGGTTTCGATCTCAATTTGGTTAAAGGTTTTCTGTTTTGCACCTTTACCTGCCACCTGTTCAAAAGTAGTGGTTAAGTGGCTGAGGTAGAGACGCGAAACGTCATCCATCCCGTGACGAGTCGCCACAGCATTGAGTACATAAGATGCCAACATGGTATCGAAATACCAGCCTTTTAGCTCTATGCCATGATTTTCTAAGACATGCGCATCATATTTCAAATGATGACCGATTTTCTGAACCGACTCATCTTCTAAAATAGGCTTGATTTGTGCCAAGATCTGTTCACGATCTAGCTGCGCAGGTGCATTTTCATAATCATGCGCAAGTGGAACGTAATATGCATCTTGCGCATCAAACGCAACTGAGAAACCAACAATTTGCGCTACGCGATAGTCTAAACTAGTGGTTTCAGTATCAAAGGCAAAACGTTTTTCTGTACTTAAACGTTTGAATAATTGAGTCCACTGTTCTGCACTGAGCACAGTATGGTAATTCGCTTGCCCCAGTTGGTCATCGACGCTGCTTTGGATAGCCTGATCTTCTGTATTGATGACGGTTTCAGATTGTGCTGATTTTACAATTTCTTGTGTTGCTTGTTTATAGGTTGCACTATTGGGATTGTTTGGATGATCGAGCGATTGTAACTGTTGACGGAATTCAAGCTCTGTATACAGTGAACGTAAGGCTTCGGTATTCGGGTCTTGGAGTTTGAGATCGTCAAAGGTCAGTCCTGTCTCTAAGTCACAGACAATACTTGCTAGTTGGTGATCTAGAGCAATTCCATCGGCATGTTCTTTGATGTTTTGACCGACTTTGCCTTTAATTTTATCGACATTCTCTAAAATGCCACCAATCGAGCCATATTCTGTTAACAGTTTTGCCGCAGTTTTGGCACCAACACCTGGAACACCCATAATGCCGTCAGAGGCATCGCCCATTAGGGTCAGATAATCAATAATTTGGTTTGGCCACACCCCAAACTTTTCAAACACGCCATTCACATCCATCGGCTTGTCTTTAAAGCTGTCTTCTAAGGTGACTTTATCGGTCACCAACTGTGCCATGTCTTTATCGCCTGTGGAAATCAGCACTTGCTGTCCCGCGGCTTCCGCACGTTTGGCTAATGTCCCGATGATGTCATCTGCTTCTGCACCTGGGAGCATGTACAAGGGGATACCCAAAGCACGAATTAAGGCATGCAAATATGGAATTTGTTCTGATAATTCCTCAGGCATGCTTGGGCGGTCACCTTTATAAATTGGTGATAGCACATGACGAAAAGTTGGTTCTGGTGTATCAAAAATGACCGCCATATGTGTTGGCTGGGTACGACGCATCAGTTTTTGGATGGCAGAAATTGCCCCACGAATTGCATTGGTATGTAAGCCAGTTGACGTGGTGAGCGGTGGCAAAGCATGAAAAGCACGAAATAAAAAGTATGAGCCATCGACCAAGACAAATGGTGGCATTGCAAGATTCCTTATCCAAATAACCCGTTTATTGTACGTGATTTTGACGCAGAACAAAGTGTATTGATGTACCGATTGGCATAGATGGTTACGGTTATGCGCTTAAAGATGTACTACAAGCTGATGTATTATTTGAAGATGAGAAAAAGAGATCGAGAACGGATGCAAACTGGACAGCGTGAAATTCGCATGATGTGGTTAATGGGGCTCACGATTGTTGCTATTGCAGCATGGTTTTTGGCCGTGCCGCTGTTGAGTGCATTGTGTGGAATCGCTTTGATCATGAGTGTTATGCACTATGTTGATAGCATTGAGCACCCCAGTGCGAGGTTGGCGGAACAACGGGGTATTGCTTTTCAGCCAACGTCAAAAGTGCCGCTTTACCTTGCTGCTTTCGTCATTTTAGTCGGCATGGTGGGGCAATGGGGCGGACTCATTGGATTGGGTATCAGTGGTTGGTTGTTCTTTTTCTTTCGCTGGTTACGTCGTCTAGAATATCTATTGTTATCCGTGCAAGCACAGCCACATCAGGTGATATCTGACCGATTCCCAGAATCTGAAAACGCTCCCTCTTTACCCGCTACTCTAAACAACACAGATGATTTAAGTCTCAGTGAGCAAGTGAAACGCTGGCTTTGGCAGGGCAATCCTGTCTTAAAAGTTGCGATTGTGATACTGCTGATTGGGCTTATTTTATTATTACGCTTTGCCACCGAACATTGGCAGTTGAGTCTCGCGGTCAAGCTGAGCCTCGTTGCTGCGGTAAGTGTAGGTGTTGTGGTCTTTGGTTGTGCGCTCCTACAAAAGAACCGCAGTTTTGCTTTGGCTTTAGAATCACTTGGACTGTCAGGTTTATTTTTGACTTTGTTTTTTGCTTACTACAACGGTGTGATTGCAAGTTTAGCGATTGCGAGCCTGTGCTTTGTGGTGGTGATGGCGGTTACACTTTGGCTCAGTTTAAAACAGCAGTCGATTGAGCTGGCGTTGATGGCGATGATCATTGCTTATTTGGCGCCTTTTACTTTGCCTGTACGGAATGCCACTGCGATAGAGCTGGTGGCCTACTATGTGGTTATCAATATTGCGGTTGCTGTTTTAAGCACGTTCAGGCCGTGGAAAGTCCTCAACCAAATTGCCTTTTTAATGACGGTGGTCGTAGGTGGCGCTTATGCCTTTTATCAGGGTAAAGCGTCTGAGCGAGACATGCTGGCCGTGTTGGTTTTGGCACATAGTGCGGTGTTTTTTTGGTTGTGTTTTCGTTATAGTCAACTGTTGGCGCGTGAGGATTTAACTCAGTTTAAGTTAAAACCGATCTTGGATGTGGCTTTGATTTTTGCTGCACCCATTGTTGCTTTTGCTTTTTTATATGTGATGTATTTTGAGAAGACAACATGGCAAGCAGGCTTTAGTCTCGGCTTTGCGGCGCTCTATGCCACGCTTTATCAACTCATAAAAAGAGCTCACAGTGTTGAGTTGATTGCACAAAGTTATCTCAGTCTGACTTTGGTCTTCTTGGCGCTGATTCCCCCTATTTTACTGCCTGATCAGTGGGGTGTGGTGGGTTGGAGTATTGAGGGTGCACTGATCTTTATGTATGCCTTATATCGAAACTCTGCCCTGAGTCGTTATTTGGCGATGGGTTTATTGGCCGTGGCTGGGCTCTCAAGTCTGTACTATGTGGTGGAGCTCAATCGTTTTCCAACGGAAGTCTATTGGGCGCTATGTCTGAGTTATTTTGCTGTGGTTACCGTTGCCAACAGTGTAGAGCGCTTTAGACAACAGTTGTCTTTTGCCACCATTGCCTTTTTTTGCTTACAACTGCTTCTAGCAACCAGCATGTTGTTTATTTTACTGTTGGATGAAATCGACAGTAAAAGTCAGGTAATGATGGCACTGCTGATTATTGTGCTTTTATATACAGTACTGAATGAATGGTTGCTCTACCGTAAAGCCAGTTGGTCATGGCTATTACCCAAATGGATTGGCCTGATTCCGCTGTATGCAGTTGCCTTCATTTTCTTGGTTGACCTGAGCCATGATGGCATCATTATGTGGTCGCCTGGTTTAGATCGCCTACTGTTTGCTTTAATGAGTGGATTACTCACGTTGCTGTGGTTGCGCCCATTACAGGGTGTAGCGGATGAGCAGGAGTGGGTGAGTTTGGGGGCTTTACTAAGTTTGGCGCTGACCAGCTTAACTCTCATTCCAAGTATGCCGTATCTGAGCATGGTTATTTTACCACTGGCCTTTGCTGCATGGTGTTATGTGAAACCGATTCAAACGCGATGGAGAAAGTTTTGGCAGGCCCGCAATACCTTAGTGCTCATGTTGTTTTGGATCGTGTGTTCTCAGATCTTTAGCCAACAAGCTTTTGCAGGGTACCGGTTACCCATTTTCAATCCATTCGACTTGGTCAGTATTGCAATGCTGATTGGTGTCATTTGGATGCTGAATTTACAAATGAAAGCGGGTTTGGAAAAAAGTCTGGGTGCCATTTTGATGATGTCGAGTCTACTTTGGCTCAGTAGTTATGTGGTGCTACGTGCGCTTCATGTCTATTTCCTCACACCCTATAATGACTGGGAAATGTGGGAAAATGCCTTGGTGCAACTGAGTTTTACTTTGCTTTGGGTCAGTTTGGCTTTCATTTGCATGCTGACGGCAACCAAACGCAACCTGCGTTCATTGTGGATTTTCGGCGGCTGTATTTTAGTTCTTGTGACGCTGAAATTGGTCTTGTTTGACTTATCTCACATTGGGACACTCACCCGCGTGATTTCATTCTTAGGCGCAGGTTTGGTGATGTTGGTGATTGCGTATATTGCACCGATGCCTGAACTTGATGAAAAGACCAATTAAACAAGTTCAGCTCCTTATGTCTGCAGGGATCATAAGGAGCTGAGGCGATTTATTTGATGTTTGGTTCTCGTTTCAAGGCTTGTGCATTGGCATATTGATCAATTTCTTCATTGGATAAAGGACGCGAAAGCGGATGATCGACAAAGCCCATTTTCGGCACAGGAATTTCGATTTGGTTATCTAAGAAACCATTGCGAATACGTTCCTGCATTTCATCACGCACTTGCAAAAAGTGTTCTTGCTGACACCACACGGCAAACAATAACTCAATCGAAGACTCGCGAAAGGCGGTGACGGTGACGGCAGGTTTAGGGTCGGCCAGCACCAAAGGATATTTATTGGCGACATCAATCAGCACTTCACGTACTTTAATGATGTTCTCATGAAAGTTAATGGCTAGGGTGATTGGAATACGCCGTATTGGGAACTTAGAGAGGTTATGAACAGGCGCTCGAATCAGTTGTTCATTCGGCAGTCGTACATAAATGTTGTCTTGAGTGAGTAACTTAACCGAGAGGAGGTCAATTGAAATGACTTCACCTTCAATGGTATTGCCACGAATAAGGGTGATTGAAATGGTGTCGCCAATTTCAAAAGAACCTTCACCAATCAGGAACAACCCACTGATTAAGTTGGATGCAGAGGTTTGTGAGGCAAAACCCAAAGCAACCGTCAAAATACCTGCGGCGCCTAAAAACACACTGAGTTTAAAACCAGCTTCTTTGAGGCTGGCCATCAAAAAAATTATAAAAATAAATTAAAAAATACCACGACGCCAGACCAGTCGTTGGTGGGCGTTAAACTTGGTGCCAATGGTTCGGATAAAGGTATTTGAAACCAGACGTGCCAAGAGAAACCCAACAAAACACAGCACTAAGGCAATTAAGATTTCCGTTAGTCGTTCTGTATTGATGTTGGTAAAAATGCCTTTTAGGCTACTGGTAATTTCTTGGGGAATATTTGAGTTTGGCATATGTTCCCCTTAGAAGAATGAATCAAACATATTAAATAATGCACTCGCCGAAGAGCGAGGTGGATGCACATAAATCACTTTGCCTGCATGCGGCGGCGTACGATTTTCAATACGGATTCGCGGTGGCCGATCGGCGCCTTCATGCAAGACTTTAATTTGGGATGTCCAAAGTCGATCCGTACTTTCACTATAAAATAAAGGAAGGGCTGAAACAGGCACGTTCATACGGTCGAAGCGTAGTTGTAAATGGCTGGTGTTGTGGAACTCAATGGGCGTCACCGCACGAAATGCACGTGGTTTGAGTTGATGCAATTCAGTTCGACCATCGACAGCCGTAGCGTAGGCAATTTCACCTGTACGGTGGTTTGGCCCAAACCAAGTTTCTTTGGGTAAAATCACAGGAATATCAAATAGGGGATCGCGCTGACCTTCAATAAAACCCGAAATCCATAACGGAGTGCTGATATACAGCGTCCCGCGCTGACCAGCTGGAATATAAATCGGATCGACAGGTTTAATCACCACTGAACGATCGGCCAAACGTGGCATCAGTTGAATCGTATGATGGGTGTTTTTAAACATGTAGCGTTTAATTTCAACGGGTTGTGGAAAGGCGAAATGTGGGTCTTCTATCGCATGCCATTTTTGCTCATAGTCATACTGAACTTGAGGACGATGGAATTCTAAACGCCATTCTTGTAGACCGCGGGTGAGGCGAAAAAGTAATGAGCCGAACTGCCACGCACGAGCTTGATTCAACTCAAAGTTGTATTCCCCCCACCATTTTAAATTGGGGCTATCCGATTCAAACAGTTCATTCATATTAGGCAACAGCACATTTCCTTATATTGCAAATCAGTGAAAAACAGACTTCACGCTGTCATATGCTTAGAGTACACTCAAAATAATATTTTTCATCATTATTATAATTTTAAGATGCAAGTGCTTAAACAATTACAAATTCCCTATAGTTTTGCGAAGCGTCATGGCGTGCTGTTGCGTTACGAAGGCGATCAAGCCTTTATTGTGCGCCGTGAAAGTACGCCGTTGTTGGCTTTGCAAGAGGCACGTCGTTTTTTAGGTGTGGCAGCACAACATCAACTGTGTAGTGATGAAGAATTTCACCAGCTTTTAAGCAGTAGCTATGCAGGGGACAGTGGCGAATCACAACAAGTGGCCGCAGGTTTAGAAGATCATCCCGATTTACTCAGTTTAGCCGACCAAGTGCCTGAAGCTGAAGATCTGATGGATCAAGAAGATGATGCCCCAATTGTTCGTTTGATTAATGCATTATTGTCCGAAGCCATTCGTGTTGGCGCATCCGATATTCATATTGAAGCCTTTGAAAAGAAACTGTCAGTGCGTTTACGTGTCGATGGGCAATTACGTGAAATTGTTCAGCCACGCCGTGAACTAGCACCGCTGTTGGTGTCTCGTATTAAAGTCATGGCAAAACTGGATATTGCAGAAAAAAGGATTCCGCAAGACGGGCGTATTTCACTGCGTTTAGCCGGTCGTGAAGTGGATGTGCGTGTATCGACTTTGCCATCATCACATGGCGAACGTGTGGTGATGCGTTTATTAGATAAACAAGCCGGTCGTTTGAACATGACACATTTGGGCTTATTGAAACCTGACTATGAGCGTTTAACCCAATTGGTGCATCGCCCACACGGCATTATTTTGGTCACAGGGCCGACAGGTTCGGGTAAAACAACAACGCTTTATGCGGCGCTTTCAGACCTTAATGATGGTTCGAAAAATATTTTGACCGCAGAAGACCCGATTGAATATCAACTGGAAGGGATTGGACAGACCCAAGTTAACACCAAAGTCGATATGACTTTTGCGAGAGCCTTAAAAGCCATGCTGCGTCAAGATCCTGATGTGGTGATGGTGGGTGAAA
Source organism: Acinetobacter sp. MYb191 (assembly GCF_037572605.1). Taxonomy (NCBI): domain Bacteria; kingdom Pseudomonadati; phylum Pseudomonadota; class Gammaproteobacteria; order Moraxellales; family Moraxellaceae; genus Acinetobacter; species Acinetobacter sp. MYb191. Next base: position 6,798 of record NZ_JBBGZP010000005.1, on the reverse strand, counting down.
TCCGTGACTTGGAAACGGCTGAAATTGCGGTACAAGCATCGCTCACAGGGCATTTGGTCTTATCTACACTGCATACCAATACGGCCATTGGTGCGGTCACTCGTTTAAAAGACATGGGCATTGAACCATTTTTACTGTCGAGTTCTTTGATTGGTGTCATTGCACAGCGTTTAGTGCGCACCTTATGTAGTCATTGTGTGACATGGCATGAAGCCGATATTTTTGAAACACAACTGTTTCAGCATTTGAACCCAAAAGCAGAACTTCAGTTACCTCAACCGAATGGCTGTGAACGTTGTTCACATACGGGTTTTACGGGACGGACGGCAATTTATGAAATTGTCGCTGTGGATGATCAAATGCGTCGTTTAGTTCATGGCAATGCCGCTGAATATGAATTAGAAAGTTATGCCCGACAACACTCAGGCTCTATTCGTGATGATGGTTTGCGTAAAGTATTGGCGGGGAAAACCACATTGGAAGAAGTATTACGTGTGACCAATGAAGCGGCAGAGTAATGAATAAAGCTAAAGATTAAATTTAAAAAATGAAATTTTAGCGGGTTCATTTATTTTGAAATGGAGTGCCTTTAAAAAATGCAAGTTCCAGTGCTCTGTATTCCGTGATGTCATAACCAACTTTTTGTTTCATTAACTCAAAAAATGTTGTAAAGGCTTTTTCATTTTTTAGCTCTTCGATAAGATTTAAATACTCAATATAAGCTCTGGGCATTTCTAGTCTATATTTATGTGGTTCTACATCGTTTAGAAATCTAAAAACACGGCTGTCCCAAATCGCATATTGCTTTGGGTTTATAAAATGTAAGAGTTTTGATGTACCAACAAGTGAATTGTTAAGGGTAGTTTTTAGCGTTGTAAGTTGTTGTTCATCGATAAGTTTGCCTTTTTTGACTTCATTTAAGATGAAGAGAGCTTCTTCTGTATTTTTAAGATTTAGCACTTTTAGGATCGTGGGCATCCAAGAATAAGTAAAACTTATTCCGATAACCAAATTCTCTAAATTGATAGATTCTAAATTTTGGAAGTAATTTAAAAAATAAGGATAGGAAAGGAGATAATTTTCTTCAGTCGATTTAAAATTATTTGCAATATTAGTCAGTTGAAGAAAAGTTTCATCATTTGATTTGTCACGTTTCATTTTAGGTGTTTTTCTACATTGTTTAAGTCAATATAGAATATTTGAATAAATTAAATCCACCTAAAAATTAGTCTTTATTTTTAAGTGGATGTTCATTTAAAAATTAAACAATCACATTCAATGTCACATCAATATTGCCACGTGTTGCATTTGAATAAGGGCAAACGATATGTGCTGCATCCACTAATTTTTGCGCTTCTGCTTGCTCTAAACCTTCTAAGTGAATGTTCAAGGTCACTTGAATACCAAAGCCTGTTGGAATCGGGCCAATACCTACATCACCTTCGATATAAACATCAGGTGTAATTTTTAATTGGTCACGGTTAGCAACAAACTTCATTGCACCTAGAAAACATGCAGAATAACCTGCGGCAAAAAGCTGTTCAGGGTTCGTTCCACCACCTGCGCCGCCCATTTCTTTAGGAACGGTGAGTTTTACATCTAAAATTCTATCAGAAGAGGTTGCGCGACCATCTCGGCCACCTGTCGCTTTAGCATGTGCTGTATAAACTACTTTTTCTAAAGACATTGTGATTCCCTGAATATTGTATTTGAGTCCTTATCCTGTCCTAAATTGCAGAAAGAATAAGCAGTGTTTTTGTAAATGTAATATCTAAATAAAAAGAGTTAAAGCGGACCTGTATTATTCCTAAAATGAATCAGATATTGTCCATTTTTTTGCTTTTGAATCTGACTGAAAGAAAAGGTTTGGGGCATTTCTTCTGTACCCTTAAGCATGTAGTCAATATTGATTTCAAATGTCTTGGATTTTGTAAATTGTTGCTCTAAAGCAGTAATACCATCTAAATAAAACTCACGATTATCTTGTTGCAAATAAATAGCGATTCTACGTAACTCTTGAATTAAACAGCTTTGACAAAGTTTGTGATTTTTTCAATATGGGTTGAATTTAGGATGAGCTGAATGTCGAAACCATAAGATTCACAACCGACATGCTCAAGTCGTATAGTTTGCTTATTTTCAAGTTGTGCTGTTTCTAAACCATATAAAATAGGAAAATCATCTGTCGTATTTTTAATTGAAAATGTATGATTCTGTACTTTATTTTTTAAAAGTACGGATTGGGCTAAGCCTCGAACGCATTCAGTTTCTGAGTTCTTTTTTGCAAGTGCATATAGATCATTTGTTTTTGCAAATACTAAGGTGTGAGTAAATGAAAGAAGTAGAGGTGTGAGGAGTAAAAATATTTTCATTATTATCGATTTAACGTTTCAATGAAAATATTAAAAATGAGTTCATGAAAAAACTCAAGATTTGCTTTTTACTTTATTTAAATTTTTAGAGTTGAATTAATTTCCGATGTTGCATTAACGGCATGCTTTCACGGATTTGAACTTGTTCTGCCAAGTCAAAAGGTACAGTAATCAACTGCGCACCCGGGTTAAGAATTAAATCCAAAACTTGACCACGGCTATTGGTTGCTGCTGCATGTCCCCAAGTTTGTCTCTTTTCACCATGCCAACCTTGTTGCGCTGCGCCTAACACGATGCTTTGGCTATCCATCGCACGGGCTTGTAATAATAACTGCCAGTGCATTTGCCCCGTAGTGTAGGTAAATGCAGCAGGAGCAGTTAAAATATTTGCACCACGTGCGCGTAAAGTTAAAGCCAGTTCAGGAAAGCGTAAGTCATAGCAAACCATTAAGCCAATATTACCAAAAGGTGTTTTTGCCACAACGACATCTGTACCAGGTTCAAAAAACTTAGATTCTTGGTAGCCACCCACAGCATCGCCAACTTGTACGTCAAACAAATGAATTTTGTCATAACGTGCTTCGGTCCGTTCAGGGCTAATGAAAAGACTGACTGTACGAACACGACCATCTTCAATAACAGAACCATCTGGACGGAACGGGCTTGGGAGAGTACCCGCGACGATCCAGATCTGATATTGATGGGCAAGATTTTCTAAACGCTTTTTGATGTCTTCAAACTGTGCTGCCGTCTCACGTTGTTTGCCTGCGGCAAAACAAATGAAGTTTTCTGGAAACACAATAAGTTCAGCACCATTTGCTTTACTTTGTTGAATGAGAGACTCAATGACAAGGAAGTTTGCTTCAATGTCATTTTGAGAGTTCATCTGTGCAACAGAAAGTAAAGTCATAAATGGGCCTACAAAATTTGTTGTTATGCGTTTTGTTGCTGTGACACTTGATCGAGGCTGTCTTGTTCTTTTTGCAACTGTTTGACCAAAGGTTCAAACATATTTTGATTACTTTGATTCAGTTCCATCAAAGTTTTATGTGCATCTAGTACGGTGTTTAACATATTACGATGTGTAATGTGCTCTTCCATCAGTTCGAGGGTACAAACATTTGGATCGCCACAGTAGTTTAAAATCACAAAAACCTGCCCTAGCCCCATACTGTTGGCTAAGGTAGTGATATCAGAGTTGGTGGACAACATGACAGCTTGGATATTATGGATCTGTTTAAGCTTTAAGCCTAACTTTGCCAAAATGCCTAACACAGTGCTGTCGATGAATGTAGTTTGGGTTAAATCTACGATTGCACCAACAACATTTGACTGTTGTTCAATACGGTTTAAAAGTTTGTCTAGACTGATACAAGATTGGGCACGCACTTCGCCAATAAGCTTAAAAATATGCGTTCCATTCAAGCTTGCATATTCAACATGACCTGTTGACATATAAATGCCATTTGCAGAGAAGGATAGGAAATTATCCCATAGGGCAAATACTTACTCAAGTATCTAACAGTCTTAGAAGATAGGATATTGTAATAAGTTATTGATAATTTGATTAATTCATTCGACGTAAACTTAAAATGGCAATATCGTCTGCAACATGCTCTGGTGCTTCAAAGGATTGATTTTGCAAATGATAGACCAATTGTGTGAACTGATCGTTCAGTCCACCATTGAAGGGTTCGAGTGCGCCATCGGAACAAATAATGAAGCGGGCATGACGGTTGAGCACACATTCATGCTCTTCAACTTCCAGTTCTTCAGTAAGGCCTAAAGGAAAACTACTGGTATGTAATATTTTAGGAGCTTGATTTGGCTCAAAGATAATTGCGGGGGGGTAATGTCCTGCACTCGACCAACGAAGTTGATGTGTTTCGAGGTTTAAAATCCCTGCAATCATGGTGATGTGCTTTTCAATATTCTCTTGAACCAACATGCCATTGAGTTTCTTAATTAACCCACGCGGTGTTTTGGCACGACCATGAAAAGCCGCCATCCAAGAGGTTAATAAGCTACTGGTGACCCCATGACCAGATACATCAGCTAAATAGAACATCACTTCTTTATCGCTAATTTTCCAATAATCAAACCAGTCTCCAGACAAATAAGCAGAAGGCTGAAAAAACGTTTCAACGGTGTAGTTTTGGAGTTCTATAGGGTTTGGTAAAAGTCGCTTTTGTAACTCTGCTGCGGAAGGCAGATCGCGACTGTCTTGATTACGCTTATATTGAGCATCAATTTTGAGTAAGGATTGCTGTGGGTTACTGGGCAGTTTATTCCACATCCAACCTGCTAAAGCACCGAGTTCCCAAGCTTGGGCTAAAGCACTACCTTCATTTTCAAAGGCAAGGACAATGGTAGGCAGTGTCCATTTATAATCTAAATAATCTTGGATATCGGCAATAGCAATAATAGTCGGGTCATAAAGATCAATGTCTTCTATGCGAATCATTTGCACACTTGGTAGTGTGTCTAGCACCTGTTCTAAATATGGAATATGGCGAGAAGGTTGAATGAAATACATAAAAAAAATGGCTTATCCTTAGCATTAAGCTATTGCTTTACTATAACAAGCAAATTACAGCTAGAGAAAAAAAATTCAACTCTAGCTGCAATACATTGTTATTCCGTATCTAACATTTGATGCGATTCATTGGTTGATGGAGAGCTAGAAGAATCATCATCACCGACATCATCAATGAACATCCCTTCAGCTTCTTGGCCTTTTTTCTCAGCAATAATGAAGTTTTTACGTTGTAAATAAATATCACGAATTGAGGAATATTTGTCGCCTTGAATCGCACCTTCAATATCAATCAGTTGTGATCGCACATCAATACCACGTAAAGTCTGTTCAGCCCAATATAGGCCTTCTTCATCTTCTAAAATGTATCTTTGTGGGCGTGCATAACCATCAACAACCAAGCCAAAACCATCACGGAAAGTACTTGGCCCAAAAACAGGAAGTACTAGGTATGGGCCAGATGGAACCCCCCAATAACCAAGAGTCGTACCAAAGTTTTCATCTTCAGTTTCTAAACCCAAATGTGAAGCAGGATCTGCAAAGCCTAAAGTAGTTACCGTATTAATGGTAAATCGACCTAAAGTTTTTGCGGCACGGCCGGGACGGCCTTGTATAAGTTGGTTCACCGCATTCCAAGGTTCACCGAGGTTTTTACGAAAGCCACTATAAGAGTCACGAATCGGAGAAGGGATCTTTTCTTTATATTCCACCGCAATTGGGCGAACGATCGCACGGTCTAAAGCATCATTGACGGCAAAAATTTGTCTATTTAAAGGTTGAAGCGGATCTTTTACATTATCAGGTTGTGCTGCATTGGCATCTACTTTTAAATCTTTTGCTTTAATATTCTTTAATTCTTTAAGCGAAGAAGATTGAGCTGTTTGCGGATCAGCACTGGTATCTATTTCGCTGGCAGCTGTAGGCGCTACATCTTCAGCAAATGCAAATGTTGTAAAGCCTACAAAGAGTAGACCAGCACATAAGTGGCGAATGTGTTGCATATAAAAGAGTTCCGGAACTTTATAATCAGCAGGTGAATTAAAAAAATAATCTTTTAACTATCTTAACAGCTCTTTATTGCTCATTGTTAAATCAAATTTTAAGAAATGTTAGTAAAAAAGCGACATTTTGCTGAATAAATAAACAAGTGTAAGTTTTTTTATAAATAATTGAGTAAAGGGGGTTGTGTTGGGTGTGAAATACTGTAGAATGCACATCCATCGGCGGTGATGTTGATTAAAACTTGTTGAGAAACAAGGATTTAGCCTAAGTGGTAGAATCTGGAAGTCTTGAATAAGTTTAAAAATAATTAACAAAACCAGTTGACTTTCTCTGGAAAGAGAGTAGTATAGCCGACCTAGCTTGCTGGTGACGAATCAGCAAGAAGATCATTAAGAGATTATGAAGAACAACTTGTGTGGATTTTTACTGATTGATCGATCGAAAATATTTCATTGATTGAATGGTAAAAATTACTCGAAGTTTATTTGAGAAATATTTGTCAGAAAATTGATGAGCCAAGATTTGTAGCCATAAGCTACTAATGATTTTTAACTGAAGAGTTTGATCATGGCTCAGATTGAACGCTGGCGGCAGGCTTAACACATGCAAGTCGAGCGGGGAAGTATAGCTTGCTATACGACCTAGCGGCGGACGGGTGAGTAATGCTTAGGAATCTGCCTATTAGTGGGGGACAACATTCCGAAAGGAATGCTAATACCGCATACGCCCTACGGGGGAAAGCAGGGGATCTTCGGACCTTGCGCTAATAGATGAGCCTAAGTCAGATTAGCTAGTTGGTGGGGTAAAGGCCTACCAAGGCGACGATCTGTAGCGGGTCTGAGAGGATGATCCGCCACACTGGGACTGAGACACGGCCCAGACTCCTAC
>NZ_JBBGZP010000004.1:0-657 GCF_037572605.1 Acinetobacter sp. MYb191 | reverse complement strand
GTCTTTGATGCTTAAGCCAGCATTGTTAATGAGCGTATCGCCCAGCTTCACAGAGTCAAAGCTGACATCTTTCTTCGTTGCAACTTTGTATTCTTTGCTACCATCAGCATTGGTGACATCGGTAACCGTGATGTTGTCGCCTTCAACCACAGTCGTTTTAGCCGCCGCTGCTGCTTTATTAACTGAGTCAATCGCATCATGAATGGTGTTCTTGCCCGTATTACCCACATTTGAAGTCGTTACACCACCATCAGCATTTAGTGATGTATTACCACCAATACTGTTTTTAATGCTGTTTGCAGTATGGTGAAGCTGGCTGCCATTCACTGCATCTTGTGATGTACTCTTAATATCACCATTGGCAACATTGGTGATTTTCTTTTTACCTGCATCAATGCCCTGAGCCGTAATGCTTGGACCGTCTTTGATGCTTAAGCCAGCATTGTTAATGAGCGTATCGCCAAGCGTGACTGAATCGAATTTAACGTCTTTCTTCGTCGCAACTTTATATTCTTTGCTGCCATCAGCATTAGTGACATCTGTAATCGTGATGTTGTCGCCTTCAACCACAGTCGTTTTAGCCGCCGCTGCTGCTTTATTAACTGAGTCAATCGCATCATGAATGGTGTTCTTGCCCGTATTACCCACATTTGAAGT
>NZ_JBBGZP010000003.1:0-529 GCF_037572605.1 Acinetobacter sp. MYb191 | reverse complement strand
TGTCAAGACCAGGTAAGGTTCTTCGCGTTGCATCGAATTAAACCACATGCTCCACCGCTTGTGCGGGCCCCCGTCAATTCATTTGAGTTTTAGTCTTGCGACCGTACTCCCCAGGCGGTCTACTTATCGCGTTAGCTGCGCCACTAAAGCCACAAAGGCCCCAACGGCTAGTAGACATCGTTTACGGCATGGACTACCAGGGTATCTAATCCTGTTTGCTCCCCATGCTTTCGTACCTCAGCGTCAGTATTAGGCCAGATGGCTGCCTTCGCCATCGGTATTCCTCCAGATCTCTACGCATTTCACCGCTACACCTGGAATTCTACCATCCTCTCCCATACTCTAGCTTCCCAGTATCGAATGCAATTCCTAAGTTAAGCTCAGGGATTTCACATCCGACTTAAGAAGCCGCCTACGCACGCTTTACGCCCAGTAAATCCGATTAACGCTCGCACCCTCTGTATTACCGCGGCTGCTGGCACAGAGTTAGCCGGTGCTTATTCTGCGAGTAACGTCCACTATCCTAGAG
>NZ_JBBGZP010000002.1:0-622 GCF_037572605.1 Acinetobacter sp. MYb191 | reverse complement strand
CCACATGCACTTAATTACTTGACTATACAACCCCAAACAGTCGTAGCACCTACAAGTAGTACTAGGACAGATCGATTGCTCGATCATACAGTTTGTTGTTCTGTGTACTTAAACACTGTACAGCTTCAATTCAATTCACATACCAAAACGCTTGATTCAGTTAATTTCGCTAGTAACTCATTTCATTCAACGTTAACAATTGCTTGTTAAGTTAACTAAAACGAGTATGAACAAATTATTTCAACTCAAATATATTCTGTTAATGATTTTTCCAGCCTTCGTCAGGTCAGGAAACTGCGATAAATCACAGAAGTTAATAAAATGTAAACCAATTTCTACTTCTTACTAATTTCTATAATCTAACGTCTTAGCTTATATATTGAAGAACAATATATGGTGGAGACTAGGAGAGTCGAACTCCTGACCTCCTGCGTGCAAAGCAGGCGCTCTACCAACTAAGCTAAGTCCCCAGCTTATCAATAAGTCAATGTTTCTGGTTTTCTGTATTCAGCATTTAACAATGCTTGTTAGTCAGATTTGGTGGGTCTGACAAGACTTGAACTTGTGACCCCACGCTTATCAAGCGTGTGCTCTAACCAACTGAGCTACAGACCCTCAGATA
>NZ_JBBGZP010000001.1:0-7638 GCF_037572605.1 Acinetobacter sp. MYb191 | reverse complement strand
CCATCGGGCAAGCCCTTTGGGCTGATGGTGAACGTTGAGTGAGTTTCGGCAATACTCACCCTAAGAGCCTGCAAAAAGTTGCTTGCTCTTAAAGTATTGCCATACACCTTTTCGGGCTGACGGAGCCACGCATCGGTCGTATCTGCAAAGGGTAATTGTGCTTCCCCTTATAGGCTGAGATTACGATTCACACACCGCATCGACACGTTCTCAAACCAACTGAACCCAACTATCTCCGCAAGGGTTTCCCCAATTTACGATTTAAGCCAAGTATTCAGCTACTCATCACGTTGTTGCTTTGTCGATTTCCCCTAGTAGCAACTCTTGCTTTATCCATATAAAACAATCGCTGTGGTGCGCTAGCGTCGCTTAATTCCATCCACCCACACCACATGCCAGCCGTAAAACGGACACGCAGAAGTAGGCAAAACCTGCTTTTTAAAGCTTATTTGATGAAAAAAAACACTTAACTAACGAAGACTTATCATTTAGGGGCTTGAACTAATATCATTTTCCTGTGAAAATAGAGTTCAGGTACAAGCCATTGGTGAAATCTGCACGAGTTGGTAGCTCTGCTGATCTTCGTTACTTGATGTTCCACCATCAAATAACTGCGTACCGACGAATTTAAAGCCCTCCTTGATGTATGTCAAGGAGGGCTTTTATTTTTCAAAGGAAAAATCTTCTAAAAAACATACATATATTGATTTGTACTAACAAAACAAGACTCGTATGTTTCTCCATCTATAACTTCTTATAAATCATCTAATAACAATTTTTTTGCCCCCTGTTAATTTCAAAAAACCCCCTTCATAGAGACCTAAAATCTTATAAAAATGATTAAGAAAAAAAAATTTTAAATTTTTTTTTCTTAAATATTAGTAACTTTCGCATAAGTTATATAACTTACGTAACTTACTCAACTTAAACCTGTTGATCTATTCCATATTTACGGATACTCTTAGGTTAAATAAGTTACGTAAGTTACATAAAAATATGATTATCTTAGTTGGCGGTGAAAAAGGGGGATCTGGTAAAAGCTGTCTTGCTCAAAACTTAGCTGTTTACCTTCAGCAGAAAAAACGAGACATTTTACTTTTAGATGCTGACCCACAAGGAACTACTACAGATTGGGTTAAAGAAAGAGATGAAAACTCTGATTTAAAGAACATTCCATCAGTCCAAGCAGCAGGTAATATTCGACAAGTTTTAGACGATCTATCTCGACGTTATCAAGACATTATTATTGATGCTGGTGGTCAAGACTCTGAAGCTCTACGCTCAGCAATGACTATTGCAACACATATGCTTTTACCATTCCGTCCTAAACGTCGTGACTTAAAGACATTAGTTCATGTTGAACAACTTATTAAATTGGCCAAAGCAGTTAACCCAAATTTAATTACTAGGGCTGTGATTACTCAATGTCCGACATTACCAAGTCAAGTACAGCGAATTCTTGATGCAAAAGATGCATGTGAGTCTTTTGGTTTATCCCCATTGAACCAATTCACAACAAACCGCAATGTATATGATGATGCAGATGAAAATGGACTTTCCGTATTTGAAGTTGATACCGATAAAAAAGCAATCATTGAAATTGAGCAACTTGCTTTAGAATTTTTAGGAGAGCTTTAAATGGCACTTAAAGGTTTAACAAAATCAGCTCAAGAATCTAAATCTACAGATCAAAAAATTGACGATTTTATTAATGGCTCAACTAAACGTGTTAAAAGCCTAGAATCTTCTCAACAGGTATATCGTCGATTTACCTTTTCATTAACTGAAGAAGTAAGCCAAGAAATTGATGATCTACTAATAGATTCCAGAGTAGCAAAAGCAAATCGCTCAATTATTTTAAAAGCTGCTTTACATCAGCTACAGAAGCTATCAAAAGAAGATTTGCAACTGGCTGTCTTAACCGAAATTAAATAAGTTAAATAACATACATAACTTACGTAAGTTATGTATGTTGTTTTTTTCATCCAAGTAGATTTAAATTATTAAATATAAAAACAATTATTATCAATATTTTAATTTTGGAAATTTAGAGAATTAGTCATTATTTTCCTTAGCCATTTCTTTATGGTTAAAAAATCTCTCTCCTAAAAAATTAGCTCTAGCTTTGTCCATATCATCAGTCGGATTTTTCTTGAATGCTTCCAAGTTTAATTTAATCAATTCAGCATGTAGCTTAGCCATTGTTGGCTCATCAACCTCACTATCTAAATCAGGAAGTTTAGATATTTCATCTCTATATTTTTCATAAGATCTTGCTAAAGCTTCTTTATGACCATATTCCTGTTCTAAACGGCTATATTTATTCAAATTTATATTTGCAACAGTAGCCAACCATAGTAAAGGAATATTTAACATTACTCTAATAGCAATAGATTGAAACGTAATGGAGTCTAAGTTTTTCCAATCAATATGATTAAAATTGAATGTAGCCAATAAGATTAAAGCGACAGCAAATACAGCTAAACTTCCCCATTTGTTGTATTTTGCTTCTTTTGCTTTTTCAAAAAAACCTCCTGCTAAACCAGCCGTACTACTTCTATTTAAAACCTTTCTGGCTTCATCCTCTACAAGTTTAAGTTGTCTTAATCTTTCATCTAAAGCATCTGAAAGGCTAATTTTTTGAGCATTGTTATCGCCAAAAATTTTGGTATGAAAACTTTCTAATTCAGTTTTCTTTTTATCAATTTGGGCTGTGATAGAGGGAATTTCATTATCTGTTTCATCCAATGAAGATATGAAAAGCCTTTTATAATATTCATCTATTAATTTATAACTTCTACGAAGTGAAAAATCTCTTGTAGTAGCGACCCCATCTACTTCTACTTTTTCATCTTTTTCAAATAGATATTTATTTAATTCTTCTGACTTAGCATAAGTATCTTGAATAATTTCTGATTTTGATATTCCACGGTCATCCATAGGAAGATGAACGTCTTTAAACACCTCATCTAAGATTCTTGATTTCTTTAGCCATTCCTCATAGTTTTCTATATTGAGCAAATTGTTAATGGCTTCAGCTAAAGGTTGCCCAGTGGAAGTTCTACTTTCTATTAATAGTTTTAATTCTTCCACATCTTCTTTGAATTTTAATACTGTATCAATTTCAGTAATCAAACTCTGTTTTTGAGCCTTAAGTTCGTCAATTTCTTTTCGTAGAGTATCAATTTCCTCTTTAACGACACGTGCTGCCCCCTGTCGTTTATCTACAAGTTGAATTAGATCAGCTCTCAATTCATATTTGGCTATAAGACTTTCATTAATAGTTTTAATTTGAGAAAGTAACCGGACTAACTCATTTTTATCTTTCTCATCCATTCCCCTTTTTAGAATATCTTTAACGCCCATTTTACCCCCAATTTTTTATAAAAAATTCTATACTTCTTAAAGTATAGTTCCTATTTACAGCCTTGAGCACTCTTAATTAGCTAAGATAAAACAATGAAGATAAAGCCTTTTATTTGTATCTAAAATTGTCCATCAAAGTTTTTCACTTAACATAAATGAATTTAGCCAAGTTAAGAGCGACTCTTAAACCATTTATAAAACACTTCGTCATGGCTTTTCACCTCGTTTTGATACTATCAATCGTGTAGTTCACACTTTAGGTTTAAAATTTACGGTGCAACATACTTAAAGTTAAAAAAATCAATAAAAATGGGTGCTTAAAGATCTCATTTTTGATTTCAAATAAGGTGTATTATGTTAATAATAGAAAAACTAAAGTTATATTTTCAAATAATAGTAGGATTTATTGAATGCCTATAACAGCATATTCAAAAACATTTAAAAGTGAATTAGACGTAGAACAATTTAAGAATAGATACAATAACCTGATAGAAAAGCCTGATCTCGCTCAATTTGTAAAAGATGATATTGAGTGTCCTTGTTGTGGTGTAAGTGGTGCACGAATCATTAAAGAAGGTATATCAAGTAAAACCAATCAAAAAGTGAAACAAACCCATTTTGCCTTTAAGAATGACAATGGCTGTGATGCACATCGAACATTCTGTGACCATTACACAGGTAAAGATAAACAAGCGACAGTAACCAACGACTGTTATGTAAGTTTATCGGAATCTCAAAGTCCTGTTACAGCTGTGATCCGAAAGTTTGTATGTACGGCAATAGAGCATAGTTTCTTCACTCAGGAAGATATAAGAAATATGCGTTGTTGGTTTCTTGAAATGAGGTCACGACAAGACTTCTTGGTTGATGCAGGAAAACATCCTTTATACATATTAAGAAGTACATTATTACATGGCAATAAAGATAATCCTCCAAACGAACTTGAACTCAGCAAAAGAATTACAAGCGAGGAAGAGTTAGAACAAGAGGTTTATAAATCACTAGCCTTAAACTTTCCATCGCCTAAAAATGTAAATGGCATACTTAATCTCAAATATTACCTCATTAGAAATTCAATTATTAAAAAGACAATGTCGATTTCCAAGAAAAGCAATGGTATTTATGAATTTGACAGAGGAATCCTTCAAGAAAAATATTTCAATACAACTAAATTATCCTTGTCGATTGTTGAAGGAAATTCATTACTGTCCAACAGAATCTCAAAGACAATTCTAGCTGTTCGTTCTAAAAATCCACTGATGGCATATTCAGCTACTTTGCTTTTCGTAAATGATTGGAATCTAGAAAAGGCGAGAAAGATGCACAACGAAATTCACAGCTTACGCAACTCCGAGTTTGATTTGGGCAATGTTATAGGTCTCAATCCATTTATGTATTATGAATCTTGGGTTGCATTAAGGTATGCATCTGAATGGAAAAGAAGTTTTTCCGACTATGATTTCGATAGAGAATTTAATAAAGAGACAAACAGATTAAAAGAAATATATAAGTATAAATATACATAATCCATCAATACGAAAAAGCCCAACAGGATGTCGGGCTTTTTTAATAATTTTTACTTTATGAATTTCATAATACTTTCATTAGTCCAAATATCTGATTATCGTATTCAATACAGACTGTTTTTGAAGTAGCTTCTTGTATCTTTTTCTTGTCAAGAATATAGTGGGATTCACTTTCTGCAATAATTTCTTTAGATTTACCTTGATAAATTTCTAACTCCTGAATTGAACAAATCCTTCTTACATTATTGAACAAGTTCATTTCCATTAATTCTTTATGGATATTTGGGTCAACTATTTTTATAAAATCCTCCATTTTACTAACTTTATGGCGGATTGTTTCTATAGCTCTTATCGAATTCAAATTAGATGTATCACCCTTAATCCAAATAGGCTCATGATGGAATATACGATTTCGATAATTACGAATATCGGTCAAATTATCATGTAGTGGTTTCAACGCCCTATATGGAGAACTATCTAGCATATTAAAGTTCTTAAAAGTTTTCCCTAATGATTTAGGCCATAAGTACTTTTTGTTTAAATCGTGTTCATGTCGTGGTTTCACAAATCCATTAGTTAAAAGAAAAGTCCATGTAGAGAACTCTGCTGCTGCAACTATTTGATCATGTGAAAAATTAGGACATTCATTTTCTAAAGTTGGGTAAGATTTTGATCTATCTTTCTTTTTCTCAGCCTTGATCCATGCTTTACGAAGATTTTCTTTCGCATTCTCAATATTTGAAATAAATTTTCGGGTTGTATGTTCTGTATCATTGTAAGCAATCTTATCCCACCAAAACTCACCAAACCTTTTTTTTGCCTCTTTATCAATTGAATTTCTGACAAATATTTCTACAAAATGAAAAAGTGGATACAGCGCACTTGCTGTATGTTGGCTCCATAGATAGGCTCCCATAAGTTCATGATCATTACTTATATCAAATGTTAATCTATAAGGAACCAATCTAACATCCGAAAGAAATGGAGTAAAAGCAATCAAAGCTGAAGATAAATTTCTCATTAAACTAAATTATATTGCAATATGAATTATTATAACTATAATAGTCCATATAGAGTCTGATGTGATCATCTTCCCTTATGTAAATTCAATGATTTACTAAGTTCTAGTGGTCCTTCGTTATAGACATAAAATTTGGAAAGCCCACCTCTGGTGGGCTTTCTGCTATTTAAATTTTGAAAATCATCTCTTATTTAACATAAGTCCCAACTACGAACGTAAGGCTATCTATCCATAGCACTTATCCATTTTTCAACATATGGAAAAACATGATGATTAGTGCTATCAAAAAAGACTGTTTTATAAATGTAAGGTCGTTTTGTGAAACGATCAATGGCTAGTGATTTAATTGTATGAGTACCATTATTGTTATTTTCTAAACCACAAAAGTTTTCATTAGAAATGGCATCAATTACTACAGCATTTGTCTGATCAAAAATCGTAACTATTTCAATATTATCAGGATAGTTACCTTCATTATATTTCAGTTTATATGTAAGAAGCTCTTGTTTAGAAATTGGCATGATTGACTGTCCTGATTCCCATTTTTCCCATGTTCTTTTAGTCACATTTACTAAAGTCCCAGCTTCTGATGTTGTCATGCCCAAGTTTTGACGAATACTGAAAACTTGAAGACTAGTTAGATTTTCCATAGCAACTCCTGGCATCCAATATATTTATATATCCAATATTCGCACATGCGAACAAAAAACACAATAATGAATTTTATTCTCTTATTGCTTTATTAAAAAATAAGTCAATTATTTTTATAAAAATTCTTCATTTAACATAATAGAGCTTATACGAAACGCAATTTAAAATATTATTGTTTTTCATATAGTTAAAAATTTTTAACCAACCTAAAAAACCGTAAAAAGCCGACTTGGAAACAAGTCGGCTTTTTTATGAGCAGATTTGATACTTCTTGCCAATAAAATCGATCAATGTTTAATCAAAATGACGCATTGTTGTGATTTATCAAGCCATACCTAGCCTAAACAATCCCCAATTTCTGCGGACAACTCTTGGGATAAAAAGTGGCCAGACTTGTACGTTTTGGCGCACATCCATTCAGGTGCTTTGCGTCTATACCATTTTTCATCAATTTCCTATTATGGGGACATAGAGAGCAGGATGCTCCAGATAAGAATAAGAAAAGACAGCAATGGAGAATGCAGGTATGACAGGAGTTATACCTAACGCATCAAATACGAAAAAGCCCGACAGGATGTCGGGCTTTTTTATTGCCTATAATTTCTCATTTGCAAAGCAAGTATAATCCACTTAAAATATAGACTATAATCTATATTATGGTTGTGGTATGTGGACAGTCATCACGACAGATCTGTTTAATGAATGGCTTGAACAGCAAGACGGATCAACACAAGAGAAAGTCTTAGCCGCTTTGGTTGTTTTACAGCAGTAGGGACCAAGTTTAGGTCGCCCTTTAGTTGATACTGTGTATGACTCTAAATTTACCAATATGAAAGAGCTACGCGTTCAACATCGAGGTAAACCACTAAGAGCCTTTTTCGCATTTGATCCATTACGACAGGCAATTGTGCTGTGCATCGGTGATAAAGGCGGTAAAAAGCGTTTTTATAAAGAGATGCTGGACATTGCAGACCAGCAATACGAACTTCATCTCTCAACCCTAGGAGACCAATCTAATGGCTAAAACCTTACAGGAATTATTGGCTAGTCGCTCTCCAGAGAGCCAAGCACGTA